>NZ_CP029551.1:375000-720000 GCF_003173735.1 Methylobacterium radiodurans | reverse complement strand
GGGCCCCGTTTCCTTATCAGAGGACTGGCGGAGCGGCGCCTGTGGATGCAGGCAGATTGCCGCGGCCGTCCGGGATTCCCTTCCGGGCCCCCCGCGTGAGATGCCGGCCCGCAGAGCCAAGCCGCACGTCCGGCGCCCTGGGAGACGACCATGCCCCCCTCCAACCGCCTGTTCGACGATTTCGCCCGGATCATGACCGACGCGGCCGGGGCCGCGCAGGGCGTGCGCCGGGAGGCCGAGACCGTGGTCCGCGCTCAGTTCGAGCGCCTGATCCGCGACATGGACATCGCCTCGCGCGAGGAGGTCGACGTGCTGCGCGACCTCGTGAGCACGCTACGCACCCAGAACGAGGCGCTCGCCGCCCGCGTCGCCGTGCTGGAGGGCAAGCTCGGGGACAGGGCCGGCAGCGCGGCGGGGGCGAGCGAGGGCGTCTGAGCCGGGCCGCTGGGCGCTCGGCTTTTGCACAGGGAAGCGGCGCCCGCGGTTCCGTTTCCTGTTCACCGGACGGGCGGCCCGCTTTGTGTCGCGACTCCCGCCCGGTCTATAGTCGGTCAGGTTCTGATTCGCCCGAGCGCACCGATGACCGACAGAACGTGACCCGTCGCATCATCGCTCAAGACCCCGGATGGTCGAGCTTTACTGCGTTGGGGCGCGTTTGGACGCTCGGTTGCATTACCAACATCATGCCACTGCGGCCGGACCCCGGCCGCCAGTCCGGATCGTCATGCCCCAGCTTCACGTCGACATCGAAGACCAGGACCGGATCGAGCACCCGCTCGACGTGGTCGAGCGCCTGGCCTCCCTGCGCGACTGGATCTTCGACCGGGCCGAGACCGACGAGATGTCCGTCACCAGCCCCGGGCGCTGGACGGACTACCACCTCGCCTTCACCTGGATCGAGGACATGGAGGCGCTGCACGTCGCCTGCGCCTTCGACCTCAAGGTGCCGGAGCGCCAGCGCGTCGAGGTGCTGCGGCTGATCGCGCTGGTCAACGAGCAGCTCTGGATCGGCCATTTCGACCTCTGGTCGAGCGACAACGTGGTGATGTTCCGCCACGCGCTCCTGCTGACGGGCGGGATCATCCCGACGCACCCGCAATGCGCCACGCTGATGAAGTCGGCGGTCGATGCCTGCGAGCGCTACTATCAGGCCTTCCAGTTCGTCCTCTGGGCCGGCAAGACGGCCCGCGAAGCCCTCGACGCCGTGCTGTTCGAGACCGAGGGCGAGGCCTGAGGAGCCTGCGCACCCGATGACCGCACCTGCCCGCCTGCCCGCCTCCCTCACCCTCGTCGGTGCCGGCAAGATGGGCGGCGCGATGCTCGCCGGCTGGCTGGAGGCCGGGCTCGACCCGCGCGCCGTCACGATCCTCGACCCGACGCCGTCCGAGGCGATCGCCGCGCTCTGCGCCGAGCGCGGGATCGCGCTGAACCCGGCGGATCCGGCCCCGAGCGCTGTGCTGGTGCTCGGCATCAAGCCGCAGGGGCTGGAGGCGGCCGCCGCGGCGCTGGCACCACTCGTCGGCCCGGATACGCTCGTCGTCTCGATCCTGGCCGGCAAGACCATCGCGGACCTGAAGGCGCGCCTGCCCGGTGCCCGCGCCGTGGTGCGGGCCATGCCGAACCTGCCGGCCAGCATCGGGCGGGGCGCGACCGGGGCGGTGGCGAGCCCGGAGGTCTCGGACGATCAGCACGCCGTCGCGGAGGCGTTGCTCTCGGCCGCGGGCCTCACCGAGTGGCTCGATGCGGAGGCTCAGATCGACGCGGTCACCGCCGTCTCGGGCTCAGGGCCGGCCTACGTCTTCCTGCTGGTCGAGGCGCTGGCCGAGGCCGGCATCGCGGCCGGGCTCGCGCCCGAGGTTGCGGCCCGGCTCGCCCGGGCGACCGTCACCGGCGCGGGCGCCCTACTGGATGTCAGCCCCGAGCCGGCGGCGCAGCTGCGCCGGAACGTTACCTCGCCCGGCGGCACCACGGCCGCGGCTCTCGACATCCTGATGCGGGCGGACGGCCTCGGCCGCCTGATGGACGAGGCCGTCGCCGCGGCCAAGCGTCGGGCGGGTGAGTTGTCGGGCTGATCGGACTCACGTCGCTCGAATGCCGCGTGCCCCCTCTCCCCGCCGGGAGGGGAGAGGCCCGCGGGCACCTCGTCGTGCCTGCGGGAAGCGAAGGCGCAGGCAAAGCGGAGATGAGGGAGTATCGTCGGATGAGTCTCTTCCGGCACCGCCCTCTCACCGTCGCCTACCGGCTCGCTCAGCCCACAACAGGGTCGGCTGAGCCCTCTCTCCGCGCACGGGGAGAGGGGAGCGGCGCGCCGAACCCTCAGCTGCTGCCCGGGTCCGTCTCGTCCCGCTGCGTGCCGCCGCCCTGCGGGCCCTCGCCGGGCTTGCCCTCGGTCTTCTCGTTCGGGTCCTTCACCGCGTCCGGCGCGATGTTGGCGGGCTTGTCGTCGGGCTTCTTGTCGTCGCTCATGCGCCCTCCTCGCGCTCGGGCTTGCTCAGGCCCCCGGCGACCTTGCGACCGGCCTCGGGGCCGCGCGCTGCTTTCTGGTCGGAATGACCCCCGGACGAGCCGCCGAGCGCGGGTGGGGATTGGCCGGCGGCGCCCGCGTCCCAGCCGGCGTTGCGCTCGGCATCGCTGCGGCCGCCCGAATCCATGTCGGTGATCGCGGCCTGATCCTGGGTCTGGCGGCCGCCGCCCGCCGGGCTCGAGCCGGGCGTGCCGACATCGTCGTCGGGCTTGCGGGTGACGGTTTCGGGCTCGCGCGGGCTCATCAGCGCTTCCCGTCGTCCTGGCCGACCGCGGCGGTCGCGCGCTCGATCGCCTCCTCGGTGGCGCCCGACTGGCCCTCGCCGCGCAGGCGGTCGAGATTCTCGCGGGGCGTCTCGGCCTCCGTTGCGTCGGTGGCGTCCTGCCCCGGCGTGCCGGAGGCGATGCGGGCGGTCTCGGCCTGCCCCTGCGGGTCGCGCTTCAGATCGCTCTGGGTCCGCTGGGCCAGGCCGATGTCGCGGGCCGAATCCTGGCCGAGATCCTGGCCGTTGCGGTCGGCGTAGGCGTCGAACTCCTTGAGCGTCGGGCGCTCGCTGCTCTCGGGCGTCATCGCGGCTCCTGCATGTCTCTGGCCTGTCTCTGGCCGGGACAACAGACGCCGCGCAGCGAGGTTGCGTCCGCGGCGGCAGCGGAACAGTGCGACCGCCGCGGACGCGCGGGTTCGGGCTAGCCGATGCCCTCGAACAGCGCCGAGGAGATGTAGCGCTCGGCGAACGAGCAGGCGACGGTGACGATGCGCTTGCCCTTGAACTCGGGCCGGCCTGCCAGCTCCAGCGCCGCCGCGACGTTGCCGCCCGTCGAGATGCCGCCCGGGATGCCCTCGAACTTGGCGAGATCGCGCGCGGTCTCGAAGGCGGTCTGGTTCGAGACCTTCAGCACGCCGTCGAGGATGTCGGTGTGCAGGTTGCCGGGGATGAAGCCCGCGCCGATGCCCTGGATCTTGTGCGGGCCGGGCTGGCCGCCGGATATCACCGGGGAATCCTCGGGCTCGACTGCGAAGACCTTCAGGTTGGGCAGGCGGGGCTTCAGCACCTCGCCGACGCCCGTCACGGTGCCGCCGGTGCCCACGCCCGCCACGAAGGCGTCGAGCTGGCCGTTGGTGTCGGCCCAGATCTCCTCGGCGGTGGTCTTGCGGTGGATCTCGGGATTGGCCGGGTTGGAGAATTGCTGCGGCATCACCGCGCCCGGGATGGTGTTCAGCAGTTCCTCGGCCTTGGCGATCGCGCCCTTCATGCCCTGCGGGCCGGGTGTCAGCTCCAGCTGCGCGCCCAGGAAGGCTAGCATCTTGCGGCGCTCCAGCGACATCGTCTCGGGCATCACCAGGATCAGGCGGTAGCCGCGGGCGGCGGCCACGAAGGCCAGCGCGATGCCGGTGTTGCCCGAGGTCGGCTCGACCAGCGTGCCGCCGGGCTTGAGCTGGCCGGAGGCTTCCAGCGCGTCGATCATGTTGACGCCGATGCGGTCCTTCACGCTCGAGATCGGGTTGAAGAACTCGAGCTTCAGCAGGATCTCGGCCTCGACGCCGCGCTCCTTCGGCAGCCGGTTCAGGCGCACCAGGGGCGTGTTGCCGATCGTCTCGGTGATCGAGCCGTAGACCCGGCCGTGCCCGACCTGTCGTGTCCCGGTGGTCGTCTCTGCGCTGCCGGCCATCGCGATCTCCCTCTATCGAACCGTCTCGGATGCGGGCGCGCCGGATCTCGTCCCCGGGCTGCCCGCAGCGAAGGCAGGCGATATCGCGTCGTCCCGCCCTCGGCAATCGGGCTAACTTGAGGATTCGACAAATCTTTTCCCTGTCGCGGCGACGGCTCGCGGATGGGGGAAGAGTATTGCTGCCTGCGCGGTTGCGCTTGGAAGTTCGTTCTCCAATGCCCTCAGGCGCCGAAGCGCATCGCGAGGAGCAGGAACGTCGCCGCGAGCGGGGCGGCGGCAGCGAGCCAGAGGGAGCCCGGATGCGTGCTGCGCGGCACGGCGAAGCGCGGATCGCGCGCGCTCTCCGCCCGCAGCGGGGCCTGGTTCCCGAACCCGATCCTGCCCGCCATGCACGCCGCTCCGCCCGTGGATCACGGAGGGGAGAAGGCGCCGCAGGCGGTCAACGTGGGCTGAATCCGGCGGGACGAGCCGGCCGCATGGTCAGCGAAGGGTTAAAGAGCGCGATCGAAGCGCAGCTCGCCGTTCGGGCTCTTCAGCACGAGTTGCGAGCCCACCAAGTCCCACTGAGCGGCGGTACGCAGGGCGACGAAGAAGGCCTGCTCTGTGGCGGCCAACCCCTTGTCGCAGGGCTTCTTGGTCAGCGCGAGAGGGCCGACCGCGAGGTGCTGGTCGCGCAACGGGAAGGCGGTGGCCGCAAAGGTGTTGCAGCCGCCGTAGCCGCGGGCGCGGTACTGCTTATCGATGATGAAGCTCGGGCGGTCGGCACCCGCGAACGGCTTGCCGTTGATGCTGACCGCGGTCCACGTGGCGTCGAGCGGGAAGATCTTCTCGGTCTGCTTCGTCGGCGGCACGTACTGGGGCTTCTTCTCCTCACCGCCCGGGGTGCGGTTGGCGCGGCCGAAGCCGGAGATGTTGGGGCTCTGCGCCCGGGCCTCGATCGCCGTCACCGTGCTGGCGGCCAATGCCGCGCAGGTCAGCGCGGCGATCCGGATCGTTCTCATCGTTCACGCCCCTCTCGCTCGGCCGTCCCACCGCCTGCCCGGGGCGGCGCGGACCGAGCCGCACGTGGTTTCGCCAGGTGGCGCGCCAGCAAGTGGCTCGCCAAACGGGCCGTGGGGGCCCGCCGCACGCCTCCGTGGATCGGATGCCAGATGGCCGGTTCGGGTTCGGGACGTGCGCCAGCGCCAATCCGATAGAATTTCAGCACAATTATGGTCAAGGCGCGCCCGCGCCGGGGCAGGGCGCCGTCCCCGGGTTCCGCGCGCGCCGGGCCGTCCGCGCGGAACCGAACCGCGCCGCATCGGCGTTGTCCCGCGAGTCGGGGGACGGAGATCGGCGGGAGAGGCATCGTGGCGGGATCGGACGAGGGCGGTCAGAGCGGGGCGGTGGCGCGGCCGATGAGCCCCGAACAGTCGCGTGCGGCCCGGGGGCTGCTCGGCTGGTCGGAGGCCGATCTCGCCCGCAAGGTCGGCCTCGACGAGCGGCTCGTGCACGACTTCGAGGCGGGCTACGGCGATCCGCCCGCCGGGCAGATCGCGGCCCTGCGCAGCGCGCTCGCGGCTGCCGGCGCCGTCTTCACCGACCTGCCCTCGCCGGGCGTGCGCCTCGACGCCAGGGGCGGCAGCGAGGGCATACGGCTGCAGGACCTGACCACCGAGAACGACAGGTAGGCGCGCCCGGCTCTCAGCCCGCATTCATCTGCCGGTCCGTACAGGACGGCGCATCCCGCCGGCTTCAAGGGTGCGCCATGCGTGTCGACGACTTCCTCACCGCCGCCGATCGGCTCCCCGTCGCGGATCTGGCGACGCTCGTGGGTGCGGGCGGGCTCGTGGTGGTCGCGCCGCACCCGGACGACGAGAGCCTCGGCTGCGGCGGCCTGATCGCCGAGGCGCGCCGGCTCGGCCGGCCGGTGAGACTCGTCGTGGTCAGCGACGGCTGCGGCTCGCACACCCACTCGAAGCTCTACCCGCCCGAGCGCCTGCGGTCCTTGCGCGAGGACGAGACCCGGCGCGCCGTCTCCGAACTCGGCATGGGACCGGAGGACGTCAGCTTCCTGCGCCTGCCGGACGCCCACGTGCCGAGCGACGGGCCGACCGCGGAGGCCGCCGCGAACGCGGTGGCGGAGGCCGCGCGCGCCTGCGGGGCGGGCGCGGTCTTCGTGACCTGGCGGCACGACCCGCACTGCGACCACCAGGCCTCGGCCGCGATCGTGGCGCTCGCCCGGCCCCGACTCGGGATGGCCCGGGTCTACGAGTATCCGGTCTGGGGCTGGACCCTACCACCCGAGACCGAGGTCGGGCCCGAGCCGCGGGGCTACCGCCTCGACGTCTCCGCGCACCGGGACGCCAAGGTGCGGGCGGTCAACGCCCACGCCTCGCAGACGACTGACCTGATCGCCGACGACCCGGAGGGGTTCCGCCTGGAGGCGCAGATGATCGAGCGGCTCTGCGGGCCGCACGAGCGCTTCGTCGCGGTCTGAGATCGGATCTGAGATCGGAACAGCCCCCGTGCCCACCAGCGTCATCACCCTGAACAAGGGCCGCCGGGCCCACCTGCTGCGCCTGCTCGAAGGCCTCGGGCGCGGCGCGCACCCGGCCGAGTGCATCGTGGTCGAGATGGGCGGCGACGACGCGTCCCTGCCCGACCACGGCTTCCCGCTGCGGCGGCTGATGCTCGACGGCGCCGGCCTGCCACTCGCTGCCGCCCGCAACGCCGGGCGGCGCGCGGCCTCCGGCGACATCCTGGTCTTCCTCGACGTGGACTGCATCCCCTCGGCCGACCTCGTGGCTGGCCTCGGGGGCCGCGCGGCGGAGCACGACGCGCTGATCTGCTGCGCGGTCTCCTACCTGCCGGCCGGCGCCGTGCGGGATGGCTGGCGGGCGGCCGACCTCGACGCGGCGGGGCGGCTCCACCCGGTGCGCAGCTTCCCCCAGACGGGCGTCGTGCCGGCGCCCCAGCCCGGCTTGTTCTGGTCACTCGCCTTCGCGGTGCGGGCTTCGACCTACGATCGCCTCGGCGGCTTCGACGAGGGTTTCGACGGCTACGGCGCCGAGGACACCGATCTCGCCTTCCGGGCGGCTGAGGCCGGGGTACCGGTGCTGTTCGCGGCCGAGGGCCGTGCGTGGCACCAGCACCACCCGGCCTACGACCCGCCGGTGCAGCACGTCGCCGACATCGTGCGCAACGCCAACCGCTTCCACGCGCGCCACGGCTTCTGGCCGATGGACGGCTGGCTCGACGCCTTCGCGGGGCTGGGGCTGGTGGAGGCGGACCGGAGCCGGGAACTCGTCCTGCGCCGCCTGCCGACGCCCGAGGAGGTCGCGGCGGCGCGCCTGCCGGATTCGCGGCCGTTCTAACTCGCGCGGCAGCTCATGCGGCCTGCGTCAGCGGCAGCTTCACCGTGACCATCCCGGCATCCTCCGGATCCGGGTGCTGGCTGAAGCCGAGGCGGCGGCAGACCGCGAGCATCGGGCGGTTCTCGGCGAGCACCGAGCCCTCCACGCGGGCGATGCCCTCCGAGCGCGCCCAGTCGATCATCAGCCGCATCAGCGCGTAGGCGAGCCCCGTGCCGCGGGCCTCCGTCCGGATCAGGATGGCAAACTCTCCGCTCTCGCCGTTGGCGTCGGCGTGGAGGCGCACGGCGCCGAGCATCCGGCGGCCCTCCTCGGCCGCGGATTCGTCGAGCGCCACGAACGCGATGGCGCGGGCGTAGTCGAGCTGCGTCAGCCGGGCCAGGAAGGCGTGGCTGAACTCGCGCACGGGCGCGAAGAAGCGCAGCCGCACGTCCTCCGGATCGATTGTCGCGAAGAAGGCCCGGAACAGCGGCTCGTCCTCGGGCCGGACCGGGCGGACGTGGATGGCGCGGCCCTTGAGCGACATCGTCCGCATCCAGGCGGTTGGGTAGGGCCGGATGGCGAAGCGCGGGTGGCCGCGCCCGACCCGGCGGTCCGGGAAGCCGCGCCCGATCCGCACCCGGGCGTCGAGCGCCACGACGCCGGTCTCGTCGGCGAGCAGCGGGTTGATGTCGAGCTCGCGCACCTGGGGCAGGTCGGCGGCGAGCTGGGCGAGCTTGACGAGCGTCAGCCCGATGGCCCGCATGTCGGCGGCCGGCACGTCGCGGTAGGCTTCCAGCCGCCGCGCCACGCGGGTGCGCGAGATCAGGTCCTCGGCGAGGGCGAGGTCGAGGGGCGGCAGGCCGAGCGCCCGGTCGTCGATCACCTCGACCGCGGTGCCGCCGCGCCCGAACACCACGACGGGCCCGAAGGTCGGGTCCTCGGCGAGCCCCGCGATCAGCTCGCGGCGGCGGCCCCGCCGCACCATCGGCTGCACGGCGAAGCCCGTGATGCGTGCCTCGGGCCGCTCGCGCCGGGCGCGGGCCAGGATCGCGCGGGCGGCGCCCCGCACGTCGGCCTCGCTGGTGAGGTCGAGATGCACGCCGCCGATGTCGGATTTGTGTACCACGTCGGGTGAGACCACCTTCAGCGCGACCGCGCCGCCGGCCGCGATCACCGGCCAGGCGGCGGCCGCGGCCGCGTCGATGTCGGGGGCCAGCGTCAGGGGCACCGAGGCGATGTCGTAGGCTTCCAAGAGCTCCATCACCGAGATCGGGTCGAGCCAGGTCGCGCCCTGGCGCAGCGCCCGGGCGACGATGCCCCGGGCGGCCTGGGTGTCGGCGTGGAAGTCGCGCGGCAGCGAGTCCGGCGTGCGCATCAGGTCGTCCTGCGCCTCGCGGTAGCGCACGAGGTGGAGGAAGCCCTCGACCGCCTCGGAATCGGTCGAGAAGCGCGGGATGCCGGCGGCCGAGAGGGCGGCCCCCTCCGCCTCGTCCGCGCCGAGGGAGACCGCGAAGACCGGCTTCCTGCGCGTCGTGCCGGCGCGCGCGGCCTGCACCGTCCCGGCGACCGCCTCGGCCACCGCGGCGGCGTTCGAGCGGGCAGTCGGCACGTGGATCGCCAGCACCGCGTCGTTCTCCCGGTCGGCCAGCAGCGGCTTGAGGGCCGCCGCGAAGGCTGGCCCGTCCGCGTCGATGCCGAGATCGACCGGGTTCTCGATTGGACTCTCGGCCGCGAAGCCGTCGGTGGGCGTCACCGCAGCCAGGGTGCCGCCGCGCTCGGCCAGGCGGTCGGCGGCGAGCTGGCCGACGCCGCGCCCGTTCGTCAGGATGGCGAGCCGGCGGCCCGGGAAGGGGCGCTGGCGCCCGAGCGTCTCGACGGCCGAGAACATCTCGTCGAGATCCTGCACGGCGAGCAGGCCAGCGCGGCGGAAGGCGGCGGCGTAGACGGCGTCCGGCTTGGCGAGCGCGCCCGTATGGGTCTCGGGCGCGTGGCTGCCGGAGGCGGCGGGGTGGGGCAGGTGTCGCCCGCTGCGGAGCACCACCACGGGCTTCGAGCGCGCCGCCGCGCGGGCGGCCGACATGAAGCGGCGGGCGTTGTCGATCTGGTCGAGGCAGAGCAGGATCGCCCGGGTGCGGTAATCGCCCGCGAAGTGGTCGAGGCAGTCGGCCATGTCCACGTCGCTGGCGCTGCCGAGGGCGAGGGCCGCCGAGAGGCCGACCCCGTGCCGGCTCGCCCAGGCGACGATCGCCGCCGCGACGGTGCCCGATGTCGAGACCAGCGCGAGGTCGCCCGCCTGCGGCATGTGGGCGAACAGGCTGACGTTGAGGCGGGCTGACGGCACCACCAGCCCGGCGCTGTCGGGCCCGAGCAGGCGCAGGCCGTGGGCGCGGGCGATCGCCCTGGCGCGCGGGCCCGGATCGTCCGGACCGCTGCCGAGATGCGCGGTCAGGATCGCGGCCGCGCGCGCGCCGATCCGGCCCGCATCCGCGACGATGTCCGGGACAGCGGCGGGCGGCGCGGCGATGACCACGAGATCGGGCGTCTCGGCGAGGTCGGAGACCTGGGGAACGCACGGATAGCCCGCCACGCTCGCGTGGCTCGGGTTGACCGGCAGGACGCGGCCCGGAAAGCCTGCCGCCCGCAGGTTCTCCAGCACGGCCCGCCCGAGCGAGCCCTCGCGCTCGCCCGCCCCCACCAGGGCGACGGTGCGCGGGTTCAGCAAGGCGTCGAACCGGTAGGTGCTCAAGGCCGCCGCTCCCGTCCGCGGACCGGAGCCCGCTTCCCGTGCCAACAAGGCGCTCGGCGGAACGGCCACCGCTCCGGCGCCCGATGCTTAGCCCATCGCCGCCCCGGATGCACGTCCGCTCCGCTCCCCGGAACCGCAAGTGCCGGAAGGGTGCGCCGCCGAGTCCTGATGTTCCTGCAACAGTCGGCACGTCTCTAGAGAGCGTTTCGATTTTACAGGTTGCTTCGAGAGATTTGAAATCATAGTACCCCGCGCCGGACAACCTTGAATGTGCCGCCTGCAGTGCGGTCGTCGGTCTCTCGCACGATGGACCGAGTGTTGTCTTCAAGGAAGGAGAGGCTGGGGATGAGCACCGGGAGCGGCGCAGGGCCGGATTACGTCGGCCTGACAACAGAGATCGTCTCGGCCTTCATCAGCAGAAACGCGGTCTCTCCAGCCGAGCTGTCCGACCTGATCGGAGCGGTCCACACAACCCTGAATAGGCTCGGCCGAGCGCCGGAGGCCGAGGCTGCGTCGGCCCGCGTGCCGGCGGTGCCGGTCGGCCGCTCGATCCGGCCCGAATACCTGATCTGCCTGGAGGACGGGAAGAAGTTCAAGTCCCTGAAGCGGCACCTGCGCGCGCGTCACGACCTCACGCCGGAGCAGTATCGGGAGCGCTGGAACCTGTCGCCCGACTATCCGATGGTGGCGCCGAATTACGCGGCCGCCCGCTCGGACCTCGCCCGCGCGATGGGGCTCGGCCAGAAGCGCCGCAAGGGACTGGGCGACGCCGGCGCGGCGTAGGGCCCGAGCGATCCACAGGGGATCGGGCGCGTCGCGGCCTCGGGCCGGACGCCGTTAGAGATCGGGCAAGGGCCGGCTGCGATGACCGCTCGGTGCGCGGGTCCTCCGCGCGCCCGCCCGGTCTCCCAGCGAGGGTGCATTGCAAGGCTCCATGCCCGGCCGGCCCAGCCTCGTCGCCCGCCTGTTCTGGGCGAGCGTGGCGGGCCTCGCCCTCGGCCTCGTCTACGGGCCGCCCGCCCTCGTGGCGACGGCGGCGGGGCTCGGCCTCGTCCTGCTGCGCCACATCGGCCGGCCCGGCCGCTTCCGGTCCCGCGTGCGCCGGATCGCGCGCCGGCACGCCGAGACCCTGGCGCTGCGCCGACGCCAGGAGTGCTTCGTGGACGCCTACGGCAACGAGATCCGCGACAGCTGGCTGCGCGAGCGCGACTACTTCCTCGACCGCACGGTCCTGCCGCAGCTGGAGGCGCGCTTTCCCGACTACGTCGTGGCGCGTAGGCCTGAGGCGCTCGCCATCGTCGAGGCGGTGGCGGAGGCCGCCGACCTTCCCGAAGAGGATGCGCCGCCCGAGGACGGGATCGGCTACGAGCAATTCTGCCTCGGTCGGCTGAAGGCGGCGGGTTGGCGCGCCCACCCGACCCCCGCGAGCGGCGACCAGGGCGCCGACATCGTGGCGACGCGCGGGCGCACCCGGCTCGTCGTGCAGTGCAAGCGCTACGGCAAGCCGGTCGGCAACGCGGCGGTGCAGGAGGCGGCGGCCGCCCGGCGCTACTGGGAGGCGGACGCCGCGGCGGTGGTGTCGAACGCGGGCTTCACCCCGGCCGCCCGCAAGCTCGCCGCCGCCACGGGCGTCGCGCTCCTGCACCACGACGCGCTCGGGACGCTCGCGGAGGCGGATCT
Source organism: Methylobacterium radiodurans (assembly GCF_003173735.1). Taxonomy (NCBI): domain Bacteria; kingdom Pseudomonadati; phylum Pseudomonadota; class Alphaproteobacteria; order Hyphomicrobiales; family Methylobacteriaceae; genus Methylobacterium; species Methylobacterium radiodurans. The sequence continues at coordinate 708,045 of NZ_CP029551.1, read as the reverse complement.
GCTGGCGGAGGCGTGAGGTCGGCCGGGGCGCCGCCCCGGCACCCGGCCGAAGGGACGCGTCCCTTCGGGATCCCGGAACTTCAATCCGTCTCGCCGTCGAGCCCCAGCCAGTGGCGCCCGTCGCGGGCGAGCAGGTCGTCCGCTTCCCGCGGCCCGTCGCTGCCGACCGGGTAGAAGGCGACGTCTGCCTGCGGCCAGCCCTTCAGCAGCGGATCGACTGCCGCCCAGCCCGCCTCGATGTTGTCGGCGCGCTGGAACATGGTCGCGTCGCCGGTCATGCAGTCGTAGAGCAGCGTCTCGTAGCCGACATTCGGCGGGTTCGCGAAGAAGTCGGCGTAGCGGAAACTGGTGCGGACCCGGCCGATGCGCATCTTCGGGCCGGGCACCTTCACGTTGAGTTCGGTCGCCGCACCGTGCTGCGGGTCGATGGTGATCCGCATCACGTTCGGCGTCAGCGGGTCGACGCCGTGTCCCTCGAACAGCCGGAAGGGCGCGGGCTTGAACAGCACCGCGATCTCGGTCCGCCGGGCCGCCATGCGCTTGCCGGTGCGCAGGTAGAACGGCACGCCTGCCCAGCGCCAGTTGTCGATCTCCAGCTTCAGCGCGACGTAGGTCTCGGTCACGGAGTCGCGCGCCACGTCGTGCTCGTCGCGGTAGGCCGGGAGATCGTGCCCCTCGAGCCGGCCGGCCGTGTACTGGCCGCGCACCGCGTCCGACGGCGGGATCGGCTTTACAGCCTCGGCGAGCTTCGCCTTCTCGTCGCGCACGGCCTCCGCGCCGAAGGAGTTCGGCGGCTCCATCGCCACCATGCAGAGCAGCTGGAACAGGTGGTTGGGCACCATGTCCCGCAGCGCTCCGGTCGGCTCGTAGAAACCGCCGCGCTCCTCGACGCCGACCGTCTCGGCGGCGGTGATCTGCACGCTGTCGACGTATTCGCGCCGCCAGACCGGCTCGAGCATGCCGTTGGCGAAGCGCATCGCCAGGATCGACTGCACGGTCTCCTTTCCGAGGAAGTGGTCGATCCGGTAGAACTGGCTCTCGTCGGCGCATTTCAGGATGCGGGCGTTGAGCGCCTTGGCGGATTCGAGGTCCTGGCCGAACGGCTTCTCGATCACCACGCGGCGGAAGGTGCCGTCCGTCTGCTTGAGCAGGCCGGCCTTCCCCAAGCCCTCCACCACGGTGCCGAAGAAGCGCGCTGCCACCGCGAGGTAGAACACCGCGTTGTCCTGGATACGCTCGCCGAGCGCCGCGAACAGGGCGGGATCCTCGAAGTCGCCCTTGAGGAAGTGGATGCGCTCGCGCACGAAGCCCCAGCTTCGCGGGTCGATGCGGTCGGTGTGGAACTCCGAGTCCGGATCCTTGGAGAAGTCCTCCAGCGCCTCGGAGAGCGCCTTGCGCAGGCCCTCGTCGGTGTTGTCGTTGTGATCGACGCCGAGGATCTTGAAGTCCTGGTCGAGCAGGCCGCTGCCCGCGAGGTTGTAGAGCGAGGGCATCAGCAGGCGCTTGGTCAGGTCGCCCATCGCACCGAAGATCACCAGCGTGCAGGGCGGCGCCGGCTCGACGCCGCAGGCGGCGTCGTCCTTCAGTTCGGCCTCGTTCTCGGGTTCGGGCATGGTCGGACTCCCCGCAAGCGCGGCAGCGCAGCGAAACTGCACCGTCAACATGGTGCAGGTGCGGGCGTTCCCCCTACTCCTCCACCCGCACGGCCGGGCTCAGGTCGATCGGCAGGCGCGGGCCCTTCAGCTCGGCGTCGCCGGGCAGGCTGCGCGCGTCCCAGCCGCCGCCGAGCGCGCGCACGAGGGTGATCGCGGTGGTGAAGCGGTTGAGCCGGATCTGCAGCGCTGCGACCTCGTTCGTGAGCTGCAGGTTCTGGGCGGTCACCACCGTGGTGAAGTTCTGGGTGCCAGCCCGGTACTCGTTCAGCGTGATCTCGACCGCGCGCCGGGCGGAGGTCACGGCCTCGTCCTGCGCCGCCTGCTGGCGGGCGAGGATGCGGACGCCCGCGAGTCCGTTCTCGACCTCCGCGAAGGCCGAGAGCACGGTCTGCCGGTAGTTGGCGACCGACGCATCGTAGCCGGCGCGCGCCGCCTGGAGCGCGGCCGAGCGGGCGCCGCCGTCGAACAGGACCTCGGTGCCGGAGGCGGCGACCGACCAGACCTGGTTGGCCGCCGACAGGAGCCCGTTACGGGTCGCGCCCGAGATGCCGCCGGAGGCCGAGAGCGTCACGGTCGGGTAGAAGGCCGCGACCGCCACCCCGATCTGCTCGCTCTGCGACTGCACGAGGCGCTCGGCCTGGGCGACGTCCGGGCGCCGCTCCAGGAGGTCCGAGGGGATGCCGACCGGCACCGCGGGCGGGCGGTTCGGCAGCAGGTTGACCGGCAGCCTCAGCTCGGAGGGCGGGCGCCCGATCAGCGTCGCGATGGCGTGCTCGAAGGTCGCCCGGGTGAGGCCGACCGCGACCGCGGAGGCCTGCGTGGTCTGGACCTGGGTCTGGGCGGTGATCACGTCGGAGCGGGCGGCGACGCCCGCGTTGTACTGGTTCTCGGTGATCTGGAGCGTGCGCTTGAAGTTCTCGACGTTCTCGTTGAGCAGCTTCTGCAGCGAGTCGGCGTAGCGCAGCGAGAAGTAGTTCGTCGCGACCTCCGCCTGGATGGCGAGCCGGGTCAGCGCCAGCTGCGCGGCATCCGCCTGGGCCAGGGCCGTCTGGCTCTCGAGGTTGCGCCGGATCCCGCCGAACAGGTCGAGTTCCCAGCTCGCCTGGCCGAGCAGCGCCACGCTGGTGCGCTCGGTGCCGGCGACGCGCTGGCGCGTGATGGAGGGCGCGCCGACGACGGTCGGGTAGAGCGCGGCACGGGCCTGCTCGACGATGGCGCGGGCCTGCCGGTAGGCTGCGACCGACTGGCGGAGCGTCTGGTTGTCCACATCGACGAGGCGGATCAGCCGGTCGAGGGCCGGGTCGTTGAACACGCGCCACCAGTCGCCGCGCTCGGCGTGGTCGTTGGGGGCGGCGGCGCGCCAGTTCTTCCTCGCTGCCACCTGCGCCGCGCTGTCCTCGCGGGCGCCGCCCTGCTTGAAGGCGAGCGGGGTCTCGACGGAGGGGCGCGAATAGTCCGGGCCGACGACGCAGCCGGTGAGGGCGGTGAGGGCCAGCGCGAGCGCGATCCCCCTCCCCCCTCTGCGGAGGAGGGTACCCTGCGAAGCAGGGCGGGCCGGGACGAAGTCCCGCAAGAGGGGAGCCCGGCTTCCAGCCAGGGCGCAGCCTGCATGAAGGGCGCGCTTTATCCTGAAGCGGTGTCCCCTCTCTGCGGGACTTCGTCCCGACCGACTCCTGCTCACGCAGGGGCCACCCTCCCCCGCAGAGGGGGGAGGGAGGGTGGCCTGTCCGGCAGCTGGTCGCGTCGAGCGGGTTCCTTCCCCACGAGGCGGGGAGGGCGTCTTCAAGACGTCCGACACGCTCACTCCCCCGCCTGCAGCACCGCGGGTCCGCCCCGCCGACGGCGCCGGGCGTTGACCCGGTGCCGGAGCCGGTCGAGGGCGAGGTAGACGACGGGGGTGGTGTAGAGGGTCAGGATCTGGCTCACGATCAGGCCGCCCACGATGGCGATGCCGAGGGGCTGGCGCAGCTCGGCGCCCTCGCCGCCGCCGACGATCAGCGGCGCCGCACCGAGCAGTGCGGCCAAGGTTGTCATCATGATCGGGCGGAAGCGCAAGAGGCAGGCCTCGGTGATCGACTCCGCCGGCGCGAGCCCGCGCGTGCGCTCGGCGTCGAGGGCGAAGTCGACCATCATGATCGCGTTCTTCTTCACGATGCCGATGAGCAGGAACACCGCGATGAGCGCCACGATCGAGAACTCGGTGCCGGTCACCAAGAGCGCCAGCACCGCGCCGATGCCGGCCGAGGGCAGCGTCGAGAGGATGGTGAGCGGGTGCACGAAGCTCTCGTACAGGATGCCGAGCACCGCGTAGACGGCCAGGATCGCGGCCAGGATCAGCAGCGGCTGGCGCGATGCGCTCGACTGGTAGTTCTTCGCCGCGCCCGAGTACGAGCCGTGGATCGTGGCCGGCAGGCGCAGTTCCGCCATCGCCCGCTCGATCGCCGCGGTCGCGTCCGACAGGCTCTTGCCGGGCGCGAGGTTGAACGAGATCGTGGTCGCCACGAACAGGCCCTGGTGGCTCACCTGCACGGGCGCGTTGCCGGTCTCGAAGCGGGCGAAGGCCGAGAGCGGAATCATGGTCTCCTTGGCGGAGGAGACGGGCGCGGCCGAGGAGGCGCCGCCCTTGGACGCCGCGATGGCGTTGGCCGCGGCGTTCCGGGCGGAATCGGCCGCGATGGCCGAGGCGGTGTCGGTGGTGGTCGCCGCGCCCGTGGTGGTGGCGTTGACGTTGGCGGCCCCGCCCGCCGCCACCGTGCCGGCGACCGCGTTGGTGGTGGCCGAGCCCCGCGCCTTGCCGCCCGAGGTCGAGATGTAGATCTGCTTCAGGCTCTCCGGCGTCTCCAGGTAGCGCGGGTCGATCTCCATCACGACGTGGTACTGGTTCAGCGGGTTGTAGATCGTCGAGACCTGCCGCTGGCCGAAGGCGTCGTAGAGGGTGTTGTCGATCTTGTCGGGGGTGATGCCGTACCGGAAGGCGGTGGCCCGGTCGATCACGATGCGGCTCTCCAGGCCCCCCTCCTGCTGGTCGGAGGTGACGTCGGAGAAGGTCGGGTCCTTCTGCAGCATCGCGACGAGCTTCGGCGCCGCCGCGTAGAGCTCCGCCGCGGTGTCGCCCTGGAGGCTGTACTGGTACTGGGCGAAGCTCTGGCGCCCGCCCATCTGCAGGTCCTGGCGCGGGAAGACGTAGAGGCGCGCGCCCGCCACCCGCGCGAGCTTCGGGCGCAGCCGGTTCATCACGGTCGAGATCGGGTCGCGCTCGGAGCGGGGCTTAAGGCCGATGAAGGCGTTGGCGGAGTTGGTGCCGCGGCCGCCCGTGAAGGCGACGACGCTGTCCACCGCCGGGTCCGCCTGCACGATGGCCGCGGCCTCGCGCATCTTCTTCTCCATGGACTGGAACGAGATGCGCTGGTCGGCCTGGATGCCGCCCATCATCTGGCCCGTGTCCTGCTCGGGGAAGAAGCCCTTCGGCACGATGACGTAGAGGTAGACGTTGAGGCCCACCGTCGCCAGCAGCGAGAGCAGCACGAGGCGGGGATGGCGCAGCGCGATGGTGAGCGTGCGGGCGTAGGCCCGGAGCATCGCCTCGAAGCCGCCCTCCAGCGCGCGCAGCACGATGTTCGGGCGCCCGGCCTGCCGCTCGGGCCTGAGGAGGCGCGCGCACATCATCGGCGTGGTGGTGAGCGAGAGCACCAGCGAGATCAGGATCGCCAGCGACAGGGTGAGCGAGAATTCGAGGAAGATGCGCCCGACGAGGCCGCCCATCAGCAGGATCGGCAGGAACACGGCGACGAGCGACAGGCTCATCGACACCACCGTGAAGCCGACCTCGCGCGCGCCCGCGAGCGCCGCCTCGACGCGCGACTTGCCCATCTCGATGTGGCGCTGGATGTTCTCCAGCACCACGATGGCGTCGTCCACCACGAAGCCCGTGCCGATGATCAGCGCCATCAGCGACAGGATGTTGAGCGAGAAGCCCAGCAGGTACATCGCCGAGAAGGTGCCGACGATCGAGATCGGCACCGCGACCGCCGGGATCAGCGTGGCCCTGGCCGAGCGCAGGAAGGCGTAGACCACCAGGATCACCAGGGCGACGGCGATCAGCAGGGTCTCTTCGGTCGCCGCGAGCGTCGCCCGAATGGTGGCGCTGCGGTCGCCCGTCAGCTTGATCTCGATGCCGCCGGGCAGCGCCGCCGCGATCTGCGGCAGCGCGTCCTTCACGCCCTTGATCGTCTCGACGACGTTCGAGCCCGGCTGCTTGTAGACGAACAGGATCACGCCTTGCCGGCCGTTGACGAGGCCGAGGTTGCGCCGGTCCTCGACCCCGTCCTTGATCTTGCCGACATCGGTGAGGCGCACCGCCGCCCCGTTGCGGTAGGCCACCACGATGTCGCGGTAATCCTCGGCCTTGCGGCCCTGATCGTTGGCGTAGAGCTGGTAGCGGCGGTCGCCGACGTCGATGTCGCCCTTGGGCGAGTTGGCGTTGGCGGAGGCGAGCGCCGCCCGGATGCCCTCGAGCCCGATGCCGTAGTTGAAGAGCGCGGTCGGATCGAGTTCGACGCGCACCGCCGGGAGCGAGGAGCCGCCGATATCGACGTTGCCGACGCCCGGCAGCTGCGAGAGCTTCTGCTGCACGACCGTGGCGGCGGAATCGTAAAGCTGGCCCGGCGTCAGCGTGTCCGAGGTCAGCCCCAGGATGATGATCGGCGACTCGGCGGGGTTGAACTTGCGGTAGGTCGGGTTGGTGCGCAGCGCGGAGGGCAGGTCGGCGCGCGCGGCGTTGATCGCCGCCTGCACGTCGCGGGCGGCCCCGTCGATGTCGCGGTTGAGCCCGAACAGGAGGACGATGCGCACCGTGCCGAGCGAGCTCGTGGACGTCATCTCGTTGACGTCCGCGATGGCGCCGAGCCGGCGCTCGAGCGGCGCCGCGACCGTAGTGGCCATGGTCTCGGGGGAAGCGCCTGCCATCTGCGCCTGGACGAGGATGACCGGGAAATCGACCTGCGGCAGCGGCGCCACCGGCAGTTTCAGGAAGGCGAAGATGCCGGCGAGCAGCACGCCGATGGTCAGCAGCGTGGTCGCCACCGGGCGCCGGATGAAGGGCTCGGAGATGTTCACGGGAGGGGGCTCCCCGCGCGCCCCGCCTGCCCTCCCCCCTCTGCGGGGGAGGGTGGGCCGGCCGTCAGGCCGGGTCGGTCGGGACAAAGTCCCGCAGAGAGGGGAGCGACGGTGCCGGACAGATCGCGACCCTGCCGCGCCGCGACGGCCGCGCCGACCCTGTCGAGGACGAGAGCAAGATTACTCAGAACAAGGTCGTTCGGGAAACGCAGGATCTCGAAGCCTTGCGCGCGGAGCCAGGCATCGCGCGCGGCGTCGCGGTCGCGGCGCGCGTCCACCTCGTGGGGGGCACCGTCGAGTTCCACAATCAGACGGGCGCAGGCACAGAGGAAGTCGGCGATATAGGGCGGGATCGGAACCTGGCGCCGGAACTTCAGCCCGCGGAAGCGGCCGCCGCGCACCTGCTGCCAGAGCGCGTCCTCGGCCTTGGTGCGAAGCTGGCGCTGCTCCCGGGCGAAGGCGCGCAGATGCGGGGTGGGCTTGGCGAACCGCCCGTCATCGCGCGCCGCCCCCGTGCCGGAAGCCGGGTTCCCCTCTCCCGACCCCCTTCGGGGGCCACCCTCCCCCGCAGAGGGGGGAGGGAGTTCTGCAGAAGCGTCGCGCCTCACGGCAGCGCCTCGCTCGCGCCGAGGTCCGGCCCGCGGCGGCCCGTGACGCGGCGCTCCAGCCGGTCGAAGGCGAGGTAGATCACAGGCGTCGTGAACAGCGTCAGCACCTGGCTGACGATCAGGCCGCCCGCGATGCAGATGCCGAGCGGCTGGCGCAGCTCGGAACCCACGCCCGTGCCGAAGATCATCGGAAGGGCCGCGAACAGGGCGGCCAAGGTCGTCATCAGGATCGGGCGGAAGCGCAGCAGGCAGGCCTGGTAGATGGCCTCGCGCGGATCCATCCCGTCCTCGCGCTCGGCCTGGAGCGCGAAGTCGATCATCATGATCGCGTTCTTCTTCACGATGCCGATGAGGAGCACGATGCCGATGATCGCGATGATGTCGAGCGAGAGCCCGAACAGCATCAGGCCGAGCAGCGCCCCGATGCCCGCCGAGGGCAGCGTCGACAGGATCGTGATCGGGTGGATGAAGCTCTCGTAGAGCACGCCGAGCACGATGTAGACGGTCACGATCGCGGCCATGACCAGGAACAGCTCGTTGCCGAGTGCCGCCTGGAAGGCGAAGACCGAGCCCTGCGGCACCACCCGGAAGGAATCCGGCAGGCCGATCTCGGCCTTGGCCTTATCGATCGCCCCGATCGCCTCGCCGAGCGCGGCGCCGGGCGCGAGGTTGAACGACACGGTGGTGGCCGGGAACTGGCCGAGATGCGAGATCAGCAGCGGGGCCCGCCGCTCCGAGACCCGCGCCACCGCCGAGAGCGGCACCTGCCCGTTGGTCGCGGTGGAGGAGGGCAGGTAGATCGTGTCGAGGCTGTCCAGCGTCCGGTGCAAAGCCGGGTCGGCCTCGAGGATCACCCGGTACTGGTTCGACTGGGTGAAGATCGTCGAGATGATGCGCTGGCCGAAGGCGTCGTAGAGGGCGTTGTCGATGGTCGCCGGCGTGATGCCGTAGCGGCCGGCCGTCGGCCGGTCGATGGTGATGTAGGCGGCCAAGCCCTGGCCCTGGTAGTCGTTGGCCACGTCCGCGACGACGGGCGAGCGCGCCAGCGCCTCGGTGAAGCGCGGCACCCAGGTCTCGAACGCGTCGAGGTTCGGGCTCTCCAGGATGACTTGGTACTGGGTCGCCGAGACCGCCGTGTCGATGGTCAGATCCTGTACCGGCTGCAGGAACAGGCGCACGCCGCTGATCTCGGCGCTCGCCCGGTTGATGCGCCGGATGATCTCGGAGGCGCCGGCCGTGCGCGCCTCCCGGGGCTTCAGGTTGATCAGGAAGCGGCCGGAATTGAGCGTGACGTTCGATCCGTCGACCCCGATGAAGGAGGTCAGGCTCTGCACGTCCGGATCCTGCAGGATCGCGCGGGCCAGCGCCTGCTGGCGCTCGGCCATGGCGGCGTAGGAGACGGATTGGTCGGCCTGGCTCACGCCCTGGATCACGCCCGTGTCCTGCACGGGGAAGAAGCCCTTCGGGATGACCACGAACAGGTAGCCGGTGAGCGCCACCGTGCCGAGGGTGACGAGGAGCGTCAGGCCCTGGTGGGCGAGCACGACGCGCAAAGCCCGGCCGTAGGCCGCGATCGTGCCCTCCGTGGCCTGCCGGCCGAGGCGGGCGAGGACGCCCTCGCGCCGCTCGGCCCGGTGCGCCGGCTCGTGCTTGAGCAGCCGCGCGCAGAGCATCGGCACCAGCGTCAGCGAGACCACCGCCGAGATCACGATGGTGGCCGCCAGCGTGATGGCGAATTCGTGGAACAGGCGCCCGACCACGTCGCCCATGAACAGGAGCGGGATCAGCACCGCGATGAGCGACACGGTGAGCGAGATGATGGTGAAGCCGATCTCGCGCGAGCCCTTGAGAGCCGCCTGCAGCGGGCTCTCGCCCTCCTCGACGTGGCGGGCGATGTTCTCGATCACCACGATGGCATCGTCCACCACGAAGCCCGTCGCGATGGTGAGCGCCATCAGCGAGAGGTTGTCGAGGGAGAAGCCGTAGAGGTCCATCACGGGCAGGGCGCCAATGAGGGAGAGCGGCACCGAAAGGCTCGGGATCAGCGTCGCGGAGAACGAGCGCAAGAACAGGAAGATCACCATCACGACGAGCGCGATGGCGAGGCCGAGCTCGAACTGCACGTCGTGCACCGAGGCGCGGATCGTGGTGGTGCGGTCGGTGAGCAGGCTGATCTGCACGGCTGCCGGCATCGAGCCCTGGAGCTGGGGCAGCAGCGCCTTGATCTTGTCGACGGTGGCGATGACGTTGGCGCCGGGCTGGCGCTGGATGTTGAGGATGACCGCGGGCGTCTCGTCGGCCCAGGCGCCGAGCTTGGTGTTCTCGGGGGCGTCCACCACCTCGGCCACGTCCGAGAGTCGGACCGGCGCGCCGTTGCGGTAGGCGATGATGGCGTCCCGGTAGGTCGCCGGGTCGCGGATCTGGTCGTTGGCGTTGATCGCGTAGGACTGCTTCGGCCCGTCGATGTTGCCCTTCGGCGTGTTGACGTTGAGGTTGGTGATGGTGGTGCGCAGATCGTCGATGTTGAGGCCGTAGGCGGCCAGCGCCCGGGAATTGAAGCGCACCCGCACGGCCGGGCGCTGGCCGCCCGAGATGCTCACCAGGCCGACGCCCGCGACCTGGCTGATCTTCTGGGCAAGCCGGGTCTCGGCGAGATCGCGCACCTGGATCAGCGGCAGGGTCTTGGAGGTCAGCGCCAGCGTCAGCACCGGCGCGTCGGCCGGGTTCACCTTGGCGTAGATCGGCGGCGCCGGCAGGTCCGAGGGCAGGAGGTTGCCGGCCGCGTTGATCGCCGCCTGGACCTGCTGCTCGGCGATGTCGAGGGGCAGATCCAGGCTGAACTGGAGCGTGATGACCGAGGCGCCGGCCGACGACTGCGAGGTCATCTGGTTCAGGTTGGCGAGTTGCCCGAACTGCCGCTCCAGCGGCGCGGTCACCGCCGAGGTCATCACCTCGGGGCTGGCGCCCGGATAGAAGGTCTGGACCTGGATCGTCGGGTAATCGACGGAGGGCAGGGCCGAAACCGGCAGGTTCAGGTACGACACCCCGCCGACGATCAGGATCGCCAGCATCAGGAGCGTGGTCGCGACCGGCCGCAGGATGAAGAGGCGGGAGGGGTTCACGGCGCGACGCCCGTGCGAAGGTCGACAGCCCCTCTCCCCGCCTGCGGGGAGAGGGTCGCGACGACCTCGTCGTCGTCGCGACAAGCGGTAGCGGGGGTGAGGGGGCCTGAGCGGAAGAGGCTCCTCCGTCGAAGCCCCCTCACCCCCGCGTCGATCCCTTCGGGATCGATACGCAGGCTCGCTTCATGCCCCGACGAGGGGGCATGAAGCCCTCTCCCCGCACGGCGGGGAGAGGGGAACACAGCCGTGAAGGGCAGCCCGTGCATGGCGCCGCTCACTGCGCCTGCCGCCGACGGCCCCGGCGCTCTCCGCTCTCACTCGGACCCGCGGCGGGCGTCTGGGCTGGCGCCGCGTCGGCCGCGCTGCCCGGCTCACTGGACTGCGCCGTCGCGCCGCTCGTCACCCGCACGGGCGCGCCCTCGCGGAGGCGGTCGGTGCCGTCCGTGACCACCCGGTCGCCGGGCTTCAGGCCCGACAGCACCACGGTCCGGGTGCCGTCCGTCTCGCCGGTCTTGATCGGACGGACCGTGACCTTGTTGTCCCCGTCCATCAGGTAGACGTAGGTGCCGGGCGTACCCTGGAGCAGCGCGGCGTTCGGCACCAGGGCCGCGTCCTTCACGGTCTCGACGGTCAGCTTGGCGTTCACGAACTGGTTCGGGAACAGCGCCTCGTCGTCGTTCTGGAACAGGGCGCGCAGCTTCACCGTGCCGGTTGTCACGTCGATCTGGTTGTCGACCGTGTCGAGAGCACCGCTCGCGATCTCGTGGGCGTCGCCCCGGTCGTAGGCCCGGACAGTCAGCTTGGCGCCGGCCCGCACCTGTCGCATCACCCGGGCGACGTCGTCCTCCGGCAGGGTGAACACCACCGAGATCGGGTGGAGCTGCGTCACCACCACGATCGCGGTCGAGCCCGCCGTGACGTAGTTGCCGACATCGACCTGACGCAGGCCGACGCGTCCGTCCACCGGCGAGACGATGCGGGTGTAGGTGATGTTGAGCTTCTGCTGATCGACGAGCGCCTGGTCGGCCGCGACCGTGCCCTCGTTCTGCTTCACCAGAGCGCCCTGTGTGTCGACGTTCTGCTTCGAGATCGAGTCCTGCTGCGACAGGCGCCGGAAGCGATCGAGGTCGAGCCGCGAGTTCTGCAACAGCGCCTGATCGCGGGCGAGCTGGCCCTGGTACTGGGCGAGCAGCGCCTCGTAGGGACGCGAGTCGATCTGGGCGAGGTAGTCGCCCCGCTTCACCATCTGGCCCTCGCGGAACCCGATCTCGGTGAGATAGCCGCTGATCTGCGAGCGCATGGTCACGGTGGCGAGCGGCGTCACCGTGCCGAGGCCCTGGAGCACCACCGGAACGTCGCCGGTCGTCACCGCGGCGATGCCGACCGCCTGGGGCATGTCGTGGCTGCCGCGCGCACCGCGCCCACCGCCGCGGCCCGAAGTCGCCGCAACCTCGCCCTCAGGCTTCGCCTGCCGCGCCTCGTACCAGCGGTGGCCGATCGCGCCGAGACCCAGCAGCGCCAGGAGCACGAGCATCCAGCGCAGCGGGCGGACGCGTCGCCGCGTGGGGAGTGCGGGCGCCTCCGGCTGGAAGGCCCGCGCCCGGTCGGTGCGGATCGGTGAACTCTCGTTCATGCCCTGTGAGAACTCTGCATCCCGCGGCCCGACCCGGCCGCTCTCCCCCGTTCCGCGCGTCGCGGCGGATCCGTCGTCGCGCCCATCATGGCGCGCGAGGCACCACCACACAGGTGGTGCCGGCCCAATGCGGTGTCAGTAGGGCCCGGACGTTTCGCGCATGTTGCCGGATTCGCCCGGCGGCCGATCCGCGCCGTAGTGGCGCACCACCTCGCGGAAGGAGGCATCGGCCGGCGTCACCGGCAGGGCGAGCCGCAGGGCGAGACCTGCGAGGCCGGTCGCGAGGGCGAGGAGCAGGCAGGTCCGCATCGGCGTCCGCTTCGATCGTGTCCGCCGCTTGTATCCCGGATCGGCCGCGGACGCGAAAAGGGCCGCCAACGGATTGGCGGCCCTATCCACGACCGGAGCGGCGCTTCAACGAGGCTGGACGAGGGGGCAAAGTCCCGCCCCGCGAAGCGCCGTCCCAGCCGTGTGTCAGGAGAATTGGCTCACGACTGATGAAAGTCAACAATCGTCAGCTCGCGATGCCTCGCCGGGGCCGTGCAACGTGCGGTGGCGCACCTCCGGCTCTGCACCCGCCGTCGTCCGCGCCAGTGGCTCCCGGCCACGCGGCGCCCGTGATATGGCCACCAGCCCCCTGTCGCCGCCCAGCCCCCGATGAGCCGCCCCGCCAACCCCGTCTTCGCCGACCTGCCGACCACCGTCTTCGAGACCATGTCGGCGCTCGCCCGCGCGCACGGCGCGGTCAATCTCGGCCAGGGCTTCCCGGACGATCCCGGCCCCGCCGACCTCCGGGAGATCGGCGCCCGCGCGCTCGTCACGGGCGACAACCAGTACCCGCCGATGATGGGGCTGCCCGCGCTCCGCCAGGCGGTCGCCGCCCACTACGCCCGCCACCAGGGGCTCGACCTCGATCCGGCGACCGAGGTGATGGTGACCTCCGGCGCCACCGAGGCGCTCGCCGGGGCGCTCCTCGCGCTCGTGCAGCCCGGCGACGAGGTGGTGCTGTTCGCGCCGATGTACGACGCCTACCTGCCGCTGGTGCGGCGCGCGGGCGGCGTGCCGCGGATCGTGAACCTTCGGCCGCCGGGCTTCCGCCTCGACGAAGATGCGCTCGCGGCCGTGTTCAGCGCGCGCACCCGGGTCGTCCTCCTCAACAACCCGCTCAACCCTAGCGCCACGCTGTTCGGCCGGGACGACCTCGAAATGCTCGCCGGGTTCTGCCGCCGCCACGACGTCACGGCGGTCTGCGACGAGGTCTGGGAGCACGTGGTCTTCGACGGTGCCGCGCACGTGCCGCTGATGGGCCTGCCGGGCATGCGCGAGCGCACCGTGAAGATCGGCTCGGCCGGCAAGATCTTCTCGCTCACCGGCTGGAAGGTCGGCTTCGTCATGGCGGACGCCGCCCTGATGCGGGTGCTCGCCAAGGCACACCAGTTCCTCACCTTCACCACGCCGCCGAACCTGCAGGTGGCGGTGGCCCATGGGCTCGCGAAGGAGGACGCCACCTTCCAGGCGATGCGCGCCGGCTACGCCCGCTCCCGCGACCGGCTGGCGGCGGGGCTCGCCGCCATCGGCTATCCCGTGCTGCCGGCCGGGGCGACGTGGTTCCTCAACGTCGATATCGGGGCGCTCGGCCATGCCGACGACGTCGTCTTCTGCGAGGATCTGGTGCGGCGCCACGGCGTGGCGGCGATCCCCGTGAGCGCCTTCTACCCCGACGGGTCGGTGCGCAGCCTCGTGCGCCTCTGCTTCGCCAAGTCCGACGCCACCCTCGACAGGGCGCTGGAGCGGATGGCCGGCGCCCTGGCGGGCGCCGCCTAGGGGCGGCATCCTTGCGGGGCCGCGGGGACGGGGCCACATCCAGGCTCATGAGCGCGACCCGGATTCCCGCGATGGACTTCATCAAGGCCAAGGACTTCACCCAGGGCAAGCCCCGGGCACAGGGCCCGCGCGGCGATGCAGGACAGGGCACATTCCAGGGCGCCTTCCGGACCAGCGCCGGCCGGCTCACGCTGGGCGACACCTCGCCCGAGGCGAGCCTCGTGCGGCTGGAGGCCCTGGCCCACCTCCTCGACTCGGCCTTCCTGATCCCCGGCATCAACCGGCGGGTCGGCGTCGAGGCGGTGATCGGCCTCGTGCCGATCATCGGCGACATCGCCGGCATGGCGATCTCGTCCTACATCGTCTACGAGGCGAGGCGTCTCGGCGCCCCGCGCTGGCTGATCGGCCGCATGGCGCTGAACGTCGCCTTCGACGGCGCGGTCGGCGTGGTGCCGCTGGCCGGCGACCTGTTCGACGCGGCCTTCAAGGCCAACCGGCGCAACGTGCGCCTGCTGCGCCGCTGGCTGGAGCGCAGCGGCAAACTGCGCCCGAACGAGATCGAGGGCACGGCCGTCCGGCTCGACGGCTGAGCCCTCCGCGAGGAGGGGCGGAGCCGTTGAACGAACACACCCGGCCCGATTCCGCCCGCGCTGCCGAGGCCGGGGCGCCCGCCGCCCCGATTTCCGCCCCGATGCCCGGCGCCCAGCCGGCGATCCTGCGGCCGGGGGCGACGAGCCCCTGGATGGGCCGCCGGCCGAGCCGCCCGCCGCCCCCGCCCGGCACGGCTTCCTCTCGCCCCTCAACCGGCGGCGCCTGCGCAACTTCCGCGGCAACCGGCTGGGCTACTGGTCCTTCCTGATCTTCACAGCCCTGTTCGTCGTCAGCCTGTTCGCCGAACTCATCGCCAACGACCGGCCGATCCTCGTCTCCTACAAGGGCGAGTGGCTGACGCCGGTCTTCGTGGACTATCCGGAAGAGAAGTTCGGCGGCTTCCTGGCGCAGACGGATTACCGCTCGCCCGAGATCGCCCGGGAAATCGCCGAGAACGGCTGGGCGCTCTGGCCGCCGATCCCGTTCTCCTACAACACCATCAACACCGACCTGCCGACCCCGTCCCCCTCGCCCCCGACCTGGATGCTGACGGACGCCCAGTGCAAGGCGGCGGCCGAGGCCCGCGGCGGCAGCACCTGCGCCGACATCCCCTGGCACTGGCTCGGCACCGACAACACCACCCGCGACGTGCTGGCGCGCGTGATCTACGGCTTCCGCATCTCGGTGCTGTTCGGGCTGATCCTGGCGGCCGTCTCCTCGGTCATCGGCGTGATCGCGGGCGCGGTGCAGGGCTATTTCGGCGGCTGGGTGGACTTGAGCTTCCAGCGCTTCATCGAGATCTGGGGCGGCATCCCGACCCTCTACCTGATCATCATCATCTCGGCTTTCATCGCGCCGGGCTTCTTCGTGCTGCTCGGCATCATGCTGCTATTCTCCTGGGTGGCGCTGGTCAGCGTGGTACGGGCCGAGTTCCTGCGGGCGCGCAACTTCGAGTACGTGCGCGCCGCCCGCGCGCTCGGCCTCTCCAACCTGCGCATCATGAGGGTGCACCTCCTGCCGAACGCCATGGTGGCGACGCTGACCTTCCTGCCCTTCATCCTGAACGGCTCGATCACCACGCTGACCTCCCTCGACTTCCTGGGCTTCGGCCTGCCGCCGGGCTCCCCCTCGCTCGGCGAACTGCTCGCGCAGGGCAAGGACAACCTCAACGCCCTCTGGCTGGGGCTCACCGCCTTCTTCGTCATCGCCGCGATGCTGAGCCTGCTCGTCTTCGCGGGCGAGGCGGTGCGCGACGCCTTCGACCCCCGCAAGACCTTCTCCTGAGCAAGACCTTCTGAGCGGGAGCGCCTCCGGCCGATCCACTTGCTCGACCGGAGCGCGCTCGTCCCGTCCTAAAGCCGGATCGGGAGGCGTACCTGGCGCCGCCCGACGCGATCGAGTGGGCGGCGCACGATCGTCCTGAGGTGCTCCTCGCCCGCCCGGGCTGGTCGCCGCCGTGGTATTCCCGTTTCAGGGCAGTCCCGCCCCGTGGCCGGTCGCCGCTTCGACAGCAATGCCCCCGACGAGGTCGTGCAGGATCTCGATTCGAACCTGTCTTCGCCCGGCGAGGCCCGCCGGATGGGACCGTTCCTGCCGCAACAGCGAACGCGAGCAAGGACTTAACAATCTTGCCGAGAGTGAAAAGCAGGGCTCTCCTGTACGGTTAGCATTCGCTTGAATGTGGGGCCTGGAAGCTGGGCGTCGCACGTAAACTCAAGCGGACCGCCGGAAGCTCGGTCGGTATGTTGCTCGACAATATCGTGTCTAATCACAAGGAAATATCATTTGAATCTTGCCTTCCTGGGCAAATAACATAACTCGTTGCACTGGGGCCCCTGTGAAGGGGTATTGCACGAGGGACGCACGCATGTCGGATACCGCAGCACCATCGCAAGCGAGCTACATTGAGAACACCGTCGATGTCGTCGCCGCCTATGTCTCGAACAACTCCATCCCCACGACAGAGCTGCCGGCCCTGATCGCCAGCGTGCACGAAGTTTTGAACGCGATCGCGGCCGGGACGACCAAGCCGGAGGTCGAAACGGTCGAGAAGCCGAGCCCGGCCCAGATCCGCAAGTCGATCCGTCCGGACGGGCTGATCAGCTTCATCGACGGCAAGTCGTACAAGACGCTCAAGCGCCATCTCACCAAGCACGGCCTCGATCCGCAGAGCTACCGCGAGCGCTACGGCCTGCCGGCGGATTATCCGACCACTTCGGCGAATTATTCCGCCCAGCGCTCCGCGCTCGCCAAGAGCCTCGGGCTCGGTCAGCCGGGCCGCGCCGTGGCGCCGGGCGAGCCGGAGCCCGAGCCGGAGCCCGTCCGCACCCGCCGCAAAGGGGGGACGACCGGGTCCAAGGGTCGCTCGCGCAAGCCGGCCGAGGTCGCCTGAGGATTCGCGCCGCGCACGGGTGATCCCGCGCCGCGACCCGTTCGTCAGGGGTTCGTGCGCGGCACCGTCTCAGAGGGAGGCGCGGCGGCCGAGCAGCCAGCCGCGCGCCCGCGCCACGAGGGCCGGACGCGCCTGGTCCGCCTCGTCCGCATCCACCATCGGCGAGGCCGCCAGCGCCGCCAGATAGGCGGTCTCCGTCTCCCGGCAGATCCGCAGGGCCGCGTCCGCGGCGAGCGAGGGGCTGGTCAGCGCCGCCTGCAGCGCGAAGTTCCGGTCGAGGCAGCCGCGCCAGGACGCGTAGTGCCGGCCGGCCTCGCCGGCCTCGGCCGCACCCGCGAGGCAGAGCATGAGGGATCCGGCGAGGCAGAGGGATCGGATCATGGTGAAGGCGCCGCTCAGGTTAAGCGGCAGTTTCGCGCGCGAAGCCTTAAGATCCCGCTAACCGTTCGTTCCGCCGACCCGTCCCGGATCGAGGAGCTGCCGGATCGAGGAGCTGCCGGATCGGGGATCTGCCTCGGGTCCGAGGATCAGCGGTTCGCCGTGGTGACCGGCGAGGAGACGCCGCCGAGGGAGACCCACGCTGTGGCGTCCTGGCTCTCGCGCTTGACGAAGACGTAGCCGGTGCGGTGCCAGGGCAGGATCTGGCTGGTCTTGTTGTCGAGCACGAGGTCGCCGCGGTCGGTGATCAGGGTGAGCACGGCATGGCCCTCGCCCTTCTCGTCGATCACGACCGTCATCCGCATGGCGCGCTTGGGCAGGCCGGCGGCGGCCAGCAGGTGGCGCTTGAGGAGCTGGAAGTCCTCGCAGTCGCCGATGCCGTCCTCGGCCAGATCCCAGCGGTCGGGCGTGCCCAGGTGATCCTGGTCGGTCATCGCCCGCACGCTCTTGTTCACGCGCTTGTTGACCGCGACGATCGTCGACCACAGGGCCGGCGTCAGGCTGATCCGGGCCGGCTCGTTCCGGTCCACCGCGCACTCGGCCCCGTAGGCCTGGCAGAACGTCACCCACGCGGCGATCGGCTTGGCCGCGCCGGTCGGCTCGGCGGTGCTGGGGACGCTCGGAAGCGCCGCGAAGGTCTGGGCGGCGGCGGGTGCCGCGGCGAGAGCCAGGGCGAGACCTGCCGCCAGGAAGCCCGCGCGGGTGCCGCGCCCCCGGGCCGTCGCCACATCCCGCCGCTTCGAAACCGCGAACCGCATGGCTTTTGATCCAACCCGTTAAGCTCTCGTTAACGAAAGCTCGCACGGGCCCGGCCGCACGGCAATCGGCGCCTTAACAAAAGGTTAACACTGTGGGCAAGTCGGGGCGGGATAGTCTGCCGGATCTGTCCCCGGAGCCGCGCCGGACCTTCGGGGGGCGCGAGAACGCCGGGTGCCCGCGTGGCGTTCCCGGCCCGCCGCTCAGGAGGCATCGGAGCCACGCCGCTGACTCAGGATCCGGACGAGTTCGCGCGCCTCGGCCGGCGGGCGGCGCTCCTGCCGCCGATAGGCCGACCCGTCCCGGCTGCGCGCCACCAGCTTCATTCCGGTGAGGCTCCGGCGAAGAATGGCCGGATCCTCGAAGCGGTGCTCCCGCCGCAACAGGGCGCTAACCGCGCGCTCGTCCAGCACGGTGGCCGGCGGCAGGCGCGCCCAGAGGCAGAGTTCCTGCACCGGCCGGCGCGACGGCCAACGGAGCAACAGCCCGGCAGCGTCGAACTGGAACAGGGCCCGCTCGACCAGACGGTGATCGGCCGTCTCCGGCGGGGGCGCCGCCTCAAGGCGTGCCCGGGCTAAATGGGCGGCTCGCAGGTGCTGGACGTTGCGAAAGCCCGCCGCCCGCGCCAGCATGTTCATCAGGCTCAAATGCCCGTGCGGAGGCGGCGCGGCCGTCATTTGCTGCGCCAAGGCGCGGGTGAAGCGGGAGAGGTCGTCCGCCGTGAGCGGGATGGTGTGTCTCGACATGTCGCATCCTCGGATGCCGCGGATCATGTCGTCGGTCGCTGGCTTGACGACGCGGCAGGGATGGACCGGTCGGGGCCGTCGGTGGATGGCAGGTTTAGCTTCCCGTGCGGGACAGCGACGCCTCGGTGTCTGCCGACCGTGACGAAATACCTATCACGCGGCGCAGGGGCCGGCAACGCGCCGGCCCGCGATCCTGATCCGCCGGGCCTAACCCACCGGCGCGTTGTGGATCTGCTCGAAGTCGAGCGCGGCCGTGTCGATCACGATCTGCGTCCGGCTGATCACTTCGAGCTTGCGCAGGATCTCGGAGACATGGGCCTTCACGGTCGAGTCGCCGACCTGCAGCTCGTGGGCGATCTGCTTGTTGAGCTTGCCCTGGCGGATCATCATCAGCACCCGCAACTGCTGGGGCGTCAGCCGGGCGATGCGCTCGGGCAGCGGCGCCTTGCGCGACTTCGCGGCCGTGGCCGGCGCCTCGGCGAGGCCCGGCGGGATCACGAGGGCGCCGCTCAAGACGTCGCTGATCGCGCGCGTCAGCGTTGCCTTGTCGACCGCCTTCGGCACGAAGCCCGCCGCGCCGTGCTGGAGCGCCTCGCGCATGATGCGCGGGTCCTCGTGGCCCGAGACGATGAGGATCGGCACCCGAGGGAAACGGGTGCGCAGGGTGACGAGCCCGTCGAAGCCGCTGACCCCCTGCATCGAGAGGTCGAGCAGAACGAGGTCGATGCCGCGCTCCTCGGCGAGCCGCGCGGCCGCCGCCGCGATCCCGTCCGCCTCGTGCAGCACCGCGTCCGAGTAGGCGAGCCGGATGGCGCCGGCCAGCGCGTCGCGGAACAGGGGGTGGTCGTCGACGATCAGCAGCTGCATGGGCGCGCTCCCACCGCGCTCGGGCCTCCCGCACCATGGAGGTTGGGCCGGCCGCCATTGTCCATGATGCGTGCGGGCCGGACAATGGCGGCCGAATTGGCCATTGGGCGGAGATGCGACGAGCTTTGCTGCCGGGACCCGCGCCGTTGCACGCATCGATCGCGCACGACATACTCTCTGCAGGGCTCACTGCCGGGAGAACGGGCAGAAGATGCCCGCCGCGCTGATCGAGCGGGGGCGGAGACGTGGGACAGGGAACGCGGATGCGCGCGCATCTGTGCGGCATCAGGACGGCCTGGACCGAGGCCGTGTCGCCCCGGACGGCCGCGGCCGAGATCGCCCGGGCGGTCGGCCCCGGCATGGTGCAGATCGTCCTGTTCTTCTCGCCCCACTACGATCCCGAGACCCTGCTGCGCGCGCTCGAGGCCGAGCTGCCGGGCGTGGCGATCGCCGGCTGCACCACCTCCGGCAACATCTGCCCCGAGGGCGGGCTCGACCGCGGTCTCGTGGCGATCGCCTTCCCGGACCAGGGCTTCCGCATCGTCTCGACGCTGCTCGACGGGATCGACGACCTCGACGTCGAGCGCACGGCCTCGACTGTCCGGGCGCTGCGCCGCAGCCTCAACCCGCACGGCGAGACGGTGCCGGAGCGCTGCTTCGCCCTCTCGCTGATCGACGGGCTCGCCAACGCCGAGGAGACGGTGGTCTCGGGCATCGCCTGGGCGCTGGACGGCATTCCCCTCGTCGGCGGCTCGGCGGGCGACGACCTCACCTTCCGGGACGCCGTGGTGCTGCATGGCGGGCGTATCCAC
The DNA here is from genome assembly GCF_003173735.1 of Methylobacterium radiodurans. Lineage (NCBI taxonomy): Bacteria > Pseudomonadati > Pseudomonadota > Alphaproteobacteria > Hyphomicrobiales > Methylobacteriaceae > Methylobacterium > Methylobacterium radiodurans. The sequence continues at coordinate 687,486 of NZ_CP029551.1, read as the reverse complement.
CGGCGCGCCGCGGCACTGATCCTGGTCGAGACCGACTTCCCCGTTCAGATCTTCAAGAGCGACAATTTCGAGCCGACGGAGAAGAAATTCGTCGTCACCGCCTCGGACGGCGAGCGGCGCATCGTGCACGAGCTGAACGCCGAGCCCGCCGCGCGGGAATACGCCATGGCGGTCGGGCTCGACCCGGAGGGGCTCTCGCCGATGAGCTTTGCCGCCTACCCGCTCGCCGTGAAGGTCGGCGGCGAGTATTTCTGCCGCTCGATCCGGCGGCTCAACCCGGACGGCTCCCTGAGCTTCTTCTGCGCCATCGACGAGGGCGTGGTCCTGACGCTGGCCGAGCCCCGCGACATCGTGGCGGCGACGCGCGACGAGCTGGCCCGGCTCGACCACGCGCTCGGCGGCATCGACCTGATCATCGGCTTCGAGTGCGTGCTGCGCCGGCTCGACGCCGAGAGCCGGCAGGTGCGCCAGGGCATCGCCGACCTCTACCGCCGCTTCAACGTGGTCGGGTTCGAGACCTTCGGCGAGCAGTACCGGGCGATGCACCTCAACCAGACCTTCACGGGCATCGCCATCGGCCGGCGAGCGGAATGAGGGCCCGATGAACGCCCATGCCGGCGAGCCGGGTCCCGAGACCGAGGCCGAGCTGCGCCGCCGGGTGGCCAAGCTGGAGCGCATCAACGCGGCGCTCATGGCCCATGTCGAGCGCTCGACCGACCAGCAGGGCGGCGCCTACGCGCTGTTCCAGACCGCCATCACCCTGGAGGGCCGGGTCCGCAGCCGCACCGAGGCGCTGACCGGGCTGATGCGGGAACTGGAGCGCTCGAACGCGGCGCTGGTGGCCGCCAAGGAGGAGGCCGAGACCGCCAACCGGTCGAAGACCCGCTTCCTCGCCGCCGCCGGCCACGATCTGCTCCAGCCGCTCAACGCCGCCCGGCTCTCGCTCTCGGCGCTGGCCGACCTGCCGCTCGCGCCCGAGGCCGGCGCCATCGCGGGCCAGGTCGAGCGCGGTCTCCAGACGATCGAGGACCTGATCAAGACGCTCCTCGACATCTCGAAGCTCGATGCGGGCATCGTCCGGCCGGAGGTGCGGGCCCTCGCTCTGCCCGACCTCCTGGCGGAGTTGGCCGAGAGTTTCCGGCCCTTCGCCGAGCGCAAGGGTCTGCGGCTCGCGGTGCGCTGCCCGGACGTCGCGGTGGCGAGCGACGGCGTGCTGCTGCGGCGCATCCTGCAGAACCTCGTCTCGAACGCGGTGCGCTACACGGCCTCCGGCGGCGTGCTGCTCGTCGCCCGGCCCCGCGGCGAAGGCATCCGCATCGACGTGATCGATACCGGCTGCGGCATCGGCGCCGAGGAGCGGACGCTCGTCTTCGACGAGTTCTACCGCGGCGGCGGCAAGGGCAGCGGTCCGGAGGTGCAGGGCGAGCCGGGTCTCGGCCTCGGCCTCTCGATCGTGCGCCGCATGGCAGCCGCCCTCGGCCACCCGCTCGACCTCGCCTCGCGGCCCGGCCACGGCACCCGGGTCTCGCTGACGCTGCCGCCGAGCACCCTGCCGGTGGAGGCGCCGCCCGCGCCAGCGCCGGTCGCCACGCGCCTGTCGGGCGCGCACGTGCTCATCGTGGAGAACGACGCCTCTACGGCCGAGGCCCTGCGCCGCCTCCTGCAGAACTGGGACGCCGAGGTCTCGGCCTTCCGCGACCTCGCCGGCGTTCAGGCCGCGCTCGCCGCCGGCCTCCCCGATCCCGACATCCTCGTCCTCGACTACCATCTCGATGACGGCGCCTGCGGCCTCGACGTCGCCGCGTATCTGCGCGCCGTCTGCCCCGCGCCGCTGCCGGTGATCCTGACCACCGCGGACCACGCGCCGGAGATCGAGGCGCGGGCGGACCTCCTCGACGTGGAGTTGATGCGCAAGCCCGTGAAGCCGGCGCAGCTGCGCTCGCTGCTGACCTACATGCTGGCGTGAGGGCATCCTGGCCGCTGCAGGCAGCCTCTCCCTCCTCCGCAAGGGGGGAGGGAGAGTGCGCGCCTTGACGTGATCAGCCGGACCCCGCCTCCGCCCCACCCGGCGCCCGCACGGCGGCGAGCACGTGGACCCGGATTGCCGAGGACAGGTTCTGCGCCCCGCGTTCCGCGTCGATCGCGCCGATCAGCGCCTGGACCGACTGGCCGCGGGCACCCGCGATCTCGCGCAGGGCCTCCCAGAACGGTTCCTCCAGGGAGACGCTGGTCGGGTGGCCCGCGATCATCACCGAGCGCTTGCGGATGCCGCTCACGCCGGCGGGTCGTCCCGTTCCAGACGATGCCCTTCGTGGCGGGTCTCCTCCAGCGCCTTGCGCTTCTCCTGAAGGGTCTTCTGCTTCTTCGGGCGGCCGAAGGCCGCGCGGTTCTCGGCGGCCCGGGTGTCCTTCTCCGCCTTCTCCCGCGCCTTGCGGACCTGACGCAGGTTGATGATCTCGGCCATCGTCACCGCCTCCCGGATCTCGGGCCGGCGCGGGACAGATCCCTGCGCCGGCCGGCCGCTCACTCGGCGCTGGGCGCCAGCATGGTCTCGGGCCGTACCACGCGCTCGAACTCCTCGTCGGTCACGTAGCCGAGGCGCAGCGCCTCCTCCTTGAGGGTCGTGCCGTTCTTGTGCGCGGTCTTGGCGATCTCGGCCGCCTTGTCGTAGCCGATCGAGGGCGCGAGCGCGGTCACCAGCATCAGCGAGCGGCTCATCAGGTCACTGATCTTGTCCTCGTTGGCCTTGATGCCGACGACGCAGTTGTCGGCGAAGCTCACCGCGGCGTCCGCGAGCAGCCGCACCGATTGCAGCACCGCGTTGGCGATCACCGGCTTGAACACGTTGAGCTCGAAATTGCCCTGTGAGCCGGCGAACGACACGGTTGTGCCGTTGCCGATCACCTGGGCGCAGACCATCGTCAGCGCCTCGCACTGGGTCGGGTTGACCTTGCCGGGCATGATCGAGGAGCCGGGCTCGTTCTCAGGGAGCGACAGCTCGCCCAGTCCCGAGCGCGGGCCCGAGCCCAGGAAGCGGATGTCCTGGGCGATCTTGAACAGGCCGGCGGCGAGCGCCGAGAGCGCCCCTTGCGTGAAGACCAGCGCGTCGTGGGTGGCCAGCGCCTCGAACTTGTTGGCCGCCGAGGTGAAGGGCAGCCCTGTCAGCTCCGCGACCTTGGCGGCGAACTTCTCCGCGAATTCGGGATGCGCGTTGAGGCCGGTGCCGACCGCGGTGCCGCCCTGCGCCAGCGCCAGCACGCCCGGAAGGGTCGCCGCGACGCGCGAGCCGCCGAGCGCGACCTGGGCGACGTAGCCGGAGAATTCCTGGCCGAGCGAGACGGGCGTCGCGTCCTGCAGGTGGGTGCGGCCGATCTTGACGATGCTCTCGAAGGCCTTCGCCTTGGCGTCGAGCGCGCCGTGCAGGTGCGAGAGGGCGGGCAGCAGCCGCTCCTGGATCTCGCGGGCCACCGCGATGTGCATCGCGGTCGGGAAGGTGTCGTTCGAGGACTGGCCGCGGTTGCAATGGTCGTTCGGGTGAACGGGCGACTTGCCGCCGCGCTGGCCACCCAGGCGCTCATTGGCGAGGCTCGCGATCACCTCGTTGGCGTTCATGTTGGACTGCGTGCCCGAGCCCGTCTGCCAGACGACCAGCGGGAACTCGTCGTCGTGCTGGCCGGCCACCACCTCGGCGGCGGAGGCAGCGATCGCGTCGGCGATCTTCGGCTCGAGCGCGCCCAGATCCTTGTTCACCAGGGCGGCGGCCTGCTTGACGATGCCGAGCGCGTGCACGAGCGGCGCGGGCATGTGCTCGGTGCCGATCTTGAAGTTCTGGATCGAGCGCTGCGTCTGCGCGCCCCAGTACCGGTGGGCCGGAACCTCGATCGGGCCGAACGTGTCGGATTCCGTGCGGGTGGCGGTCTCGGTGGGCGACATCGTGGCCTCTACGTCTGGTGCAGTGCGGGACCTACTTAGCGAAGGCCGGGCCGAAACGCGAACCTGCCGCGCAGGCCTCCTGACAATCCGCGCGGGCTGTCGCCGCGCCCCCGGAAGCCCAACGGGACACCATGCCGACGACCGCCGAGACCCTGCCGGAGACGGCCGCGCCGACCCGCTTCCGCCCCGAGGTGCCCCGTCCGCGGCGCACGCCGATGGGCCTGTTCGAGTTCCTGCGGGCCGCCCGCGCCAACCCGCTCACCACCTGGATGGAGGACCACTTCACTCTGCCGCTGGTGGCGGGCGAGGGCGTGCTCGGGCGCGTCACGGTGGTGAGCGAGCCCAGCCTGATCCGCCACTTCCTGGTCGAGAACGCGGGTGCCTACCGCAAGGACGACCTGCAGCGGCGCGTGCTGGCGCCGGGCCTCGGCGAGGGCCTGCTGACCGCCGAAGGCGACGACTGGCGGCTCCAGCGGCGCACGCTCGCCCCCCTCTTCTCCGCCCGCACGGTGCGGGGCTTCGAGGCGGCGATGAACGCGGCCGGCGCGCGGCTTGCCCGGCGCCTCGTGCGGCGGGCCGGCAGCCAGATCGACGTCGGCCAGGAGATGGCCCGCGTCACCCTCGACGTGCTGGAGCGGACGATCTTCACCCATGGGCCGCAGAACGACCCGGACGCCTTGGCCCGCGCCATCACGCGCTTCCTCGAATCGGTCGGACCGGTCGATCCGCTCGACGTGTTCGGCGTGCCCGCCTTCGTGCCGCGGCTCGGGCGCATCAGGGCGCGGCCGGCCTTGCGCTACTTCGCCGAGGTGGTGGACGGGCTGATTGAGCACCGCCGCGCCGTGATGGCGCGGGGCGAAGCGCCGGAGGACCTGCTGACCCTGCTGCTCGCCGCGCAGGACCCCGAGACGGGCCAGGGGCTCGACGACCTCACGGTGAAGGCCAACATCGTCACCTTCATCGCCGCCGGCCACGAGACCACTGCCAACGCCCTGACCTGGGCGCTCTACTGCCTGTCGCAGGACGAGGCCGCGCTCGCCCGCCTGGAGGCGGAGGTGGACGCTGCCGCCGACCCGGAGGGCAACTTCGCCGCCGAGCGCCTGCCCTACGCAAAGGCCGTGATCGAGGAGGCGCTGCGGCTGTTCCCGCCCGCCGCCATCATCAGCCGGCAGGCGCTGAAGGAGGACCGGCTCGGCCGGGTGAAGGTGCCGCGCGGCTCGCTGGTGATGGTGTCGCCCTACGTGCTCCACCGCCACCGCGGCCTCTGGGACGACCCCGACGCCTTCGTGCCGGAGCGCTTCCTGGGCGAGGCCCGCGCGGCGATCCCACGCTTCGCCTACCTGCCCTTCGGGGCGGGGCCGCGCGTCTGCATCGGCCAGAGCTTCTCGCTGCAGGAGGCGGTGATCGTGCTGGCCCACATGGTGCGGGCGGTCCGCCTCGCCCTGCCGGCCGCCCATCCGCCGGTCACACCCGTGCAGCGGGTGACGGTGCGGCCGGGCCAGGGCCTGCGCATGGAGGCGGTCCGGCGCGCCGCCGCCGCCTGACCCGCCCCGGCTAGCTGCCTGCCAAGACGGAGCCGCCGACGAGGTCCGGGCGCCCACGGGCCGGGGCCGCACCCCGCCGCAACAGGCCTGCGCCCTGCACGAGCACCGCGATCAGCAGCAGCGCCGCGAAGAAATGCGGGTTGCCCGCGAGGTTCCACGGCCGCTCGTACAGGAGCCGCAGAAAGGGCATGTAGCTCGCCGCCAGGACCCACGAGGCGCCGAGCATCCAGAGGAGCGGCACGCTCCAGCCGTCCCGCGGCCGGTCGAGCAGCACCGCCAGGGCAATGACGTAGACCGGCAGCAGCGTGCCGTAGTGGAAGGGCCAGACGATCGGCGAGGCGATCGTGAAGCAGATCGAGGCGAGCGCGAAATCCGCGAGCGTGGCGGGCGTGCCCCGGCGCAGCCAGGCCGGGAGCAACGCCAGCGCCGTGAGGAGGCTGCCCCCTGCCAGCGTCGCCAGGTGCACGCTGCGGTAATAAGGCGCGTAGTAGTCCGCGTCGCGGGTCAGCACACCCTCGACGCCGCCGTCGGCGAGCCGGTGGGCGATGCCGTTGATCGACTCGTTGGCGTAGAGCCGCTCGCCCAGCCGCGACATGGTGCTCATCACCTCCAGATAGGCGAGGTTGTTGTGCAGCCCGAAGACCGCGACCGCCGCGAGCGCGGCCGGCACGGCGACGCAGAGGAAGCCCGCGCAGAAGGACCAGTTGCGCCACAGCACGGCCCAGAGCAGCAGCGCCCCGAGCTGCGGCTTGATCATCGCGGCGAGCGCGATCAGCGCGCCCGCGGCGGCGGTGCTGCCGCCGAGCCAGGCGAGGCAGGCGAGCGCGAAGAGGGCGTTGATCCAGAGCTGGATGTTGCCGTTCCGCAGGGCGTAGAAATCCGGGTAGAAGGCGAGCGCGAAGGCGAGCGCCGTCACCCCCACCACCAGGGCGCCCGCCCGCCCGCCCGCGGGCAAGCGGAGCACTGCCAGCAGGGCCACAGCCGCGGCGGCGATGCCGAAGGCCGCCAGGTTGATCGTGTTGAGGCTGCGGATGCTTCCGAGGCCCGCGTCTTCCAGAGCCGCGATCGGCAGCAGGCTGGTCAGCGGGTACTGGAACTTCTTGGTCTCGGTGAAATCAGACAGGTCGCCCGCCGCCCCGGTGGCGCCGGAAACCTGGAACTCCCGCAGGGTCTCCCAGAGGCGGTCGCCGGCCGGGCTCTCGTGGATGCGCAGCGCCAGCTTCATCGGCTTCCACGAATCGATCGCATCGTCGAGGAAGGTGCGGATGCCGGAGGGTGGCGCGACCGCCTCGTGGGCGGCCGGCAGCGCGCGCACGACCCGCTCCTTGAGCGCGACGCCCGCTGCGCTGAGCACCAGGCCGAGCAGCAGGCTCAGAGCGAGGACGCCCCACAGGCTCCGCCGCGCGTCGGGGGCCGGAGCGGCGCGCGGGACGGGCGGGGCGGCGAGGGCCGGAGAGGCCGCTGGCGGGGTCGCTGACATGGGGCTGATCCGGCTCCCTGAACGGCGGGCGTCGGCCGGTCCTGTCGGGTCCGTGCTGCCCGCCGGACCGCCAGGACGTCTGACCGCCAAGATGCCCGACCGCCAAAAACACCTCGGCGCACGAGGCTTATCGCGGCGCGGGGCCGCCGCCACCGTCTATCCGGGCGTAGTCTGTTCGGGGGAGGGATACGGACGCGCCCGATCGGGTTGGCCTCCCGCGCGGGCGGCTCAGGCCCCCGGCGGCGCGGCGCAGCGAGCCGGGCCCTCCACCAGCGCGATGCTCTTCACCGCAGCGAAGACCGGAAGACCGGGGCCGAGACCCATCTCGGCGAGGGAACGGCGGGTCAGGCGCACCACAAGGGCCGCGCCGCCGCAATCGAGGCGGACCTCCGTGCCGGGGTCGCCGGGCGCGGCGGCGCCGATCTCCGCGACCGTGCCGGCCAGCACGTTGAGCGCGCTCGTGCCCTCGGGCCGGGCGAGGCTGAGGGTCACGTCGCGGGCCGAGACGAGGATGCGCACGGGCGCGCCCACGCCCCGGTCGAGGAGCGGTACATGGAGGGGCCCCGCCGCCGTCGCGAGCCGCGTCAGCGCGAAGGCGGGATCGTGCGCCTCCACGGTGGCGGCGAGCACCGCGCCGGCCTCGCGGGCGGCGCGCAGCGGTCCCACGTCGAGGCGCGCGCTCACCGCGTCCACGGGGCCGCTCGCGACGACCCGGCCCGCCTCCAGCACCACGACCCGGTCGGCGAGCCGCACGACCTCGGGCAGGGCGTGCGAGACGTAGAGGATCGGCACGCCTCCGCGATCGCGCAGGCGCTCGAGGAAGGGCAGGATCTCGGCCTTGCGGGCCTCGTCCAGCGCCGCCAGCGGCTCGTCCATCAGGAGCAGGCGGGGCCGGGCCAGCAGCGCCCGGCCGATCGCCACCCGCTGCCGCTCGCCGCCGGAGAGCCCTGCCGGGCGGCGCGCGAGGAGGTGGCCGATGCCGAGGAGTCCCACCACGTCGTCGAAGCCGATCCCGTCGGTGCCGCGGGCGAGCCGGCGCCCGAACAGCAGGTTGCCGCGCACGTCGAGATGCGGGAACAGCCGGCTCTCCTGGAAGACGTAGCCGACGCGGCGGCGGTGCGGCGGCACGAAGCGTCCCGTCTCCGTGTCCACCAGCGTCTCGCCGTCGAGGGTCACGCGGGCCCGCTCGGGGCGCACCAGCCCGGCGACGACGTCGATGAGCGTGGTCTTGCCCGAGCCGGAGCGCCCGAACAGGGCCGTGACGCCGCTCTCCGCCTCGAAGGCGGCGTCGAGCCGGAAGGCGCCCTGCCGGTGCGCGACCGCGACGGACAGCCCGCTCATGGCTGAGCCCCACTCATGGGTGAGCCCCGCTCACGCCGCGAGCCGGCGGGCGACGCCGCGGGCGAGCAGCTCCGAGAGGACGAGCGCTGCCATCGAGACGGCGATCGAGATCAGGGTTAGGCGCATCGCCCCGGCCTCGCCGCCCGGCACCTGGGTCAGGGTGTAGATGGCCGACGGCAGGGTCTGGGTCTCGCCGGGGATGTTCGACACGAAGGTGATGGTAGCGCCGAACTCGCCCATCGCCTTGGCGAAGCAGAGCACGAGGCCCGCCAGGATGCCGGGCAGGATCAGCGGCAGGGTCACCCGGGCGAAGACCTGCACCGGGTTCGCCCCGAGGGTCGCGGCCGCCTGTTCGAGCTTGCCGTCCACCGCCTCGATCGACAGGCGGATCGCCCGCACCAGCAGCGGAAAGCCCATCACCGCGCAGGCGAGCGCCGCGCCTGTCCAGCGGAACGCGAACACGATGCCGAACTCGGCGAGCACGCTGCCCACCGGCCCGCGCCGTCCGAAGGCGAGGAGCAGCAGGTAACCGGTCACCACCGGTGGCAGCACCAGGGGCAGGTGCACGGCCATGTCGAGGAGCGTCCGGCCCCAGAACCGGCCCCGCGCGAGCAGGTAGGCCACGCCGAGGCCGAGCGGCAGGCTCGCTAGCGTGCCGGTGGTCGCCACCAGCAAGCTGAGGCGCAGGGCCTGCCACTCCTCGGGTGTCAGCCAGCCCGTCACCGCAGCGGTCACGGTATCGGTCACTGGGCCGCGGTGGTCGCGCGGTTCAGCACCGTGAAGCCCTGCTTCTCGAAGGCCGCCTTGGCGGCGGGCCCGCGCAGGTAGGCGAGCAGGGCCGCCGCGTCGGGATTGGCCGAGTCCTTGGTGATCGCCACCGGGTAGACGATCGGCGGGTGGCTGTCGGCCGGGAAGGTCGCGACGATCCGCACGTTGGCGTCGGCGGCGGCGTCGGTGGCGTAGACGATGCCGAGCGGCGCCTCGCCGCGGGAGACCAGGAGCAGCGCCGCGCGCACGCTCTCCGCTTGCGCCACCCGGTCCTTCACGCCCGCCCAGGCGCCGAGCTTCTCCAGGGCCGCCTTGCCGTACTTGCCGGCGGGCACCGCCTCGACGTTGCCCATGGCGAGCCGTCCCGAGCCCAGGGCCGCCGCGAGGTCGAGGCCCGGCCCCATCCGCACCTCGGTCCTCGCATCCTTCGGGGCGATCAGCACGATGCTGTTGGCGAGCAAGCTCACGCGCGTGTCGGGCCGGATGAGGTTCTGCTTGGCGAGGTAGTCCATCCAGTCGAGGTCGGCGGAGAAGAACAGGTCGGCGGGCGCGCCCTGCTCGATCTGCTTGGCCAGCGTGTTCGAGGCCGCGTAGGAGACCCGCGGCGCCGGCTTGCCCTCCCTGGCGTAGGCGCCCGCGATGTCGTCGAGCGCGTTCTTCAGGCTGGCTGCCGCGAAGACCGTGACGGGCTCGGCCGCCCAGGCCGGTCCCGCTCCCAGCAGGGCAGAGGCGACGAGGGCGGCCAGGAAGCCGCTGCGGGTGAGCGTGCGCATGGAGATCCGTCCTCGATCCGAAGCGATCCGGCGGGCATGCCGCGCCCCGGGCGTCGCGCTATATACAGCCGGACATAGCCCCGACCAGGGGCGGCGCGGAAGAGGCGATGACCCGTCTGAGCATCCGGATCGATCTCGGCCCCGGTCACCGGGTCGGCCCCGGCAAGGTTCGGTTGCTGGAGGCGGTAGCCGAGCACGGCTCGATCTCGGCCGCCGGCCGGGCGCTCGGCATGTCCTACCGGCGCGCCTGGACCCTGATCGAGGCGCTGAACGCCGGCTTCGGCCGGCCGGTGGTCGAGGCCCAGGCGGGCGGCCGGGCCGGGGGCGGGGCCCGCCTCTCATCCTTCGGCGCCGGGCTCGTGGCGGATTACCGGGCGCTGGAGCGCGCGGCCGAGCGGGCGGCCGCCCCCTTCCTGGCGCGCCTGTCCGGTCCGGACGATGCGCCCCGGGACCACCCGGCGCAAGAGAATCCAGCCGATATCGCGCAGGAATACTAGGTCCGGGCGAACGATGTGCCGATCAGTCCTCGATCGCGCATCGTTCGCGCAACATACATTGAATTCGCGCGCCAAGTGAGATGCCTTGAGCCAATCCGATGATTTTGAGAAGAGAGATAGAAATATCCGCGGACGGATCGGCTCGCTTCATCGCTCGATCGTTGGGTCGCGGAGCCCGGAAGCAGGTTCTTAACCATGCGCGCGCTAGAGTCGGGACCATAAGGAAACGCTTGGTCGTCTATCCTTAAGGCCTGCCAGGCCGGTCAGGAGCCAGCCGCATGCAGATCGACCTCGCGACGCTCTGGTACCTGACCATCGGGACGCTGCTCGTCTCGGCGGCGCTGACGCTGTGGGAGCGGCAGGCCCATCCCCGGCGCGCGCGCGAGCTCGGGACCTGGGGGGGGGCCTGCGCGGTCTTCGCCTTCGGCTGCGTGGTCGCGATGAACCGCGGCCTGCTGCCCGGTGCGACCGGCGCGGCGCTCACGAACCTCCTGATGGTGCTGGGCTACCTGATGGTGCTGCACGGAGCGGCCCGCCTCGACGGTCCGGCCCGCTTCCGGGGCTCGGCGGCGGCGCTCGCCGCGCTCGCCCTCCTCTGGGCGGTCGCGGGCTGGCGCTTCGAGGCGGCGTTCTGGAACCACGTCGCCGCGCTGCCGATCGCGCTCGCCTGCGGCCTGACCGCCTGGACGCTCCTGCGCAGCCGCACGATCCGGGGCCTGCGCTCGCGGCCGGTCGCGGTCGCGGTCTCGGCCGGGCACGGCCTGTTCTACCTCCTGCGCGGGCTGGTGGCGCCCGTCCTCGCCGAGCGCTACGGGCCGGGCCTGCTGCCGGTCTTCGCCAAGGTCACGATGTACGAGGCGGTGCTCTACTCCGTCGCCATGCCGATGACCTTCCTGGCGCTGGTGCGCGAGGAGGCGCAGGCCCAGCTCCTTGCGGCGGCGCGCACGGATTTCCTCACCGGGCTGGCCAACCGTCAGGGCTTCTTCGAGCAGGGCGCGCGGATGCTCGCGGAGCGGGTGGCGGACCGGCCGGTCGCGCTCCTCGCCTTCGACCTCGACCATTTCAAGCGCATCAACGACCATCACGGGCACGCGGCGGGCGACGCGGTGCTCGCCCTGTTCGCCCGCGTGGCCCGGGACGTGGCCGGCCCGGACGCCCTGGTGGCCCGCCTCGGAGGCGAGGAGTTCGCGGCCCTCCTGCCACGGCAGAGCGGGCGCACGGCGCGACAGATCGGCGAGGGCGTCGCGCGCCTCTTCGCGGAGGCCGTCGCCCACCGCGACGGGCCCGGCATCCCGGCGACCGTCAGCGTGGGCCTGGCGGAGGCGGGTCCGGCGCACGCCGACCTCGCGAGCCTGCTCTCGGCGGCCGACCGCGCGCTCTACCAGGCGAAGGCACGGGGGCGGAACCGCGTCGAGGTCGCGGCCGCGGCCTGAGCCGGCTCAGGCGCCCCCCTCCGGCAGCGTGACCGTCCAGGGCTCCTCGTAGACGTATTCCTCGAGGTTCACCCCCGGGCCGCCGCGGTCGATCACCAGGAAGTCCTGGGCCGCGCCGATGGGGGTCAGCACCCCGTGCCACGTGCCCGCATCGTAGCAGACGCCCTGGCCGGGCGCGGTGAGGAAGGCCTGCGGCCGACCCGGCCGGCCCCCCTCGTCCGGGCAGACCACGACGAGGAAGGGGGAGGCGTCGAGCGGCACGAAGGCCTGGGCGCCGAGGGGGTGGCGCTCGACGAGGCTGAACACCAGCGGCACCGGGTAGGGCTCAGCCTCGACATGGCCGATCACCACGGTGCTCTCCGCGCCCAGCACCGGCACCGCCGCGAGGTCGTGGAAGCGGCGCGCCCGGCCGGCATTCATCGGGCGCGGGGCAACCGCGGCCTTGTCGATCACCGTGCCGAAGGGCCGGAAGGCCTCCGCGGTGAGGAGGTGCGCCGCGAGGGTCCGCCCGCTCACCGGCCGAGCCCGCGGGGATTCAGGGCGGCGTGGCGGTTCACGTCCTTGTAGAGCAGGTAGCGAAAGGGGCCGGGGCCGCCCGCGTAGCAGGCCTGCGGGCAGAAGGCGCGCAGCCACATGAAGTCGCCGGCCTCGACCTCGACCCAGTCGCGGTTGAGCCGGTAGACCGCCTTGCCCTCCAGAACGAACAGGCCGTGCTCCATCACGTGCGTCTCCTCGAACGGGATCGAGGCGCCGGGGCGCATGGCGACGATGTTGACGTGCATGTCGTGGCGCACGTCGTCGGAGGCGACGAAGCGGGTGGTGGCCCAGGCGCCGTCCGTGCCCGGCATCGGGACGGGATCCTCGCGGCTCTCGTGGGTGACGAAGCTCTCGGGCGCCGCGATGCCCGGCACCCGCTCGTAGGCCTTGCGGATCCAGTGGAAGCGGGCGGCCGCGCCCTCCGCGTTGCGCAGGGACCACGCGGCGCCCGGCGCGAGATAGGCGTAGCTGCCGGGGCGCAGGCCGTGCTCGTGCCCGTCGAGCGTCAGGCTTGGGCGCCCCTCCACCACGAAGAGCACGCCTTGCGCTTGCCCGTCGGGCTCGGGGCTCGCGCTGCCGCCGCCGGGGGCGACCTCCATCAGGTACTGCGCGAAGGTCTCGGAGAAGCCCGAGAGCGGGCGCGACAGCATCCAGGCGCGCGTGCCCTCCCAGAAGGGCAAGACCGAGGTGACGATGTCGCTCATCACGCCCTTGGGGATGACGGCGTAGGCCTCGGTGAACACGGCCCGGCCGGTCATCAGCGCGGTCTGGGGCGGAAGGCCGCCGCAGGGCGGGTTGTAGGGGGAGGCGGTCATCGAAAAAATCCTCTCTCAGGCCGGCAGGATATCGCGCAGCCGCCGCAGCGCCTGCGCCTCGGCCGCCTGCGGGGTGAGGCCGGCAGTCAGGATCGCGGCGCGCTCCGCCTCGGAGCCGGCGCGGAAGGCGCGGCAGAGAGCGTTGTGCAGGCCGAGCGCGGTGTCGTGGGCGCTGCCGAGTTCCAGCGCGAAGGCGCGCTCGGCCACCCAGGCGCCGCCCGCGAACACGTCCCGGAAGTGGGCGACGAAGCTCTCTTGGTCCATCCGCGACGGCCGGAGCGCGGGTGCCGCGTAGGGGTGGCGCGCCTGCCAGTGGCGGGCGATGTCGATGCGCTTGGCGAACCAGACCCCGTCGTGGCCGCGCACGTAGTCGAGGAAGCGGGCGAGCGCCAGGGCCCGGCCCGGGCGCCCGACGAGGCGGCAGTGCAGGCCGATATTCATCATGCCCGGCCGGCCGGCCGCGCCCTCGGCGTAGAGCGCGTCGAACGTGTCCTTCAGGTAGCCGAGGAACTGGTCGCCGTTGGCGAAGCCCGCCGGCGTCGAGAAGCGCATGTCGTTGGCGTCGAGGGTGTAGGGCACGATCAACTGCGGGCGGATCGGCCGCCCGTGGCCGTCATGGTCGAGCCAGTAGGGCAGGTCGTCGGCGTAGGTGTCGGATACGTAGGCGAAGCCGCCCTCCTCGGCGACGAGCCGCACCGTGTCGGCCGAGGAGCGGCCGGTGTACCAGCCGGTCGGGCGCGCGCCCGTCACCTCCGTGTGCAGGCGGATCGCCGCCTCGATGTCCCGGCGCTCGTCCTCCGGCGAATGGGCCCGGTAGTCGATCCAGCGCAGGCCGTGCGAGGCGATCTCCCAGTCGGCCGCCTGCATCGCCGCGACCTGCTCGGGCGAGCGCGCCAGGGCGGTGGCGACGCCGTAGACCGTGACCGGGATCTCCAGGCCGGTCAGCAGCCGGTGCAGGCGCCAGAACCCGGCCCGCGCGCCGTACTCGTAGAGGGATTCCATGTTCCAGTGGCGCAGGCCCGGCCAGGGCACGGCCGAGACGATCTCGGAGAGGAAGGCCTCGGAGGCCGCGTCCCCGTGCAGGATCGCGTTCTCGCCACCCTCCTCGTAGTTCAGGACGACCTGCACGGCCACGCGCGCGCCGCCCGGCCAGTCCGGGTCGGGCGGGTTCGCCCCGTAGCCGCGCATGTCCCGCACGTAGCGCATCATCCAGGTCCCCGGTCGGCGTCCCGGTCGAAGGGTCGGCCGGGAAGCGCGGTATAGCCCCGCCGCGGAGCCGCTACCACCAGTTCCCGCCGGGCGCGGCGGGCTCGGGGCGGGCGCCGCCCGGGCGCAGGGAGCGGTCGAGGGCGGCCAGGATCGCCCGCACCGCCGCCTCGCTCCGGGGATCGGCCGGGTCGCGCGGGCGGGGCAGGGGCAGGCCCACGGTCTCGTCGAGGCGGCCAGGCTTGGGGCGCATCACCACGGCCCGGTCGGCGAGCGCCACCGCCTCGCCGACGTCGTGGGTGACGATGAGGATGGTGGGCCGCGTCTCCGACCAGAGGGCGAGCAGGTGGCCGTGCAGGTCGCGGCGGGTGAAGGCGTCGAGCGCCGAGAACGGCTCGTCGAGGAGCAGCACCCGCGGATGCGCCACGAAGGCACGGGCGATGGAGACCCGCTGCTGCTGCCCGCCCGAGAGTTCCCGCGGCCAGCGCCGGGCGTGCTCGGCGAGCCCGACGCGCTCCAGCGCGTGGCCGACCCGGGAGGCCCGCTCGGCCCGCGGCAGGTCGGCGAGGCCGAAGCCGACATTGCCGGCGACGTCGAGCCAGGGCAGCAGGCGCGGCTCCTGGAAGACGAGGCCGACGCCCGGATGGGGCGCCCCGATCACCTCGTCGTCCAGGCGCACCCGGCCGGCGCTCGCCCGGTCGAGCCCCGCGATCAGGCGCAGCAGGGTGGTCTTGCCGCAGCCCGAGCCGCCGACCAGCGCGACGATCTCCCCAGCCGGCACCGCGAGATCGATCTCCGCCAGCGCCCGGGTGCCGTCCGCGTAGGTCTTCGACAGGGTCTCGATGCTGAGCACGGGGCCTCACGCTCTCTCAAGGCTTCGCCGCGGCGCGCCCGCCTCGGACCGGCATCCCGGGCGGCGGCAGCGGCGCCCGAGCGGTGCGGCCTGTCGCCCGAATGGCACGGCCGGCCGCTCCGGCCAATGCTACAGGGTGACGGGTACTCGGGCAGCGATTCGGCGGACGGTCTTGGCACGCTTCGGTCTCATCGCCCTCGCGCTCCTGGCGACCTCTCCCTCCGCGGCGCGGGCGGCCGATCCCCACGAGCGTCACGTCCTGACCCCAGCCCCCGCCCCGATCACCGGGCGCTTCCTCGCGACCTGCGAGGATCTCGGCCGCTTCTGCTTCGCCGAAGGGTGCGGGCGCGACCAGATCGACGCGGCGCTGGCCTGCCGGGCGGCCTGCCCGTCCTCCGCCGTGATGACGGTGCAGCCCGTTGCCTGCCCGATCCCCGGCCCGCCGGTCCGCGTGGTGCTGCGCCGGCGCGGGTGAGCCGCCGGACGAGACCGAACGACAGTCTTCGCCCGCTGTAGCCGGGATGACACGGGAGATTGTCTCCGCAGGAATTCGCGACCGGGGCGGAAACGAAGGCGCGCGGCGCGCATTGACGTCCGCCACCTCACCCCGCGCCTCCCCGATGCGGCGCGAAACCACGCTTCCTGCGGCGGAACACGAACGTGATGTCAAAGAACGACCTGCAGCCGCCCCAGTCCGGCCCCGGCCGCAACCCCGTCCTCCACGGCGTCGCGCACGGTCTGGCGAAGCTGTTCCCGCCCGTCGAGCAGCCGCAGGCGCGCGGGCGCGAGACGGAGCGCCGCGCCGACGCCCGCCAGGGTCGCGACTGAGGGATCCGCTCATAGGCTCTCGCGCACCGTGTCCTGCCAGCGCACCAGCGGGCCGGTGAGCGCGACCAGCAGGGCGTCGGCGAGCTTGCCCACCACCGCGAAGGCGATGATCGCCGCCAGGATCTGGTCCGGTTTGCCGAATTGCTGGCCGTCGACCAGCAGATAGCCGAGACCCTCGGAGGCGCCCATCAGCTCGGCCGCCACCACGAACAGGAAGCCGAGGCCGAGGCCCGTGCGCAGGGCGACCAGCGTTGCGGGCAGCACCGCCGGCAGCAGGATGCGCCGCACCAGGGCGATGCCGGAGAGCCGGAAGATCCGCCCGACCTCGACCAGCTTGCGATCGACCGAGGCGATCGCGCCCGCCACCCCGATATAGACTGGGAAGAACACGCCCACCGCGATCAGCAGCACCTTCGGCGTCTCCAGGATGCCGAACCACAGGATGAAGAGCGGCACCCAGGCGAGCGAAGGCACGGCCCGAAGGGCCTGCAGGCTCGGGTCGAGCAGCCAGCGCAGCGCCGGCACCGTCGCGACAAGCGCGCCCGCCAGGATGCCGGTCCCCGCGCCCCAGAGGAAGCCGAGCCCGACCCGCGCGAGCGTCGCCCGCACGTGGACCAGAAGGTCGCCGGAGGCCGCGAGGTCGAGGAGCGCCGCGCCGATCCGGCTCGGCGGCGGCAGGAGCCGGCCGGACGCCAGGCCGAGCCGGACCGCGATCTCCCAGCCGAGCGCGAGGGCGAGCGGCAGCAGCAGGCCGAGGGCGGCCCGGCCGCCGTGGCGCAGCCAGACCATGCGCGTCAGCGCGCGGGCGCCGGATTGAAGCTCGGGTCGAGCAGCCCGTCGACCGCCGCCGCGACGTCGGTCCCGGCCGCGATCACGCCCGCCTGCTGCAGGGCGAGGCCCGCCGCCTTGATCGAGTCGGCCTGGGCCGGCCCGATCGCCGGCTGGGTGATGTCCGTGCGCTCGAGCTGGCGCGCGATCACCGGTTCCGGCAGCTTCGTCGCCGCGACGAGCGCCGCCGCGAGCGCCTGCGGGTTGGCCAGCGCGTAGGCCCGGGCCTGCTCGTAGGCAGCGATCACGACGCGCACCAGCTCCGGGTTCTCCTTGGCGAAGGCCTCGCGCACGTCGAGCAGGCCCCAGGTGTTGGCCGCCGCGTCCCGGTGGAACAGCACCGCGCCGCCCTCGATCTCGGCCGCCGCCATCATCGGATCGAGGCCCGCCCAGGCATCGACGTCGCCGCGCTCCAGCGCGGTGCGCCCGTCCGGGTGCTGCAGCAGGACGAGCTTGGCGTCCTTCTCGGTGAGGCCGGCGCCCTGGAGCGCGCGGATCAGGAAGATGTGCGGGTCGGTGCCGCGGGTGACGGCGACGCGCCGCCCCTTGAGGTCGGCCGGCCGGGCGATGCCCGTGTCCTTGCGGGTGACGAGCGCTGTCCATTCGGGCCGCGAGAAGGCGTAGACCGCCTTGATCGGGTTGCCGTTGATGCGCGCGACCAGGGCTGCGGCGCCGGCCGCCGAGCCGAAATCGATCGCGCCCGCGTTCAGGAATTCGAGCGCCTTGTTGGAGCCGAGCGACTGGACCCAGCGCACCTTGATGCCGCGGGGCTTCAGGGCCTCCTCCAGGAAGCCCTTCTCCTTCAGCAGGAGCCCGACCGGGTTGTAGGTCGCCCAGTCGAGGCGGATCTCCGTCGGCGCCTCGGCGCGGGCGGGCGCGGGGACCAGGCCCGCGAGCTGCGCCAGGGCGATGCCGGCGGCACCCAGGAGGACACGGCGACTCGGACGCATGCGCGACATATCTTTCCACCCGCTCAATTCGGATCGAGCTAAGCGGTAGCGTTTTTCGAGTCAAACAACCCCGCCGCAATAAAGAACGAAACAGGTGCCCTGCCCCGTCCGCGTGGAAGAACCTCCGCCGCTGGCAGCCGTGCCGGATCGTGCTAAACCGCTGGCAGGTGCGGCCTCGGGCTCGTGTCGCTCGGCCCTAGGCTCCGCCGGCCCGGTGCCGCGGAGCCGCTGTAACGGGTATTCATGTTCGACGCCGCCGCCGCCCTCGACAGGATTCTGACCGATCTCGACCGCGAGGCGCGGGAGCCGACGAAGCTGCGGGCCGCCCTCGTGCCGCAGCTCAAGGCGGTCATCGCCGAGGGCCACGCGGCGGCCGAGGCCCAGCTCCTCAAGGATCGCGACGGGATGGCCTGCGCGCAGGCCCTGTCGCGGCTCACCGACGCGGTGGTGCGGGCGATCTACGACGCGGTCTGCTGGCGCCTCTACCCGAACGACAACCCGACGACGGGCGAGCAGCTCGCGATCGTGGCGACCGGCGGCTACGGCCGGGGCACGATGGCGCCGGGCTCCGACATCGATCTGCTGTTCCTGCTGCCCTACAAGCAGACCGCGTGGTCGGAGAGCGTCGTCGAGGCGATGCTCTACGTGCTCTGGGACCTCAAGCTGAAGGTCGGCCACGCCACGCGCTCGGTCGAGGAATGCCTGCGCGAGGCGCGCGCGGACTTCACGATCCGCACGGCGCTCTTGGAGGCCCGCTTCCTGTTCGGCTCGCGCATCCTGTTCGAGGAGCTGATCACCCGCTTCGATTCCGAACTCGTCGTCGGCTCGGCCGCCGAGTTCGTGGAGGCGAAGCTGCGCGAGCGCGACGGGCGGGTCTCGAAGGCCGGCTCCTCCCGCTACCTCGTCGAGCCGAACGTCAAGGACGGCAAGGGGGGCCTGCGCGACCTCAACACCCTGTTCTGGATCGCCAAGTACACTTACCGGGTGCGCGATCAGGCCGAGCTCGTCCATGCGGGCCTGTTCACGCCCGACGAGTACCGGCTGTTCGAGCGCTGCGAGGAGTTCCTGTGGCGCGTGCGCTGCCACATGCACTTCCTCACCGGCCGCCCCGAGGAGCGGCTCTCCTTCGGGCTCCAGCCGCGCGTGGCCGAGCGCCTCAACTACGGGCCGCGCGGCGGCCTGTCGGGCGTCGAGCGCTTCATGAAGGCCTATTTCCTGATCGCCAAGGACGTGGGCGACCTCACCGCCATCGTCTGCGCGGAGCTGGAGGCGCGCCACGCCAAGCGCACGCCGGTGCTCGACCGCTGGATCGGCCGTTTCCGCGACCGCTTCCGCGCGACCGCCATGGAGGCGGAGGATTTCTGGATCGACCACGGCCGGGTGAACCTCAGGGCCGAGGACGCCTTCGAGCGCGACCCCGTCAACCTGATCCGCCTGTTCTGGCTGGCCGAGCGGCACAACCTGCCGATCCACCCGGACGCGCGGCGCCTCGCCACCCGCTCGCTGCGGCTGATCACCCCCACGCTTCGCGCCGACGAGGAGGCGAACCGGCTCTTCGTCGAGATCCTGACCTCGAAGAACGCGCCGGAATCCGTGCTGCGCCAGATGAACGAGGCGGGCGTGCTCGGCCGCTTCATCCCCGATTTCGGGCGCATCGTGGCGATGATGCAGTTCAACATGTACCACCACTTCACGGTGGACGAGCACCTGCTGCGCTCGGTCGGCGTGCTGGCGGCGATCGAGGCGGGCCGGGTGCAGGAGGCGCACCCGCTGGTCTCGCGGGTGATCCACACCATCAACAACCGCACCGCGCTCTACGTGGCGATCCTCCTGCACGACATCGCCAAGGGCCGGCCCGAGGACCACTCGGTGGCGGGCGCGGCCATCGCCCAGCGGCTCTGCCCGCGCCTCGGCCTCTCCCAGGCCGAGACCGAGACGGTGGCCTGGCTCGTCGAGCACCACCTCCTGATGTCGATGACGGCCCAGAGCCGCGACCTCTCCGACCCGAAGACGATCGAGCGCTTCGCGGGCGTGGTGCAGACGCTGGAGCGGCTGAAGCTCCTCACCATCCTGACGGTCGCCGACATCGCCGCCGTCGGCCCCGGCGTCTGGACCGCCTGGAAGGGCACGCTGCTGCGCACCCTCTACGACGAGACCGAGGTGCGGCTCTCGGGCGGCCACTCCGAGATCGCCCGCACCGACCGGGTGCGGATGATCCAGATCGCGCTTCGCGAGAAGCTGCCGGACTGGTCGGCCGAGGAGTTCGACGCCTACGCGGCCCGCCACAACCAGGCCTACTGGCTGAAGGTTGAGGGCGTGCGCCAGTTCAAGGACGCGAACTTCATCCGGGGCGTGGTCGAGTCGGGCCGAACCAGCGCCACCGATGTCGAGACCGACCCGGTGCGGGGCGTGACCGAGATCACGGTCTACTCGCCCGACCACCCGCGGCTTCTGGCCATCATCACCGGCGCCTGCGCGGCGGCCGGCGGCAACATCGTGGACGCGCAGATCTTTACCACGAGCGACGGCTTCGCTCTCGACTCGATCTACGTCTCCCGCGCCTTCGAGCGCGACGAGGACGAGCTGCGCCGGGGCCAGCGCATCACCGCGGCGATCGAGCGGGCGCTCAAGGGCGAGATCCGCATCGCCGATCTCGTCGCCGACAAGCACCCGCCGGTGGCGAGCGCGCGCGCCAAGACCTTCCTGGTGCCGCCCGACATGGCGATCGACAACGCGCTGTCGAGCCGCGAGACCGTGGTCGAGGTCACCGGCCTCGACCGGCCGGGCCTCCTCTACGAGCTGACCACCGCCTTCAGCCGGCTCTCGCTCAACATCACCTCGGCGCATATCGCGACCTTCGGCGAGCGCGCGGTCGACGTGTTCTACATCACCGACCTCATCGGCACCCGGGTCACGCAGCCCGACCGCCTCGCCGCGATCCGGGCCGCCGTGATGGAGATCTTCGCGGGCGATGTCGCGGCGCTGAAGGCCGAGGGGCTGGAAGCGCTGGTCGCCGCGCCCCCGCCGCGGGAAGCCTGAAGGGCCGCCGCCGCGGGTTGATTTCAGGGAGCGCCGGCCTGATATCAGCGGCGATCCCGCACATCACCACGACTGAAACGCCATGACGAGCAACGACATGCAGCAGGACGACCCGCGCCGGAACCAGGCCGCGGACGGCGCCGCGCCCCGGGCCGAGCCTCAGGCGGGGGGCGATGCCGACGCGGCCCAGCAGCCCGAGGCGAACCCGCACGGCGAGGCCCTCGCCGCACTGACGGCCGAGCGCGACGAGTTCAAGGACCGCGCGCTGCGCACGCTTGCCGAGATGGAGAACCTGCGTCGCCGCACCGAGCGTGAGGTCGCGGACGCGCGCACCTACGCGGTGACGAACTTCGCCCGCGACGTTCTCAACGTGGCTGACAACATCCGCCGCGCCCTGGAGAGCGTGCCGGCCGAGGCCCGTGCGAGTGCCGACGGCGCCCTGAAGGGGCTGATCGAGGGCATCGAGCTGACTGAGCGCGACCTCGCCAAGACTCTGGAGCGGCACGGCGTGAAAGCGGTCGAGCCGCAAGGGCAGCGCTTCGACCCGAACCGCCATCAGGCGATGTTCGAGGTGCCGAACACGGAGGTGCCCAACGGCACCGTGGTGCAGGTGGTGCAGTCCGGCTACGTCATCGGCGATCGGGTGCTGCGCCCGGCCCTGGTGGGCGTCTCGAAGGGTGGGCCGAAGGCTGGGCCCAACCCCGCCGACGCCTGATCGCCCCGGCACGATCCAGTCGAGCACGGCCGAGACGGGAGCCCGGTGCCGATGGCGCCGGGCTCCTCGCGTTGTCAGGGATTGCAGGGCAGCGCCAGGGCGAAGTCGGAGACGAACCGGGCGGTGTCGCGCACGGACAGCGGCGTGCGGGGATCGCGGGCCACGAGATCCGCCTCCGCATGGAGGCGGTCGTGGCAGGCACAGGCCGCCAACCGTCCGGAGGCGAGCGGGGGCGAGCAGGCGTCGTGCCGGGCGCAGGCGAGGTCGAGCGCATCGATCGGCGGGTATCCCGGGCCTCGGTTGCCCGGACCGCAGAAGTTGCCGTGGATCAGTAAGCGACCGCGGCCGGAATCGACCCGCGGCAGGTCCTGTGCCCGCGCGGCCGGCGCGAGCGCGCCCGCGAGGGCGCAGGCGATCACCGCGCGGTGCAGGAATCCGGATGCGGTCACGGTCGGGCCCCGTTCGGCGAACGTCCCATCCTGCGGGCGGGATCGGCCGATGCGTCCGGCCAAGCGTCCCGCGTGGCGGAACAAGACTTAGCCGTCGAACCGACTGATTCTACCCTCTGGCGGGCGGCGCTGGACGCTACAGCCTTCGCCGGGCTTCGTTCCAGCACGGAAGAATGCGGATTGGATACTGATCCCCATCGATCGCGCAGTTCCGGTCCGACCAGTGCGGGCCCTGCGCCCCTCCCGACCTGCGCCGGGAAGGGCGCCGGCGCCGGTTAGAAGCGGTAGTTCAGGCCGGCGCGCACGAGACCGAAATCGCCCGCATCGCGGCCGCCGCCGTAATAGGCCGCGGTGCTGGCGTCGTAGAAGGTCGCGCCCGAGAAGCTGCGGCGCAGGTTCACGTAGAGACCCTCGATCTTGGCCGAGAGTTTCTCCGTGAAGGCGTACTCGACGCCGCCGCCGACCGCGTATCCGGTGCGGAAGCTCTCCGGCAAGGTGTAGGGGTAGGTCGCCGCGTAGGCGCCGCGCGCGCCGCCGCCATAGGCGAAGCCGCCGGTGCCGTAGACCAGCACCCGGTCGAAGGCGTAGCCGATCCGGCCGCGCACCGTGCCGAAATAGTCCAGGCTCGGCCGCACGCTGTAGTACGGCGCGGTCCCCAGATAGGTCGCATCCGCCTTGGCGAAAGCCGTGCCCTGGATGTCGGCCTCGACGCCCAGCACCCAGCCGGCGCCCGGCGTGAGCTGGTAATTGTAGCCGATCTGGCCGCCGCCGACGAAGCCGCCGCGGCTGCCGCCGCCCGTAGCGGTGCCGTAGGTCGGGTCGGTGAAGCCGCTGCCGCCGCCGAAGCCGTAGCCCGCATTCACGCCGACATAGAGCCCGGTCCAGGTGAAGACCGGCAGGCTCGGCAGCGGCGGCGGGGGTACGGCGCGCCGGGGCAGGTCGGCGGCGCCCGCCGCGCAGGTCAGCGCAGCCAAGCCCGCGAGGGCGGCCGGAAGGGTTCTCAGCATGGATCTCGTCTCGTGTTGGGGCCGCTCGGCGCGGCCGCTGGGATGCGCGCGGCCTCAGAGCGCCGCGAGCAGCAGGCCGACCACGGTCACCGCCAGGATCAGGCAGATCGCGAAGTCGATGACCCGTGCGCCGCCGCAGCCCTCCGCGAGGTCGGGGGTGCGGCGTCCGGGGCGATGCCCGGCGAAGCCGGCCGCACTCATCCGCACCGTCATCGGATCGACCCAGCGTGCGGGTGGGTGAGGGCGGCCTCCCGAAGCACCGGGACGCTTCGGGAGGCCTGTGGAGCCGCCGTCCTGCCGGAGGGGGTCGGCAGGGCGGTGGCCTGCTGCGTTCCGGGAGAGACGCCGCGGTGGACCGTGTCCGCGGCGACGCTTCCGAGAGCGGGCAGTGCGAGGGCGGCCAAGCACAGCGCGAGGCGTGCGAGGCGCGCGGCATCGGGGGCGCGGCCGCGGGGGGCCGCCGGTCGGAAAGCGTCTCGCAGGGGCGGCAGCGCGGGTGGGGCGACCATGCGGATCCTCTCGGCCATCATCAGGCTCCTGCTCCGTGGGAAATTTGACCACGAAATAGTTACGTGTGCAAAAATCCCACGTCAAACGGAAAAACCGGGGGTGAGGTGCGTCGGCGCACCCTGTGGGATTGTCTCCCACGATTTGGCGGCTAAGGTCGGATCCATGTCGGACGAGATCGCATCCTCGGAGGGCGCGGCCCTGCATGCGCCGGTCGCGCGCCTGCTGCGCCCGCTCGTGCGCCTGTTCGTGGCCCGCGGCATCACCTTCCCGGCGCTGACGAATCTGCTGCGCGAACTCTACGTGAACGTGGCCGAGTACGACTTCGCTCTCCCCGGCAAGGAGCAGACGGACAGCCGCGTCTCGCTGCTCACCGGCATCCACCGCAAGGAGGTGCGGCGCCTTCGCGGCGCGGGCGCCCCGGTGAGCGCGGTGCCGGCCGTGGTCTCACGCACGAGCCGGATCATCGCCCGTTGGCTGGCCGACCCGCGATTCACGGACGCCCAGGGCCGGCCACTGCCGCTGCCCCGCTCGGGCCCCGGCGATGCGGCCTCCTTCGAGGCCCTGGTCTCCGGCATCACCCGGGACCTGCGCCCGCGCGCCGTGCTCGACGAGTGGCTCGACCGGGGCTTGGCGCACCTCGACGCAGACGACCGCGTCGTGCTGGCGGAAGCCGCCTACGTGCCCAAGGGCGGCGGCGAACCGCAACTCTACTATTTCGGCCGCAACCTGCACGACCATATCGCGGCGAGCGTCGCCAACATCGTCGGCGAGGCTCCCCGCTTTCTGGAGCGGGCGGTGCATTACGACGGGCTCTCGGAGGATCTCGCCCGGCGCCTGGAGGCGCGAGCCCGCGAGATCGCCATGGAGGCGCTGCAACAGGCCAACCGCGAGGCCCACGCCGCCTGCCAGACGGATCCCGGCGGCAACCACCGCTGGAATTTCGGCCTCTACGTCTACGCCGAGGCGGCGCCCCCGCCCGCGCCTCCCGGAACCGTTTGAGGAGCGGGCGCGTGGCGCGCGACCATCGTCCACATGTTCGCCCGAGCCGCCGGCTCGTTCTCGGCCTCCTCGCCGGCGCGGCCCTCCTGCCCGGGCGCCTGCCGGCGCAGGAGGCGCCGGTTCGCGATCAGGGCATCGGCGGCACGGGGGCCCGCCCGACCGACGCGCCCGGCGAGGGCGACCGCGGCATCGGCGGCACGGGGGTGATCGGCACGATCCGGCGCTTCGGCTCGATCGTGGTGAACGACCTGCGCATCGGCTACCCGGACGACGTCGCGGTGCATATCGACGGCGCGCCGGCCCGGGCGTCCGACCTGCGCATCGGCCACGTGGTGCGGGTGGTGGCCCGGCTCGCGGGCGGCGGGTCCGCTGGCGGACTGACCACCCGGCGCATCGACGTGACGAGCGAGGTGGTGGGCCCCGTCCAGGCGGTCGGCCGCAACAGCCTGACGGTGCTGGGCCAGCGCGTCGCGACCGGCACGGCGGGGGGCGTCTGGACGATCGGCCAGCGCGTCGCGGTGAGCGGCCTGCGCCGCCCGGACGGCGTCGTGGTGGCGAGCCTAATCGAGCCCCGCGCGGCGGGCCCGGACCGGGTCGCCGGTCCGGTCCGGCGGGGGGGCGACGGCGCGCTGCGGATCGGCGGCCTGCGGCTCACGGGCGCCGGGCCCCTGCCGGTGGGGCGCCGCGCCGCGGTCGCTGGGCGACTGCGGGACGGCGGGCTCGCGGTGACCGACGCCGCCGAGGCTGGCCTGCCCCCAGGCATCCGGACCGCCTCGATCGAGGCCTATATCGGCCGGCGCGAGGGGGGCATGACCCTGGGCTCAGGCCTGCCCGTCTCGGGCGCGCCGGGCGCGGACCTGCCCCGGTCCGGCGCGGTCCGGGCGGTGCTCACCACGGAGGTGGCGGGCGACGGGCGCCTGACGATCGAGCGCTTGCGCGTCGAGGACCGGCTCGCCCCGGTGCGCGAGCCCCCGCTTCGCGAGCCCGGACGCTTCGAGGGGCCGGGCTTCCAGCGCGACCGGCTCGACCTGCGCGGCCTACCGGGCCACGGCCCGGGAGGCGTCCCGGGACCGGAGGGCGCGGGGCCCGGGCCGGGGCTGCGCATCGATACGCGCCCGCCCGGCGCCGGCACGGTGGGACCCGGCGGCTTCGGACCGCCCGGCGGCTTCGGCGGGCCGGGTGGCCCAGGGGGAGGGCCCGGGGGCAATCCGGGCGGCTTCGGAGGACCCGGCGGTCCCGGAGGCGGCTTCGGCGGCCCCGGTGGTGGCGGGCCGGGCTTCGGCGGTGGCGGGCCGGGCGGCTTCGGTGGCGGCCGACGCTGAAGGCCCCACGGGTGATCGGGGCGCGTAACGGTCCTCGGAGGTCTGGAGTCTCGGCCGGCAGCCTGATCCGGGCTAAGCCTCGGCATGAATCGGGCTGCACATTGCCCTGCAGGAGGCGTGGGACGACCGGTTTGGGGGCCTCTCTGCAAATCAGGTCGGTCGGAGCATGACCATACCGAGCGTGATCACGGCGAAATCGTTGCTCGCCCGCTTCTCGTTGGGGGTTGACGATACTGCTCGATACCGTTGGTCAGCACTCGGCCCTGATGCATTCGAATTATGCGGCCTTGTCGGAGACGGAGTGCGCGCTCTATAGGTATAAATCTCTACTGATCGGCTAAAGTTGAACATAAACATGCAAACATATAGATATTGCGAGGGAATGCTTCGAAATAGTCCCGAGATATTTGAAAGATTTCTCCCTGAAGTAGATCACCATACGACAGGAGAAATCATGATGCATCCAAATTTCACTCAGATACGACGACAGTACGTTCTTGACACAACGGAGCACTACGCGATCGACACGTTTCCAGGAGGTTGGCAGAGTACTGCGTATCGCGTGATGATCCTTGGTACTCTGTTGGATCTGTACGATGCGTGGGATCCGGAAGATCTGAAGACATTGCCAACGCTCACACGTCTCAAGCAGACGATAGCCTCGCTTGGCCTCACCGGTTCGCGCCTCATCGATGATTTTGTTCGTCGTCTTGTTCAAACCGGTCATGTGAGTTTGGATCGATTCGAGATGGACGGTCGGGTTCGTATCCTCAGGCCCAGCGACAGCACATTGGCATGGTATGGTAAGACAGCGGCATCGTACTACAGCATACTCGACTATCTTTATCCTGGATTTGGATATAGCGTCGCCTCGTCAGATAATTCCTCGTTCATGAAGCATCAGCGCATATCGGCGTCAGGAATATTCGAGATCATCGTTCGGTTTCTCGCGAAAAATGTCGATTTATACCCATTTCACAGTATGAATGGTGGTGGAATCGCGTTGATGCATCTGGCTGTTTCTCGAGAAGGCGTCAAAAATCAAGACGAAGATGAAAGATATTCAATTTTTTGCAGCGCAGGCACGGTATCACAAGGTCGCATTTCCGCAACATTTTGCTCGCAGCCGAAGAGGGCAACCTCCTGTCGAGATCTGGCAAGCATGGCAAAGTCCTTGAACTGACACCGCGCGGGCACTTTGCCGTCGATCGCTTCATCGGAGACACTCTCTCCTCGCACGATATGACCTTTCGCATGGCGATGACAAAAATGAGGACCGAAATGGATTCAGCTCGGCATCAACGGGTATGATTATGAAACTGTACTAAAGAAAACTGATATCATCTAAAGAGTTGGCTAAAGACTGATGTAGAACGATTTGCCGAAGCAGATTGATAATCCGGCTGCGTCTGCAGCCGCTGTAGCACCCGATCGACCACGCCTGCCATTGCCAGCGGTCGGACCAGCTCGACTTTAGGATTCAGAGAACCCGAGCGCAGCGGGTGCTTCCACGGCGCGCCCGTGCGCAGGATCCGGAGCAGGCCGTTCCGCACTTGGCGGTGATCACCCGCAGGTCGGCCCAGCGCGGCTTCTGCGGAGGCAGCAGCGGGGCGATCTGCTCCCACGGCGGGTCGGTCAGTTCGCAGCCTCGCAAAGTCCACATCTGTGCTCGCCTCACCCGTGCGAACCCCTTTGCAGAGCCGCCTCAAGGGGGCGCCGCGGCCGCATCGCGGATCTGCGCGACGAGGAATGCCTCCGCGCGCTGCCACGCCTCATCGGTATCCCCCCGGAAGTTCAGGTCGCGGGTGAGGACGTCCCGGCCTGTGCGCACATCGACCAGACGCGCCCAGAACTGAAGGATCAGCGTGCTGCTCTTGTGCACGACGCCGACGAAGATCAGGTGCGCCCCACGATCCCGAGCGGCCTGGAGCAGGCAGGCCGCCTGGCCGGCAGGACAATTCCGCCTCAAGTGCTCGGCGGGGAGAACCGCGGCGCTGTAGAGACCGGTTCCGGTCAGATCGACCGCGATCTCGTCCGTCAGGCGTGCGAGACGCGCTTCGTGTTGAGCGGATTGATCCGTGGGCTCGCCCGAGGTGTCGAGTAGCTTGAGCGGCAGCACCGCCATAGGGACCGGCGCGGGACCTGCCGCGTGGGCCGGTACCCCCGAGAAGGATGCGAGCGCGCTCCCGATCATGGCGATCCGGAAGAGGCGCAGCGGGGCTCCGCGTTCGATGAAGGCCGGCATCATCGTCTTCTCCAGAACAATCCGGCTGGCTGCGCGCCGGCCCGGGCGTCCCGGCCTAGACGCTTCGCGGCGCTCGATCTTGCCATTCGGCGCCAAAGCGCCGAGCCTGACGACCGGGAGGCGATTCATGCCGGCACACGGCTTGACCCGGGCACGCACGATGGGCCCCATCGCCGACGCGGTCGCTGCGGCCGGCGGATCGGTGCGTCGCGTCTTCGGTCGCGCCGGGATGCCGCTGACGCTGCTCGACACCCCCGACCGGCTGATCCTGCTTCGGGATCAACTCGCGCTCGTTGAAGCGGCTATCCGGGAGATCGGCGATGCTGCCCTGCCGGCACGGCTCTCGACCCGCGCCGGCATCGTCGGTCTGGGCCCCATCGGCGTGCAGGTGCAGTCTGCCGAAACCCTCGGAGCCGCCCTCGGGCGGGTGGAGATCGTCACGCCGGTTCTCTTGCAGACTGCAACTCTGACCGGCGTCCGCTGCCACGGCACGGAGGCCTTCTACAGCTACGAGGTCGCCGAGCGGATCGAGATTGGGCGTCAGGCCAACGAGATCCTGGCGCTCGGCTACCTGCTCGGTACCGCGCGCCATTTCCTCGGTGCGGGTTGGCGGCCGAAGCGCGCCGTCGTGACGGGAGCGTGGCTGCCGGCCCGCGGTGAGATCGAGGCGCTGTTCGGATGCGAGGTCGCGCTGGGCCCGCGGGCAGGGCTCGTGTTCCCTGCCCCACTTCTCGGTGCACTCAATCCCCGCCGCATACACCCCGCTCGCGAGGGGGGGATGGAAGGCGCACCGATCGATGACGGGCTCGCGGGTTGCGTCGCGCACGTGATCGCCCTCGATCTCGACGAGGGCGGTCCGTCAATCGATCGCGTCGCCCGGCGCCTCGGCCTCTCGCGTCGGACACTCCAGCGCCGCCTGGAGGAGGCTGGCACGTGTTACGCCGACATCCATCGCCGCGTCATGCTTCGCCGGGCCAGCGAGCGGCTGGCAGAGACGACGCTGGGTATCGGCCGCATCGCTGCGGAACTCGGCTACGGTGATGCGGCTCACTTCACGCGCGCGTTCCTGGGATGGACCGGAGCCACACCCAGCCAATGGCGGCGCCACCACTCGTCGCGATCCCGGCTGGCGTCGAGCAAGCCTGGACAAGCTTAGGGCGAACGCCTGCTATTCGGCGGCTTGTCTGGACGTGCCCGTATGGCCGGTCGAATTCGAACGTGCGGCCGCATCCGGGAACGTTTGGGATCGCAGGGGGGATTCCGGCATCGTGCTCTGTGAAGGGCGCGTCGTCGTGGATCGGCGATGATGTTCCGGCCCTCCCGCAGGAACTGAGGGCGTGAGCGACAGTCACCACGACTCACAGGTGCGTACAGGCCAGGATGAGCTGGTAGAAGCGCTGCTCCGGTCCTGTTGCCGACACGGATGGATAATGCATCGAGCGCGCAGACGCACGCGACGCGTCGTGGCGTGCGAGCCTCGATGTCGTCTGGATCATGCTCCCCTCGAGCCGCATCGCGGTCGGTGCCGCATCGTCCGAGGTGCTCCGCGGGCCCCGGTTCGGGTCCAAGGCCGATACGAGGAGTTGGTCGAACTGATGGGCTTCAGCGTGCGCGCGCAATCTGCTGGACATGCAAAAGCACCCTCGGCCGGAGCGTTCTTCGAGTGGGATCTATCGATGCAGCCGAAGGTTGTGCAGAGCCTCAATACCGATACTGGCGTCTGCTTCGGTCCATTCGTGCCTTACCCGTTACGGTTTACAGCGCTGAAATCGGCGCAACAACCGAGCCGGATTGACAAAAATTGCGACGACCTCCGGAAGCCGGAAGAAACCCGCTGCTCGACGTCGGGCAGCCTCGGATCCTGCGCGTGCAGACGGACGACCCCGCGCCAGTCGAGGCGTCGCGGCAACGCGTGGATCTGCGGCACGGACGGGGCAGGTAGCCTCGGACGCCGCAGCGATGCTCGCCGATCCAGCGGCGCGCGAGGCTGCTCTTGAGGCAATACATCCCATCGAACGGAGAGGGTCGACGGATCCGCATGACGGCTACGGCGCGCGAGCTCGTCTCGGCCGCCGAACATCCCTACCGCGCGGGCGGTTCCTCGCTCTGGCTGTCGATGGAGCAGGCCACCGCCTGCACGGCCGCGTTGGCGGCCGGGCGCTGGCTCGGCAGGCCGGCCAGCGCCCGCACCACCACGAAGCCCTGGCGGTCGGGGGCGACGATGCGCACGTCTCGGCTCGGCTCGCTCTCGTCGTCGTTGGCCAGCGCCTCGTCGTACTGGGCACGCGTGAGGATCACGAGGTCGAGCGCGCCGCGCACCGCCGCTTGGTCGGTCACCGCGTAGTAGGCGCCGCGCCGCCCGTGCGCGGCGAGCGTGAGCATCAGGGGGCCTGTGCGGGCCGAGACGCGCATCGGCCCGTCCGCGAGGTCGTAGGCGCAGACGCCGACCGCCACCGCGGGATCCGGGATCGGCAGCCACGCCTCGGCCGGGGCCGGGCTGGCAGTGGTCGCCACCGTGTAGATCGGCTGCGGGTGGTCGAGGCTCTCGCTGGCCCGCGCGCGGGAGAGCGCGTCCGCCTCGGACAGGAGCGGGATCGCCAGCACGGTTGCCACGTGCACGAGGCCGGCGAGCGTCAGCCCGCACAGGGTGGCGTAGGCGAAGCGCAGGCTCATCGGGGTGCCGTCCGGCTCGGGGCTCACGTCCGGCCTCACGTCCGGCAGCGCACGCGGGTGATCGCCGGCACCGCGTCCCGGTCGAGGCTGCCGGCGCTCGCCGCCACCGGCGTGTCGTAGAGGCGCAGGGCGAGCCGCAGGGGGCCGCTCGCGCGCGGGCTCGGCAGCCAGTTGCCCGGCTCGGCCTCGGGCCCGAGCGCGACGGCGAAGCGGCCGTCCCGCTCCCGCAGGATCTCGCTCGCGGTGAAGCCCTCGCGCACCGGCGGCCGGGCCGGATCCGGGTCGCCGCGGCCCGAGACAGTCAGGGTCCAGGCCCGGGCCGGCGGCGTCGCCCCGGTGATGCTGTAGGTGCAGGCGGCGTCGAGTCCGCGGCCGGCATCGTCCGTCGCCGCCGTCATCAGAAGGCCCTCGCCGACCGCGAGCGGGATCTCGCCCCGGCGGGCGTTGACGGCCCGGGTGTAGGGATCGGCGCTGGTGGCACCCGCCCGTGGCCAGATCGTCCAGGCCCCGACCGTGACGCCGCCGAACGGGTAGCCGCCCCGCGTCGCCCAATCGGCGCTGGCGAGCCCCAGCACCGCGCCGAGCGCCAGCGCGTAGAGGGCGAGCCCGACCCAGGTGATCCGGTGCCAGAGGCGGAGCGCGACCCCCCCCAGCCGGCCGCCCGCCCGCGCGGCCGCGGCGGCCTGCGCCGTCACCGCGGGCCTCAATGTGGACCTCATCGGGTCGCCGTCCGGTCGGCCGGGCCGCCGCTCTCCGCGAGCGCACGCGGCGCGCCCTTCGGGTCGGTCTTGGGGGTGATCTTGGGGGTGATCTTGGGTTCGAGCTGCGCGCCTGGCCGCGGCGGCGCCTCGATGGTG
This sequence comes from Methylobacterium radiodurans, assembly GCF_003173735.1. NCBI lineage: Bacteria > Pseudomonadati > Pseudomonadota > Alphaproteobacteria > Hyphomicrobiales > Methylobacteriaceae > Methylobacterium > Methylobacterium radiodurans. The sequence goes on along the minus strand of NZ_CP029551.1, from coordinate 655,884 downwards.
CGGAACAGGCCGTTCACGCCGCTGATCACCTCGAAGGAGCGGCGCGAGAGCTTGCCGTAATTGCTCGCCGCCGGGTTCGTCGGCGCGGTGGGCGCCGCCGCCTGGGCGCTCGGGGCCGGCACTTTCAGCCCGGGCAGGGGCTTCAGCTCGATGCCCTGGTGCGCGGGTTCCATCACGTCGTGCCAGACCTGCGCGGGCAGCGAGCCGCCGGTCATCTTGTTGGTCGAGGTGCTGTCGTCGTTGCCGAACCAGACCGCGCCGACATAGTTGCCCGAGTAGCCCACGAACCACGCGTCCTTGTAGCCGTTCGTGGTGCCGGTCTTGCCCGCGATCTTCACGCCCTCGATCTGGACGCGCCGGGCCGTGCCCTCCTCGACCACCTTGTTGAGCATGTAGTTCATGCCGGCCACGACCTGCGTCGAGAGCACCTGCTCAGGGCGCTCGTCCGCGTGGCGGTAGATCACCTCTCCGGACGAGTTCTTCACCTCCATCGCTGCGTAGGGCTTGGCTCGCTGGCCGCCGTTGGCGAAGACCGCGTAGGCCGCCGCCTGGTCGATCACCGTGACCTCGGCCGAGCCGATCGGCAGCGAGACCGAGTCGACGAGCGGCGTGGTGATGCCCATGACGTGGGCCGTGTCGATGATCTTCTTCCGGCCCGCCACCGCGGCGCGCGCGTCGTGGCTGATGCCCATCGCCTTGCCGAGCTGGATCGAGACCTGGATCGGGATTGTGTTGATCGACTTGGCCACCGCGAGCCAGAGGGGCTGCCGCCCCGAGTAGGAGCGGCCGTAGTTCTGCGGGCACCAGTTGCCGATGCAGGTCACCCGGTCCACCACCACGGTCTCGGGCTTGTACTGGCCCGAGGCGAGCGCGGCGGCGTAGACGTAGGGCTTGAACGAGGAGCCGGGCTGGCGCAGGGCGTCGGTGGCGCGGTTGAACTGGCTCTCGCCGTAATCGGCCCCGCCCACCATCGCGCGCAGCGCCCCGTCCGGATCGAGGATGACCAGGGCAGCCTCCTCGACGTCGTAGGCGTCGCCGGACTTGCGCAGCACGTTGGCCACCACCTCGTCGGCCCGCTTCTGGATCGCGACGTCGAGCGGCGTCTTCACGGTGAGCACGCGGTCGTTGCGGAACTTGCCCGCGTCGGCCATCTGCTTGATCTCGCCGAAGGCCCAGTCGAGGTAGTAGTCGGCCGTGATGTCGCGGGTGCGCGTCACGGGCGTCGCCGGGTTGCGCAGAGCCGTCTGGATCTGGCCTTCCGTGACGAAGCCCGCCTCCACCATGTTGTGCAGTACGTCGACCGCGCGGGAGCGGGCCGCCGGCAGGTTGACGTGGGGCGCGTACTTCGTCGGCGCCTTGAACAGGCCGGCCAGCATCGCCGCCTCGGCGAGGCTGATGTCCTTCAGCGGCTTGCCGAAATAGTAGTCCGCCGCCGCCACCGCGCCGAAGGTGCCGCCGCCCATATAGGCCCGGTCGAGATAGAGCTTCAGGATCTCGTTCTTGCTGAGGTGGAATTCCAGCCAGAGCGCCAGGAACGCCTCGTTGACCTTGCGCTCGATCGAGCGCTCGTTGGTCAGGAACAGGTTCTTGGCGAGCTGCTGGGTGATCGAGGAGCCGCCCTGGGTGTTGCCGCCGCCGCGCGAGTTGTTGACGAGCGCGCGCATCGTGCCGATCGGGTCGATGCCCCAGTGCTCGTAGAAGCGCCGGTCCTCGGTCGAGACCAGCGCCTTGATCATGATGTCGGGAAACTCGTCGAGCTTGAGCGAGTCGTCGTGCTTGATGCCGCGGCGCCCGACCTCGGTGCCGTAGCGGTCGAGGAAGGTGACGGCGAGGTCCTGCTGCTTCAGCCAGTTCTCGCTCGTCAGGTTGAAGGCGGGCTGGGCGAGCGCGAGCAATCCCAGGAAGCCGACGGCGCCGATCGTGACCCCCTCGCTCGTGAGGTCGATCGCGACCCGCTTCCAGCCCCGCACCGAGAAGCGGTTCATCGCGGCCTGGAAGCGCTCGTAGACGATGCCGGTCGACTGGCCGCTGTCGTAGAGGCTGGCGTTCACCCAGGCGTCGAAGCCCAGCGCGGCGCGCTGGATGCGGGTCCGGATCGCGGTGAGGTTCGGCAGACGCACGACGGAGGATCCGGCTTCGAAGGCACCAGGGAGAGCAGTCGGGAGCCGACTCTCCTTACCAAGCCCCGCGGCCGTCCGCGAGGCTTGATCGCGGACAACGTTCGGGCGGCGGATCCGGAGCCCGTCAACCTCCGCTTAACCTTGATGGCCGAATGGGGCGGCCCGGTGGCGCCGGACTTCTCCAGGGCTCCGCCCTGGACCCGCCAAAGGTCGCGGACCTTTGGGATCCATGACCGTTCTCCGGCCACGCTTGCGTGCGGGCGTGCCTTGCGGCAGACGGGGGCTCCACCCCCCGATGCTTGAGAGGCTCCCGATGGGAAGCCCCAGGGCCCCGCGCCGCGGCGCGGCCGTGCCGTCGAACGAGTTCTGGCGTACCAAATCCCTGGAGGCGATGACCTCCGAGGAGTGGGAGAGCCTGTGCGACGGCTGCGGGCGCTGCTGCCTGATCAAGCTCGAGGACGAGGATACGGGCGAGGTCCATCACACCGATATCGGCTGCACGCTCCTCGACGGGATCGGCTGCCGCTGCCGCGACTACGCCCACCGCCAGAAGCGGGTGCCGGACTGCGTGCGGCTGACGCCGGAGGCGGTGCGCACCATCCCCTGGCTGCCGCCGACCTGCGCCTACCGCCTCGTGCGCGACGGCGAGCCGCTGTTCGACTGGCATCCCCTGGTCTCGGGCCGCGCGAGCAGCGTCCACGAGGCCGGCATCTCCGTGCGCGGGCGGCTCTCCGGCAACGAGGAGGAGTTCCTCGACGAGGAGTATCCCGAGCGCATCGTGGATTGGCCGGGGCTCCTGCCGGACGAGGAGTAGGCGGTCCGCTGCCTCAGCCCGCCGTCGCGAAACGGTCCGCCTCGCCCCTGTCGAGCACGAAGCGGTTCCGACCCCGGCTCTTGGCCTGGTAGAGGGCTCGATCCGCGGCCGCGAGGAGGGTGGCGGGAGAGGCCGGGACGCCGTTTGACCGTCTTGCGACGCCGACGCTGATCGTCACCTTGCCGATGCCGTCGGCGCGGGAGGGATGGGTGATGTTCAGGGCCTCGATGGCCTGGACGAGGTTCCTGGCCCGGCGCGCCGCCTCCATCTCGCTCGCGTTGCGCAGGACGAGCGAGAACTCCTCGCCGCCGAAGCGGGCGCAGAGCGCGTCGTCCCCCGTCCCGGCCTCGGCGAAGACCTCGGCCACGCGCCGCAGGCAGTCGTCGCCCGCCGGATGGCCGAGCGCGTCGTTGAAGAGCTTGAAGTGGTCGATGTCGATCATCATCAGCGCCACGGCGTCGGGCGTGGCGCACCACGCGTCCAGCTGCTCCGCGAGGTGGCGGCGGTTCGGCAGCCCGGTCAGGGCGTCCGTCCGGGAGAGGTTCTGGAACTCGCGCCGCGCCGCGTCCGCGCTGGTCGCCCGCAGCGTTGCGCCCAGCGCGGTCAGGTAGTCCCCGCAGCGGCGGCGCTCGATGCGGTGGTTGGCGTAGAGGCTGAACAGGCAGGCCGTCCCGATCTGCACGGCGAAGCTGAAGCGGAGCGGCGCGTCGAGACCCTCCTTCGTCAGCACCGCCAGCACGGTGAGCGCGAAGGCGCAGGCCGTGAAGATCGCCGCGTGCTGGAAGCGCAGGGCCAGCACCATGTTGGCGAACACGATGGTGAGCGGCAATTCCCCGAAGGTGAAGAGGCCCAGCGAATCGCGCGTCAGCCAGAACAGGAAGACCGGAACGAGGTAGGCGTTCAGGATCCCGCCGAGCACGAGGCGCTCGGTCCATTGCGGGGGCGTGCGGCCGATCGCCCAGACCAGCGCCAGGGAGACCGGCGTGACGATGGCAGCGCGCAGGACGAGGGAGAGGAGGAGGACGTCGGGCAGGAGCACGATGCTCGTGACGTTGTAGACGTTGTAGAGGATCAGCCCGATGAGGATCGCGGTCCGGATGTCGGCGGTCCGGCCCGCCGCATGCTCAAGGTCGTAGCGGGCCTGAACAGGTGCCGAGAAACGCAACCACCAGTCGAGTGGTCGGCCACTATTCAATTCATCGAGACGCTGGATCGCGTTCGCACTCATGTCGGTATCCCCTCATGAATGCATGTACCCTCGCTGTGTAAATTCTTTGTAAGATATTTGCCTTGCAGTGCAGTTCCGGCGCGTGCCGGTCTCTGCACGCGCGCGGCACCGCTCCCAGTCTTCGTTCCCAGGCGCTTTGCGGTACCGAACCGGCACCCGCGCTAGAGCGCTCTCCGCCGAAGTGGACGCCGGTTCGGCGCAAGAGAGCGCGTCAAAACAAGCGCTTAGAGCCGTTCCTGATCGCAACGCGATCGGGAACGGCTCTAGCGGCGTCTCCGGTCGAGCAGGCGCCCACCCGCGAGTCCGTTGAGGCCGATCACGCCGAGCACCGTCGCTCCGTGGACCGCGAGGTCGGTCGCGGTCGTCTCCTGCGGATGGAACGGCATCAGCAGGGCGGCGGCGGCGGCCGCGACCGCCAGCCCGCCGAGCGCCGCGGTGAGGTTCGGGCGCAAGGGGCAGGCCCGGCGCAGCATCAGCACCAGCAGCAGCGAGAGCGGCAGCGACACGCCGAGCAGGAAGGTGAGGCAGCCGGGCAGCGCGTGCGGGGCCTCGATCCCGGGGCCGGTGAGGGCCCGCAGGCAGCCCGGCCCGCTCGCGCCGATCCAGAGGGCGGCGGGCGCGAGCGGCAGCAGGGCCCAGGCCGCCGTGCGTCCCGGCACGCTGGTGGCGAAGGCGGCGAAGGCTGCGGTGAGCGCTGTCAGCACGGCGCCGAGCAGGACGAGCGACGCCTCGGCCGGTCGCGGCCCGCGCAGGCCCTCCAGATCGAGCACGGCGAGGAGCGCGAGGCCGAGCGCGAGGACGGCGCCGGCCCAGGCCAGCGCGCGCAGGCCCGGGGAGGGCAGGGGGCGGACCGGTGCGAGCCGGGCGGCGAGATCCTCGACCAGACGGTCGTGCGAGAGGCGCTGGGTCTCGGGCATCCGCTACTCTCCCGAAGGTCCCGCTCCGGGACCCGCGAGGCTCGCGCGCAGCGCCTTGATCGCCCGGTGCAGGTTCACCTTGAGCGCGCCCTTGCTGCGCCCGGTCAGCGCGGCCGCCTCGTCGAGCGAGCGCTCGCGCAGTGCCAGTTCCTCGACCGCCTGGCGCTGCCCCGCGGGCAGGGCCGCCACGGCGCGGGCGAGATCGGCGGCGCGCTCCCGCGCCTCCAGGCCGTCCCCGGGCTCAGGCCGCGCGTCCGGCTCGCTCTCGTAGGCCACCGGATCGTGCACCTCGCGCGGCCGGCGACCGGCGCGGCGGAGCGCGTCGACCGCCCGGCGCTGCGCGATCGCGCGCAGCCAGGGCAGGAAGGCCCGCGCCGGGTCGTAGCTCGCCCGCGCCCGGTGCAGAGTAACGAGCGTCTCCTGGACGGCGTCCTCGATGGCCTCGCCGCGCAGTCCCTGCACGCGCACGGCGGTCCGGATCACCGGCAGGCAGTCCCGGAGCAGGGCGCGGTAGGCGTCCGCGTCGCCCCCTTGCGCCGCCCGCATCGCGGCGGCCAACCTTTCCTCCAGCGCCATCGCCGCCCCGCCGCGTGCCTGCGGGGCGGATTCTAACGCCCGCGGGCGCAGCGAAAAGAGCGGGTCGGAGCGGGCGTCCAGGGCGAGCAGCATGGGTTCGGCCGGCGTGACGAGGCCGCCGGCGGGCGGCGGCCGGCCCTGTGCATTCGCGCGCGGACCGGGCTCGGTTACGCCGCGCGGCGCTCAGCCATCGAGTTCGAAGCGGGCGACGTCGGCGAGCAGGGCCACGAAGGCCCGGGCCCCGTGGTCGAGAGCGGCCCGGCCCGCCTCCGCATGCCCCAGCCGCGCGTCGCCGATCGCGCCGGACGGGTGCAGGTCCTGCGCCTTCCAGGCGAAGGCGGCGGGCCGGCCGGCGCTCAGATGCGCGAAGTCCCCGCGCATCCGGAACGCCCGGGAGGGGAAGTCGGCGATCCGGTCGGCCCGCACGAGGTCGGGCCGCAGCGCCAGCATCAGGGCGGTCTCGATCCCGCCCGCGTGGATGCCGTAGGCGACCTCGTCGGCCGGGAACAGGCCCGGCGGGTAGCCGAAGCGGGCCCAGGCGGTCGTCACCGCGATCATGCCGAGACGTCCGCGCAGCTCCGCCGCCACGAGGTCGATGAGCGCGCTGTTGCCGCCGTGGGACGTGACGATGACGAGCCGGCGGCAGCCGGCGCGGTGCACGCCCGCGCCGATCTCGGTCCAGGCCCTGAGCGCCGTCTCGGCGGTGAGCGTCAGGGTGCCCGGAAAGGCGTCGTGCTCGTCCGACTTGCCGACGGACTGCACCGGCAGGGTCAGCACGTCGAGATCGTCGGGCACGAGGGCGGCGGCGCGCGCGAGGTAGCCCTCGGCGATCACCACGTCTGTGGCGAGCGGCAGGTGCGGCCCGTGCTGCTCCACGGCCGCGACCGGCAGGACGGCGACCGCGCGGCCCATGGCGCCGGCCCCCTCGCGGGCGCGGATCTCCTCCGCGGTCAGTTCGGACCAGGCGCGTGCGGGCATCGTCCGTGTCTCGCGGGCGGTGGGGCCGCCCGTCTAGCACGCCGCGCCCGTGCCCGCGCAAGGTGCGGGCAACGCTCGTCCGAGCCTCAGGCGAAGAGGGCGTCGATGTCGTCCTGAGCGGTGGCCGGGCCCTTCGATTGCGGGCCGTTGAGGATCAGGCGCTCGGCCCGCTCCTTGCGCGCCGCCTCGGCCGCGTCGAGCCCGGCCTCGTCGCGGGCGCGCACCGCCGTGGCGAAGCGGGCGAGGCGCAATTCGAGGTGGCGGAGGGCTTCGACCACCTTGGAGATGCGCTGGCCGGTGATGTCCTGGAAGGCGCAGGCCTCGAAGATCGTGTAGATCTGCGCCTCGACGTTGGCGCGGTAATCCGCGTCGTCGGGCAGCGCCAGCATCGCCTCGGCCGATTCCATGATGGTGTTGGTGGCCCCGGCCGTGGCGGCGAGCACGTTTCCGAGCTCCTCGTGCGCCATCGGGATGCGGTCGCGGGTGATCTCGTTGGCCCGCAGGGCCGCGATCTCGCCGCGCACGTGACTGATGTAGTCGGCGATCTGGATCAGCTCGGCGACCATCTTCTGCGGGGACAGGCTGCTGGCCGCATCGGCGGCCAAAGTTCCGGAATAACCCATGGCGTTTCCTCGAACGCGAAACATCCTGGAACCCGAGAGGCTCGGGTCGGGGCCGCGATCCGGCCGGTCCCCCCGGACGGAATTCGGATCGCGTGCCCCGTGCGACGGACGCGCGGCGCTCAGGCGCCGCAGACCGCCTCGATCTTCGACTTCAGCGTGGCGGCGTTGAAGGGCTTGACGATGTAGTTGTTCACGCCGGCCTTCTTGGCCGCGATCACGTTCTCGGTCTTCGACTCGGCGGTGACCATGATGAACGGCGTGGTGCGCAGGCCCTCGTCGGCGCGCACGTGGCGCAGCAGCTCGTAGCCCGTCATCGGCTCCATGTTCCAGTCGGAGATGACGAGGCCGTACTTGCGGCCCTTCAGCTTGGCGAGCGCGGCGGTGCCGTCGGAGGCGTCGTCGACCTCCTCGAAGCCGAGCTGCTTCAACAGGTTGCGGATGATGCGGACCATGGTCTGGTAGTCGTCGACGACCAGGATCGGCATGCTGAGGTCGAGGGCCATGAGCGCGTGACTCCGTGTGTTTCCTTCAGGGGAGCAGCTTTGCGAGGCTCCCGCGGTACGATTTACGGGAGGCGCCAGAGCCCGGACGGCGCCTCGTGATCGCCAAAATAGGCTTGACCGGATTGCGAACCGGTTAACCCGCGCGCGAGCTTGGCTCTTGACCGCTCCGCTTGACCGCCGGTGTGGTTTTCGACAGGGTCCGCCGCGTTTTCCGGGGCCTCCCGATCCCGGTCGTCACCCCGAGCGAGACCGCAAGTACCGATGGCCTCAGGCGACGAGACGGCCGCGCGACCCTTCACGATCTGCCGGCCGGACGAGCCCCTGCCGCCGAACCTCGCCGGCGCGGTCGCGGCACTCGGCAATTTCGACGGCGTGCATCGCGGCCACCGGGTGCTCGCCGAGGCGGTGCGCGAGGCGGCGGGCGGGGCCCCCGCGATCGTTCTGACCTTCGAGCCGCATCCGCGCGCCTTCTTCGCCCCCGACCTGCCGATGTTCCGCCTCACCGGGCCGGAGGCGAAGGAGATCGTGTTCCGGCGCCTCGGCCTCGACGGGCTGGTGATCCGCCGCTTCGACGCCGCGCTCGCCGGCACCGGCGCGCGCGCCTTCGTGCACGACCTGCTCAAGCGCGACCTCGGCCTCTCGGGCGTTGTGATCGGGCACGACTTCCATTTCGGCCGCGGGCGCGAGGGCACGCCCGCGATCCTCGCCGAGCTCTGCCGCGAGGTGGGGCTCGCCTGCCGCATCGTGCCGCCGGTGGCGCTCGGCAGCGAGGCCGAGCCGATCTCCTCCTCGGGGATCCGCCGGGCGCTGGCGGTGGGCGACCTCGCGCGGGCGAACGCCCTGCTCGGCTACCGCTGGTTCGTCCTGGGCCCCGTCCGGCACGGGGAGAAGCGCGGGCGGGTGCTGGGCTACCCGACCGCCAACGTGGCCCTGCCCGATTGCGGGCTCGCCCACGGCATCTACGCGGTGCGCGTCCGGCTCCCGGACGGGGCCTTCCGCGACGGCGTGGCGAGCTACGGCCGCCGCCCGACCTTCGACGACGGCGCGCCGCTCCTCGAGGTGAACCTGTTCGACTTCGCGGGCGACCTCTACGGGCAGGTGATCGCGGTCGAGTTCGTGGCCTGGATCCGCGGCGAGGAGCGCTTCGACAGCGCCGAGGCGCTGGTCGTCCAGATGGACCGCGACGCGGCCGAGGCGCGCCGCCTGCTGGCTGCCGACACCACGCCCTCGATGCTCGGTTGATTTCTGCCGGCCGCCGCCCGTGCTATGAGTGGGCCCGAGGATTCAGGGACATCTGCGATGCTGGGACGCTTCGAGCGGGGTGCGAGCGGGGAGGCCGTGGTCGAGTATGGCGACGGCACCATGCGGGTGGTCAAGCCCGGCAGCTTCGTGCGTTGCGCGGTGACCGGCGAGGCGATCCCGCTCGACTCCCTGCGCTACTGGAGCGCCGCGCGCCAGGAGGCCTACGCCTCGCCCGACGCCGTGATGGTGCGCCTGAAGCAGACCGGACGGCCCTAGAGCCGTTTCCGATCGCGTTGCAATCGGAAACGGCTCTAAGCTCTTGTGTTGACGCGCTCTCTTGCGCCAAGCCGGCGTCCCCTTCAACGGAGAGCGCTCTAGCCCTGCGGCTCGCCGAGCCGCGCCCGGTGCCGCTCCAGGGTGTCGAGCAGGATCGGCATGAAGGCCGATCCCGCATCGAGCCCGGCCACGCCGCGCTCCAGCTCGGCCAGGGCCGTGCGCTGCCCGGTCAGCCCCTCGACCGCGTCGAGATAGGCCCAGATCACGGCGTCGGCCTCCCCTGCATTGACCGGCCGCTCGGCGGCGAGCAGCCCCTCGAAGACGCGCAGCGTCTCCTCGCGGGTCATCGGGAGCCGTCCTGCCGGGCGCCGATGAGGCCCGCCGCCGCCAGCCCAATCCCGGCCACGACGGCCGCCGTGGTCAGCGGGTGGAGGCTGGCGCGAGTGTAGAGGCTCGTGCGCATCACGTGGCCCGGATGCCCGCCGGCGACCTCGCCGCCCGAGCGGCTCGGCTCGTAGAGGGCGCCGGCCCGGTCGCGGGCGGGCTGGTCGGTCTGCTGCTGGGCCGACATCGTGCGGCCCGCGAGATCGAAGGCGCGCGGCGCCAGTTCCTTGGCGAGGCTCATCAGGCGGCCGCCCCCGCCCACGTAGATGTCGCGGCGCGGATGCACGGCGGCGTGCAGGATCGCGTGCGCCACCTCCTCGGTGCGGTAGACCGGCGGCGGCAGCTTGGGTGCGTGCGGCGTGTAGTTCTTGGCGTTCCGCGCGAACGGCGTGTCGATCGCTGCGGGCTTGATCAGCGTCACGGCGACGCCCGCGCCCTCCTCCTCCAGCTCGATCCGGAAGGCGTCGGTGAAGCCTTTGATCGCGTGCTTGCTGGCGCAGTACATGCCCTGAAGCGGGAAGGCGATGTCCGAGGCGACGCTGCCGAGGTTGATCAGGACGCCGCCGCTGCGCTTCAGATAGGGGGCGGCCACGAGCGAGCCGTTCACCACGCCCCAGAAGTTCGTCTGAAACAGGCGCTGGTTGTCGGCCTCGCTCACCTCCTCCAGTCGCCCGAAGATCGACAGGCCGGCATCGTTCACCCAGGTGTCGATGCGCCCGAAGCGCCCGACTGCCTGATCGGCGATGCGCTGGACCTGGGCGCGGTCGCCGACATCGGCCACCACGTCGAGGGCCTCGCCGCCCTCCGCCTCGATCTCCCGGCGGATCCGCGCCAGCGCCTCGCCGTTGCGGGCGGCGAGTACCACCTTCGCGCCCTTGCGCGCGGCCCGGCGGGCGGTCTCGAGGCCGATGCCGCTCGACGCGCCGGTGATGACCATGACCTGACGGTCGAGCGGATTGCGGGACTTCCACATGGAGCGGATCCTCTCGGGCAGGTTCTTGCGGGAAGGGTTCAACCGTCCAACCGCAGGCCCGCGGATCCGTTCATCCGCGTCCGGGCGAGCGGCGGGTCCTCAAGGCCAACGTTCGGGCCAAACGCTCAGGGCCAAACGCTCAGGGCCAAACGCTCAGGGCCAAGCCCTCAGGATCTCGTCCGTCGGCGCGATCTCGATCTGCTCGCCGAAGCGGCTGCAGTAGAGGGTCACCATCGCGTCGTGGGTTTCGTCGGCCGAGCTGCAGACGCCGTCGGCGGCGATCACCACCCGGTAGCCGCGATCGACCGCGCCGAGCACGGTGGCGAGCACGCAGATGTCCGTCTCACCGCCGGTGATCACCAGCGTGTCGGTGCCGAGATCCTGCAGGTGCGCCTGGAGGTCCGGCTGCATCCAGGGCGAATAGGTCCCCTTGTCGAAGACCCGGCCGGGCGAGGCCAGCGCGGCGAGGCTCGGCAGCAGGTCGACCATCCCGGGCTCCAGCCGGTCGAGGGTCATCTTCGGCCAGTGCTCGTAGTAGCGCCGCCACGTGCCGGAGCAGGATTCCGCGTTCGCCGCCGGAATGAAGCGCGTGAATGCCGTCCGCTCGGGATGGGCGGCGGTGATCCGCTCGACCTGCGGCAGGATGCGGCCGAGCCAGGGCGTGTGCCAGTCCGTCTCCTCGTGGAACAGGCGCTGGACATCGACGCAGACATGCGCCGTCAGGGCGCCCAGATCACCGAACCGCAGCCCCACGCCCCGTTTCATCGCGGATGTCCCCCCCCCTGGTCTGTGAAATCGCGCGGCGGATACGCCGGATCCCCACTCACGCCGCGGCCCTCGGCCTCAGGCCGCGGCCTGTTCCAGGCTCTCGGCGAGCCGGCTCGCGAAGGCGTCGCCCCGGTAGATCTCGGAGGCCGCCTGCTTCAGCCGCGCCTCCTGTTCGGGCTTGCCGAGCGCGCGGGCGTAGGCCGCGGCCGAGCCGAAGCCGGCCAGCCCGTAATGGGACATGCGCTGGTACTGGGCGATGATCTGCACGTCGCGCAGCCGCCCGTCGGCCGGCGCCTCTTTCACGCCGTGCTTGAGCGCCTCGGCGACCAGGCCCTCCATGCCCTTGCAGTGCTCGGGCGCGGTCTCGCCGCCGCTCTCCTCGATGAGCTGCTTCAGCGTGGCCGTGTGCTTCTCGATGCCGCCGACGGAGTGCTCCAGCATCGCCTTCAGCTTCGGGTCGCTCGCTTGCTCGCCGAGCTGCCGGACGGCGCGCGTCATCTGATCGTTGGCCGACCAGAGGTCCTTCATCTCGTCGAGATACACGTCGCGCAGGCTGTTGGGTGCCGCCATGCTCGCCTCCTGATCGTTCGCCGATGATGGTTCGTCCGCGGGATGCGGCCGGGCCCCCTCCGGGGCCCGACCGGGCTGTCAGCCGATCTGCTCGTTCTGGGCGCCGCTGTCGGGCCGGGCAGGGCCGAGCACCGGCTCCTCGCCCATCGGCTCGTTCTGCACGACGCTGAACTCGCCCTTGCCGTCGAGGGAGGGGCCGCTGGTCCAGCGGCCGGCGGGCGGCGGCGTGCCGTCGCGCGACGTGGCGAAGAAGTTGTAGTTGAACTTCTGGTGCTCCTCGCTCTGCGGGAAGGAGTTCGGGATCGGCAGCGCGCCCTTGTGGCCGCCCAGCTCCTCGATCACCGCGAGCCACTGCTCCTGGTGCATCGTGTCGCGGGCGATCATGAAGTGCAGCATGTCCTTCATGCCGGGGTCGTTGGTGGCGTTGAAGAGGCGCACCGCCAGCGTCCGGCCGGTGCTCTCGGCCGCGACGTTGCAGTACATGTCGGCCGCCAGGTTGCCGCTCGCGTAGATGTGGCTCATGTCGAAGGGTACGCCCTCGCAATTGGCCGGGAAGGCCGCCATGCCGGTCGATAGGATGTGCCGGTGCAGCATGCCCTCGACCATGTGGCGCGGGTTCTCGCCGCCCATCACGGCGCCGACCACCTTGTCGGCCGCGCCCGCCTCCTGAACCTTGGTCGGGGCGGTCTCGAGGTTCATGGCGACCGCGGTCGCCAGCATCTCGATATGGCCGATCTCCTCGGTCGCCGTGTGCAGGAGCATGTCGCGGTACTTCGTCGTCGGCCCGCGCGAGCCCCAGGCCTGGAAGAAGTACTGCATGCAGACGCGGATCTCGCCCTCGACGCCGCCGATCGCCTGCTGGAGCATCCGGGCGAAGACGGGGTCCGGGCTCTCGACGCGGACCGGATACTGCAGGCGCTTGTCGAAGTAGTACATGGGCTGGTCCTCTGAGAGTGTTCGCTGGCTGGCGAGGCCTGTCCCGCACCGAGCCCCTCCGGGCACGGGTCGAGGCGCGATCGTGGAGGGATCGCGGAAGGCCGGGGCCTGTATCCGAGCGGCGCTGTAGGCTGTGAGCCGGAGGCTGTTCTTCCTGTTTCGGCGCGCGCTGAAGATACGTTCAGCTGAACCGGGCCGTGATCGGCGAAGTTCCTGCAAAAATCTGGGAATTTTATTTGTTACACTTGATCCATGTTAGGAAGGCATGGGATTTCGCCGAGGATCCACCTTGGACCATTGCGGCCGAGCCCGTGCTTGCCGGATAGTGGCTCGGAGGTGCGCGGCGGCGGACCCGCGGTCGGGTCCGCGCGTTGACGCTTCCGATGCGGACGGATCGTGCCGGGCCGAAGGCTCCGGCGATGTTGGAGGAGGCGATGATGGATGCGGCACGATCCTTGACCGACCGCCACGTGCTGGTGGTCGAGGACGACTACTTCATCATGGACGAGCTGCGGCTGAGCTTCGAGCAGAGCGGCGCCACGGTGCTCGGGCCGGTCGGCAGCGTCGAGGAGGCACTCGCCATCGCCAAGGACTCTCCGCGGATCGATGCCGCGGTGCTCGACATCAACCTGCACGGCGAGATGGCCTTTCCGGTGGCCGACGCCCTGCGCACCCGCGGCGTCCCGATCATCTTCGCCACCGGCTACGACGCGGTCACCATCCCCGAGCGCTTCGCCGACGCGCTCCACTGCGAGAAGCCGGTCGAGCCCGACATGATCGCGCGCCTGATCCTGTCCCGGACGGGCGGCGTTGCGCAGACGCACAGGGCGACCTGAGCGGAACCGGAGACGGCCTTTTTCCCGCCCCGCGGTGACCTTCCGGACGGTGCGCGGTTGCTCCGGCAACAGCCCGACGCGACGGAGTCCTCCGTGGAGCAATTCCCCAAGCCGCCCTTCCCGGACCAGCGCCAGCCGATGCCGGGCTCCAGCGCGGCGATGGAGCCGCCGCCCGATTACGGCGAGGCGACCTACAAGGGCTCGGGCCGGCTCGCCGGCAAGGCCGCGATCATCACCGGTGGCGACAGCGGCATCGGCCGCGCCGTGGCGCTCGCCTTCGCCCGCGAGGGCGCCGACGTGTTGGTCTCCTATCTCGACGAGGACGAGGACGCGGCCGAGACGCGCCGGCTGGTCGAGTCGGCCGGGCGCCGGGCGGTGCTGGTGCCGGGCGACATCCAGGAGGCGCGCCACTGCCGGCTGATCGTGGAGACGGCCGTCAAGGAGTTCGGCCGGCTCGACGTGCTCGTCAACAACGCCGCCCACCAGGCGACCTTCGACAGCCCCGAGGAGATCTCTGACGCGGAGTGGGAGACCACCTTCCGCATCAACATCCATGCGATGTTCTACCTCGTGAAGGCCGCCTTGCCGCATCTGCGCGAGGGCGCGGCCATCATCAACACCACCTCGGTCAACGCCGACACGCCGAGCCCGCAGCTTCTCGCCTACGCCACCACCAAGGGCGCGATCCAGAACTTCACCGGCGGCCTCGCCCAGATGCTCGCCGAGCGGGGCATCCGAGTGAACTGCGTCGCGCCGGGCCCGATCTGGACCCCGCTGATTCCCTCGACCATGCCGCCCGAGAAGGTGACGCAGTTCGGCTCCCAGGTGCCGATGAAGCGCCCCGGCCAGCCGAAGGAACTCGCCCCCGTCTACGTGATGCTGGCCTCCGACGAGGCGAGCTACGTCTCGGGCGCCACCATCGCCGTGACGGGCGGCAAGCCGATCATCTGATCGCCCCGGATCTCGAAGGCAGAGCCTTCGGCGGGTCTAGGCAGGATCTCTGATCTTGGCACTGGTCGGCGAAGCCAAGCTCGGGGCGCTGCCCCGAACCCTGCCAAAGGGCCCCGACCCTTTGGGATCCCAGGACCACACAAAGGAGCGTGTATGGGCCCGAGACCGCTGAAGAGCCTCCGCGGCGCCGTGGTGGTGATCACCGGGGCGTCGAGCGGCATCGGCCGGGCAACCGCGCTCGCCTTCGCCCGGGCCGGAGCCGACGTGGTGCTGGCGGCCCGCCGCGGCGACGTGCTGGAGGATCTGGCGGCGATCTGCCGGCGCCAGGGCGGCCAGGCCGAGGCGGTGCCGACCGACGTCACCGATCCGGGCGCCGTCGAGGCGCTGGCGCGGGCGGCCGAGCACAGGTTCGGGCACATCGACGTCTGGGTGAACAATGCCGGCACCGGCGTGTTCGGGCCTTTCTGGGAGGCGCCGCTCGACCTGCACCGGCGGACGATCGCGGTGAACCTCCTCGGCACCCTGCACGGCGCCTACGCGGCGCTGCCGCGCTTCCTCCGCCAGGGCCGGGGCGTGCTGATCAACATGGTCTCGCTCGGCGGCTGGGCGCCGACGCCCTTCGCGGCGGCCTACACGGCGAGCAAGTTCGGCCTGCGCGGCCTCACCGCCAGCCTGCGGCAGGAACTGCGCGACCATCCGGGCATCCGGGTCTGCGGCGTGTTCCCGGCGATGGTCGACACGCCGGGCTTCGTGCACGGCGCCAACGTCTCGGGCCGCACCCTCGACCCCGGGCCGATGCTCTACGCGCCCGAGGATGTGGCCCGGACGATCCTGCACCTCGCGCTCCGCCCGCGCGACGAGGTCGCGGTCGGCTGGCCGGCCCGGGCGCTGCAGGCCGCCTACGCGCTGGCTCCGGGCCCCACCGAGCACGTGATGGGCTTCACCCTCGCGCGGCTCCTAGAACGGGCAGGGCCCGCGCCGAGCAGCTACGGCGCTCTGCGCGGGCCGGTGCCGGGCGGCACCACCGCGAGCGGGGGCTGGCGCCACCGCAAGGGCGTGCCCTCGGCCCCCGTGCTCAGCGGCCTCGGCCTCGCGGCGCTCGGCATCCTCGGCCTCGCCGCGCTCGGGGCAGCCCGCCGCCGGTGAGCCGTGCTCAGGCGCCCGGCAGGGGCGCGAGCCGCGCGAGGCGGAGCGCGATGGCCAGCGCCGCGCAGTAGAGCCCGCCCACGAAGGCCACGACGCCGGGCCAGCCCGCATGCGCGAAGGCCCAGCCGCCCGCGGTGCCGAGCACCGACGAGCCGAGATAGTACAGGCAGAGATACACCGAGGAGGCCTGCGCCCGATGCCTCAGGGCCCGCCGTCCGATCCAGCTGCTCGCCACCGAGTGCGCGCCGAAGAAGCCGACCGTGACCACGACGATGCCGACGACCACCACGACGAGGTTCTGCGACAGGGTCATCAGGATGCCGGCGAGGCCGACCGCGATGGCGAGCCACAGCACCTTGCGCCGCCCGAGCCGGCTCGCGATCTCGCCGGTCGCCGTCGAGCTCATGGTGCCGGCGAGATAGACCGTGAAGATCAGCCCGATCGCGGTCTGGCTGAGGGAGAAGGGCGGATCGAGCAGGCGGAAGCCGATATAGTTGTAGACGCAGACGAAGCCGCCCATCAGCAGGAAGGCCTCGGCGAACAGCCAGGGCAGCCCGGCATCGCGGAAATGCTGGCCGAAGGTGGCGGGCACGGCCCGCCAGTGCGTGCGGCGCGACTCGAAGTTGCGCGCGGGCGGCAGGGCCCAGCGGAAGGCCAGCGCCGCCAGAAGGGCCAGCACGCCGATGACCCCGAGCCCGATCCGCCAGGAGGCGTGGTCCGCGATCACGCCGGCGATCAGCCGCCCGATCATGCCGCCGAGCGCGTTGCCGCCGACGAGCAATCCCATCGAGAGGCCGATCGCGCGCGGGTCCATCTCCTCGGCCAGATAGGCCATCGCCACCGCGGGCAGGCCGCTCGCGGCGATGCCGGTCAGCGCGCGCAGCGCCAGGAAGCCGTGCCAGCTCGGCACCAGCGCCGCCACGATGGTCAGCAGCGCCGAGGCGAAGAGCGAGGCCAGCATCACCGGCTTGCGGCCCCAGACCTCCGAGAGGGGGCTGACCACGAGGAGCGAGAGGGCGAGCAGCGCGCAGGGCAGCGACAGGGCGAGGCTGCTCTCGGCCGGCGAGACGTGGAAGTCGTCGGCGTAGATCGGCAGCAGGGGCTGCACGCCGTAGAGCACCGCGAAGGTTGAGAACCCGGCCGCGGCGAGCGCGACCGTCGTCCTCCGGAAGGCCGGGGTGCCGCTCCGGATCCGCCGATCGTCACCCTGCTCCATCGCGCCCGTCCGTCCTCGCGGTTTCCGGGCGTGAGTGAGCCGCCGCCGCGGGCCGCGTCAACAGCCGGCGGGCGGGGCGCGGTGGCGGCGCGGGCGGATCGTCAGCGCGCCACGCTCCAGGTCGTCGTGCCGTCCTTGTTGTCCTTCACCGCCACGCCCATGGCGGCCAGCGCGTCGCGGGCGCGGTCGGAGGCGGCCCAGTCCTTTGCGGCGCGGGCGGCCTTGCGCTCGGCGATCAGCCCCTCCACCCGCGCGACGTCGATCCCGGCGGCCTCGACGCTCGCCTCGGCGCGTGCGCTCGCCGTCTGGCCGAGGAGCCCGAGCAGGTTCGCCCCCGCCTTCAGCCGGGCCGGATCGTCGAGCCGGTGGATCTCGGCGAGCGCCGCCGCGGTGTTGAGGTCGTCCAGCAGCGGCTCCAGCACGCTCGGCGGTGCCTCCGCCGCGGGAGCGGCGTCGCCGACCGCGCCGTACCAGCGCTCCAGCATCCGGCTCGCCTCCTCCAGACCCCGCAGCGTCCAGTCGATCGGCTGGCGGTAGTGGGTCTTGAGCATGTTGAGGCGCACGACCTCGCCGGGCCAGTCCCTCAGCACGTCCCGGATGGTGATGAAGTTGCCGAGGGACTTCGACATCTTCTCGCCCTCGACCTGCAGGAAGCCGTTGTGCAGCCACCAGTTGGCCATCACGGGCGTGCCGAAGCAGCAGCGGGACTGCGCCACCTCGTTCTCGTGGTGGGGGAAGATCAGGTCGATGCCGCCCGCGTGGATGTCGAAGGTCTCGCCCAGATGCTTGGCCGACATCGCCGAGCACTCGATATGCCAGCCGGGCCGGCCCGGCGCCGCGATGCCGGCGGGCGAGTCCCAGGACGGCTCGCCCGGCTTCGAGGGCTTCCAGAGCACGAAGTCGAGGGGCGAGCGCTTGTAGGGCGCGACCTCGACCCTGGCGCCGGCCTCCATCTCGTCGAGCGGGCGCTTCGACAGCCGGCCGTAATCGGGCATCGAGGGCACGTCGAACAAGACGTGGTCCGCCGCCACGTAGGCGTGGCCCGCCGCGACCAGTCCCTCGATCATCCGGCACATCTCGCGGATGTGATCGGTGGCGCGCGGCTCGATGAAGCGGGGCGGCTCGCCCGGCCGGTTCACGTCCTCGGGCATCAGCACGCCGAGGTCGCGGATGTCCCGGTGGAACTGCGCCAGGGTGCCGTCGGTGAGTTCGCGGATGGTGATGCCGCGCTCGGCCGCGCGCGCGTTGATCTTGTCGTCCACGTCCGTGACGTTGCGGGCGTAGGTGACGTGCGCCGGCCCGTAGAGGTGGCGCAGCAGCCGGAACAGCAGGTCGAAGACGATGATCGGGCGCGCGTTGCCGATATGGGCCGCGTCGTAGACCGTGGGGCCGCAGGCGTACATCCGGACGTTGCCGGCATCGATCGGCGCGAACAGGTCCTTGGCGCCGGTCAGCGTGTTGTAGAGCCGCAACATCGGCGCCATGAAACCCATCCTCTCCCGTCCCGTCCGGGCCGCGCGCCGGTCCCGTCCGCGTCCTGCGACAGGCCGGCAACTCGCTTGTCCCCTCAAGGACCTGCCGCCCGGCCCGGCCCCGCGCGGTGTCCGGCCAAGCTTTGCTGCGCCGCGGCGGCGGCGCAGGAGCCTGTTGCGGATCGGCGACGGCGCGACCCGCCGGATCGGGCTAACCCGAAACCGTGATGCAATCGACAACGCCGGACGCGCAAGCCCGCGCCCGGCCCGCGGGCGGAGCCCGAAAGGTTTTGTTTACCGCATCCATGGACCCTCGCCGCAGGTCTCCCTGCACCCACGCTTGAGCCCCAAGGATTCGTTCATGCGCGCCTCGACCGCCGTCAGCGCCCTCCTCGCCGCCGTCCTCGCCACGACGCTCGCGCTCGGCGCGCAGGCGGGCAGCGAGACCCCTGCTCGCAGCCAGGTCGAGAAGACCTTCCTGATCCCGTCGAGCGAGGGCTACGGCGTCGCCGACTGCCTGACGACGCCCGGCAGCGCCTGCGGCCAGACGGTCGCCGATTCGTGGTGCGAGGCCCAGGGGTTCGCGGCCGCCGGCTCCTTCGGCGTCGCGGCGCCCGAGGAATATACCGGCTCGGTCGACCTGCCGGTCTCGAAGCCCTCGGAGCGCCCGCTGCGCATCACCTGCCGGGATTGAACGAGCCTACCGCACGAAATCCCCGCACTTCTGCGAGGCTTCCGTGCCCCAGGGCATCAGCGGCACCGCGGAGGTCGAGTTCTTCGGCGAGCCCTGGACGACCTTGTCGGAATAGACCATGTAGATCAACGTGTTGCGCTTCGCGTCGCAGCCGCGCACGATCTGCATCGACTTGAAGATCAGCGAGCGGCGCTCGCTGAACACCACCTCGCCCTGCTTGAACTTGTCCTTGAACTGGACCGGGCCGACCTGCCGGCAGGCGAGCGAGATGTCCGAGACGTCCTCGGCCAGACCGAGCGTGCCCTTGATGCCGCCCTTCTCGGGCTGGGTGTACCAGCAGGCCACACCCGAGACCGCCGGGTCATCGATGCCGTAGACAACGAGCTTGTCGTTGGGCGTGAGCGGGCGCCAGACCGTCGACTTGTCCATGATCCGGTCCGGCTCCTGCGCGGAGGCGGGCAGGGTGGCCAGCACGGCTGTCAAGCCGAGGGCGGCGGCTGTGAGACACCGAAACAACATCGTCCACGCATTCCCCTCTCGAAACGGTGCCGGGCATGTAGGAGGGGTGTCGCCGCCGCGCGAGGCCGTTTAAAAAATGTTGTCTCCGGCGCGAGTCACGGATCCGTGTCCGGTTCTCGTTCGCGTCCGTCTCGTTCCCGGTTCCCAAGGCCCCCGGTCGCCCATGCTGCCGTCGCGTTCCTCGATCCGCCGGACCGTCCGCGCGCTCGCCGCGGCCGCCGCCTGTCTCGTGCCCGGCCTCGCGGCCGCGCAGCAACCGGTCGCGACCCCGGTCCCGCCGGCCGCTCCGAGCGCCGCCTGCCTGCGCTACAGGGCCGAACTGTCCGCCCTTCCGGCCGACGGGGCGAGCGTGATGCGCGCGCTCCAGGGCGAGATCGGCCGGCTGGAGGCCTATCACCGCAGCCTGAACTGCGAGGGCGGCCGTTTCCTGTTCTTCGACACCCGCCCGCCCCAGTGCGGCGCGGTCGAGCAGCGCATCCGCGCGCTCAACGCCACCTACGGGGGCGCGGCGACCGACGACAATTCCGGTCGCCGCCGCCAGCTCCAGGCGCTGGTGGCGCAGAACTGCCCGATGATCGCCAGGGCGGAGGGCGGCGAGCTCCACGCCCGCGGCGGCGCGCAGGTGATCTGCGTGCGTACCTGCGATGGCGGCTATTTCCCGATGAAGAACCTGCCGGAGGGCCGCGCCAGCGCCGACGACATGTGCCAGGCGCTCTGCCCCGGCACCGAGGCCGTGGCCTACTCGATGCCGAACGGCGACGACGCCCTGAGGCACGCGGCGACCGTGCGCGGCAGCCGCGCCTACGCGTCGCTGGCCAACGCCTTCAAGTTCCAGAAGACCTTCGTGCCGAACTGTTCCTGCAAGCCCGCCGACAAGAGCTGGGCGCAGTCGCTCGTGAAGGCCGAGAGCATGCTGGTGCGGCACAAGGGCGACATCTTCGTCACGCCGATGCAGGCCGAGGCCCTGTCGCGCCCGAAGATCCGCCTGACGCTGGTCGGCCGCGCCGACAAGACCGCGGCCGAGCTCGCCGCCGACGCCGCCGGCCGCAGCGCGTCCGCCTCGGGCGACGCGGCCGCGACGACCGGGACGGCTCCCTCCGCCGTCGAGCGGGCGAGCGTGCGCATCATCGCGCCGGACCGGATCGCCGTGCCGGCCGCGGCACTGCCGGCGGCGCTGGCCGCGACGACCGGGACCGCTCCGGCGACCGCGCCCGCCGCGCGCTGACGGACCGTCCCCGGACGGCCGCGCGCCGCCCGCCTCCCGGGAACCAAATCCTTTCTGCGGAAGTTCGAACCGGCCGAATGCCCCGTCCCGCGTGCGATCCCGAGGGAGCGCGGTCGGACGGGGCCGAATCTCTCACGCGCCGCAACCGCTCCGGTTCCGGCGCCGCGAAGGCCGATCGATGCGGAAACTCCGCCTGCTCCTTCTCGCCGGGACCGTGCTGCCCGGCCTCCTCGCCGCGCCCGTCTCCGCGCGCCCGGACGATCCGGGCGCCCGCATGCTCCTGGCCCAAGGCGGGCCGGACATGGAGCGGGGCCCGCGCGGCGGCGGGCCGGACGGCCCGCGGGGCGGCGGCGAAGGTCCCCGCGGCGGCGGGGAAGGCCCGCGCGGTGGGGCGCCGCGGCCGGAAAGGCCGGAAAGGCCAGAGCGTCCCGAAAGGTCCGAGCGGCCCGAGCGCGCCGCGCCCGAGCGGGCCGCGCCGCCGGCCCAGCGCGAGCGCCCCGAGCCGCGGCCCGAACGCCCCGAGCCGCGGCCCGAGCGTGCCGCCCCTCCCGAGCGTCCTCAGCCACCCGCCGCGCGCGAGCGCCCCGAGTCTCGCGAGGAGCGCGTGCCCGCGCCGCGACAGCCCGAGCGCGAGCGTCAGCCCGAGCGTCCGCAGCGTCCGGACCGTGACCCGGCCGAGCGCCCGACCCCACCGGCCCGCGAGCGTGCGCCGGAGCGGCAGACCGCACCGGAACGTCCTGCCGCGCCCGAGCGCCGTGAAGCGCCCGAGCCCGACGCGCCGCAGCGGCCGGCGCCGCGGCCTGAATCCGGCGCGCCCGGTCGGCAGGACCGCCAAGATCGGCAGGACCGCCAGGACAGGCAGGATCGTCCCGAGCGCGCGGCGCCTCAGCCCGGCGGAGCCCCGGGACGAGAGCCCGCGCCCGGCGCTCCGCAGCAGGCCGCGCCGCCGGCCCCGAATCAGGCGCCCGGCGTGCCGGGCCGACCCGTCCAGCGCCCGGACGCCGCGCCGACCGCCCCCAACCAGGCCCCGGGTGTGCCTGGCCGGCCTGTCCAGCCGCCGGGCGCGCCCCAGGCCGCACCGCCGGCCCAGGCTCCGGCGCCCGGCGCCGTCCAACCCGGCGCCGATCCCGGCCGGGCGCAGCCCGGTGCGGCGACCCCGCCGAACCAGGCGCCCGGCATCCCCGGTCGTCCGGTCCTGCCGCCCGGGGCCGACCGGGATGGTCGCGCCGACGACCGTCGGGGCTACGACGACCGCCGCGACGACCGGCGTGGATACGACGACCGCCGCGACGACCGGCGTGGATACGACGACCGCCGCGATGACCGCCGCGGCTTCAACGTGCCGGGCCGCGCCGGCTACATCCCAGGCGGGTTCCGCGAGGACGACGAGGACATCCGCGACTACGACCGGATCCGGCGCGACCGGCGCGAGTTCAACGAGGACGGGCGCACCTACATCCGCGAGCCCGGCCGCATTATCGTGCGCGACCGCGACGGCTACTTCATCCGCCACGACGAGAATGAGCGCTTCCGCGAGCTCGACCGGCGCGCCTTCCGCAGCGAGCGGCGCGGGGCAGAGACCTACACCTTCCTCGACCGGCCGGGCGGCGAGCAGATCGTCACGGTCGTCGACGACGACGGCCGCCTGCTGCGCCGCACCCGCCGCTTCCGCGACGGGCGCGAGGTGGTGATCATCGACAACGGCTTCGGGCCGCGCCGGCCGATCTACGAGGACGTGGTCGACCTGCCCCCGCCCGACATCCGCATCCCGCGCGAGCGCTACGTCGTGGACTACGCGGGCGCCGACGAGCGCGCTGTCTACGAGGCCCTCTCGGCCCCGCCGGTGGTGCCGGTGGAGCGGCGCTACACGCTCGACCAAGTGCGCTACAGCCCGCAGTTGCGCGCCCGGATGCGCAGCGTCGACATCGACACGATCACCTTCGACACCGGCTCCTTCACGGTGACGCCGGACCAGGCGGCGCGGCTCTCGACCATCGCGGCGGCGATCAACCAGGCGATCCGGGCCAACCCGCAAGAGGTCTTCCTGATCGAGGGCTACACCGACGCGGTGGGCTCGGACGTGGACAACCTCTCGCTCTCGGACCGCCGGGCGCAGTCGGTCGCCACCGTCCTGACCCAGCAGTTCCAGGTGCCGCCCGAGAACCTGACCACCCAGGGCTACGGCGAGCAGTACCTGAAGGTGAACACGCAGAACGCCTCCCGCGAGAACCGCCGTGTGACCGTGCGGCGGATCACGCCGCTGATTCAGCAGGGGCAGGCGCAGGACCAAGGGCAGGGGCAAGGCGGCCAGCCGCCGCGGTAGGGCCGCGCGATCTCCCTCCCCCGCTGAGGGGGAGGGAGGACGGCGCGGTCCCGGGCCTACGCCGCCACCACCGTGTTCCCCGCTACCCGGATCACCGCGTCGAAGGGCGGCAGCGCCGCCGGGTCGGCGGCGTCGGGCAGGCAGACGATGAGGCCGCGGCCCGCGCGGGCCGCCCGCAGATGGGCGAGACGCTCCTCGAAGTTGGTGGGCGCGCGCTCCTCCAGAAGGATCGCCACGACGAGGATGTCGGGCTCCCGGACCAGGCAGCGGGCGAGATCGATCGCCACGCGCTCGCGCGGGCCCGGCGCGCCCTCGGCGAGCGCGCCGGTGGCCGCGGGGTCGATCCGGCTGTCGAGGCCGAGCCGGTAGACCTGATCCTCCAGCCCCTCCTCGGCCAGCACCCGGCGGACCAGGGCGCGCACCCGCGCCTCGGCGCCGGCCTCGCCGTAGCTGATCCGGCCGAACAGCAGGTTCTCCTCCAGGCTCGCGGCCGGGTTGACCCGCGCGGGATCGTAGAACTCCACCGCCCCGCGCAAGGAGGGCGGCAGCATCCGGGCGAAGGCGTGGCGCGCGGCCACGATGCGCGCCTCCAGACCCGCGTCGATCAGGCCGAAGCGGTGCCGCGTCTCGTTGTAGCGCAGCGCCAGCCCGATCAGAGCCTCGCGGTCGCGGTGCCCCGCGGGACCGCGGCGGAGCGTGGCGTCCGTCTGGCGCGCGACCAGATCCTCGAAGAAGCCGCGCTCGGCCGCCGGGAAGAGCGAGAAGGCGTCGAAGAGGGGGTGGTCGGCGGGCAGGTCGGCGAAGATTTCGACCGAGTTGCGCGCGACCGCGAGGCCGATCTCGGTGAGCGGGCGGGTCAGGCCCTCCGCCTCCAGCACCGCCCGCAGGTAGGGTTGGCGCGCGAGCCGCGCCGGGGCGAGGGCCGGCCCTACCGCCTCGCCGAACAGGATGTTCTCGCCCAGATCCGCCTGGTGGTTGTAGAGCCCCGGATCGAAAGGCTCGACGAGGCGCTCGGCCTGCTCGGCCCGGAGGCGCGCGCGCACGCTCTCGCGCGCCGCCACCACGGCCCGGGCGAGATCCGGATCGGCGGCGGGATCGACCTGCCCGGTGAGGCCGCGGGCGTACACGAAGGCGTCGAGCCCGGTGAGCCGCAGAAGTTCGACGAAGCCCGCCGCGTCCGGGATCCGCTCCGAGCCGTAGAGCAGGTTCTGCCGCAGCGAGCCCTCGATCAGGATCGCCTCGCCCGTGGCGTAGGCGATGCGGCGCGCCCGCTCGGCCGGGTCGAAGGCACGCAGGTCGTGGCCCCCGAAGGTGACGGCGCCGGCCGTCGGCTCGACCTGCCCGGCGAGCACCGCCGCGAGCACCCGGGCGCCGCCGCCGCGCCCACCCGCGATCGCCACATGACCGGGCATCGCGACCTCCGCGTCGACGCCCGCGAGGCGCTCCCCAGTCGCCGCGTCGAAGGCACCGACGCCGCTGGCCACGAGCGGGCCGGAGCGGGGGAGGGGCGGGCGCTCCGCTGCCGGCCGGATCCGGGCTCGGGCCTGCAGGCCGGCGACCGAACGGGCGATGTCCCGGAAGGCCGGCACGAGTGCGTCGCGCAGGGCCCAGAGGTCGAGGGCGGCGGCGAGCAAGACGGCTGCCAGCGCGAAGCCGCCCGCGGCTGCGGCAAGCGCCGCCGGATCGACGGGTTGCGCGGGCGGCGCCCCGGGCCCGCTGCCGCGCCAGAGCGCGGTGCCGACCGCGACCGCGGGCAGCAGCACCGCGAGCGCCACGGCCGGGGCGCGGGCGTAGGCGAGGCGCGCTTCCGCCTCGCCGAGCCGGTCGCGCCCGCGCCGGACCTTGGCGGCCAGCCGCGCCCGCTCCAGGGCGGCGGCGCCGTGGCGGCGGATCGCGGGCAGGCGCCGCACCAGATCGACGAGCGTGTGCTGCGCGGCCGCGCCCGCCTCCTGCCGCAGGGCGCCGCGGCGGCGGGTGCGCGCCAGGATCAGCGCGTGGGCGAGGCCGAGCCCGAGAAGCCCGATCCCCGCCACCGGCACGAGGCGGGGTGCGGCCAGAGCCGCGAGGCCGAGGGCGAGCAGGGCGGCGCCCGCGGCGAGACCTGGCAGGACCAGCCCGACCGCGAGCAGCCCGTCGAGCCGGGCGAGCGTCCGGCCGCTGAGATCGGCCAGCCCGCGCGCCTCCTCGCGGGCGCCCGCGGGCGCCTCGAGGATCGCCTCCGTCACCGCAGCCCGCAGCCGTCCCGTCGCCCGCGCCTGGGCGGAGAAGCAGAGCCGCGCCACGATCCAGCCGAGCCCGGCTAGCGCCAGCGCCGTGCCGGCGAGGCAGAGGAAGGCGGCGAGTTCGAGCTGGGCCGGCGCCAGCATCCAGCCCGGTGCCAAGACGAGGTCCGGCCGCGGGTCCTGAAGCGGTACCACGAGGCGCAGGAAGGGGAGGGCGGCGGCCTCGTCGCGCAGCATCGTGGCCAGCAGGTCGCGCAGGCAGAGCAGCGCCAGGGCGGCGAGGGGCGCGCCGGCTCCCAGCCCGAGCAGCAGCGCGGCGGCGTGCTGGCGCCGGGCGGCGCGCCAGCTCAGGTGGATCGGGTCCGATTCCATGCCGCCTCGCTGCTGCCGTTTGGGGAGCCGGATGAAACCTCCGGCCGCCGGATTCGCGCATAGTGGACCCGGGGCGCGCGGCAAAGCGTGGCAG
Organism: Methylobacterium radiodurans; assembly: GCF_003173735.1. Lineage (NCBI taxonomy): Bacteria > Pseudomonadati > Pseudomonadota > Alphaproteobacteria > Hyphomicrobiales > Methylobacteriaceae > Methylobacterium > Methylobacterium radiodurans. The sequence continues at coordinate 629,906 of NZ_CP029551.1, read as the reverse complement.
CGCACCCTCGAGCGCAGAGGGGGTAGGCTGAGGGGCAGGAAAGCTCGGGGGATGGAATTTTTCGAATTCCAGGCCGGAGCGCGACGCGGTCGCATTGCCGGCCCTGCTCGCGTGCCCTCTCTTCTGGTGCGGGACGGCACGGCCCCGCGGCCCGGCACGCGGCCAGTCGAAGAACGGATCGATCGTTTGACGCAGCCAGGACCCTGGACCGGAGAGCCGACAGGTGCGCGGCGGAGCACGTTCCCGGTGCGGAGCACGTTCCCGGGGCGGAGCACCGGCTGATGGCGCAGCTCTTCTCGCCCGGCGCGGACGCGATCTACCGCCTCGTCCTCCTCACGGGCGTCGCCTGCCTCGCGGGCGTGCCGATCGTGGCGGCGGGCATCGTGCGCTCGGACTATGTGACGGGCGTCGGGATCGCCCCGCAGCAGCCGGTGCCGTTCAGCCACAAGCACCATTCGGGCGAGCTTGGCATCGATTGCCGCTACTGCCACACCACCGTGGAGAAGGAGGCGACTGCCGGCATCCCGCCGACCCATACCTGCATGACCTGCCACTCGCAGATCTGGGCGGGCTCGGACATGCTCAAGCCCGTGCGGGACAGCTACAGCAGCGGCGAGCCGCTGCAGTGGCGGCGCCTGAACAAGTTGCCGTCCTACGTCTATTACAATCACTCGGTGCACGTGACGAAGGGCATCGGTTGCTCCACCTGCCACGGCGAGGTCACGGCCATGCAGATGACCTACCGGGCCAACGCCTTCGAGATGGGCTTCTGCCTCGACTGCCACCGCAACCCGGAAAAGTACGTCCGCACGTCCGATCAGGTCTGGAACATGACGTGGAGCCCGCCCGCGGATCAGGCGACGCTCGGGCCGCAGCTGGTGGCGCAGAACCACATCCGCGGCGGCCAGCGCCTGATGGAGTGCGGGATCTGCCACCGATGAGCCGCGACCCCGACATCGCGCTCCTGCGCGCTCGGCTCTCCGGCGCCGACGGGCCGACCTTCTGGCGCAGCCTCGAGGCGGTCGCCGACACGCCGGCCTTCCGGGCCTATGTCGAGTCCGAGTTCCCGGCTGCGGCGCGCCTCGCGGGCGCCCCCGACCGGCGCGGATTCCTGCGGCTGATGGCGGCCTCCTTCGCGCTCTCCGGCCTCACGGCCTGCGGCGCGGATGTCGGGCGCGACTACGAGCTGCCCTACGTCAACCAGCCCGAGCGGATCGTGCCGGGCGCGTCCCTCTCCTATGCCAGCTCGGCCCTGTTCGACGGCTTCGCCAACGGCATCCTGGTCACCACCCGCAACGGGCGGCCGATCAAGGTCGAGGGCAACCCGGACCATCCGTTCAGCCGCGGCGGCACCGACATTCTGGCCCAGGCCTCGGTGCTCGGGCTCTACGACCCCTTCCGCGCGCAGGCGGTGCAGCATCTCGGGCGGCCGAGTTCCTGGGCGGCCTTCCGGGGCCAGATGCTGGCCCGGCTCGCCGCGTGGCGCGAGGGCCGTGGGCGCGGGCTTGCCGTCCTCTCCGCCCCCGCGACCTCGCCCGCGCTCTCCGCGCTGGTCGCGCGGCTGCGGGAGCAGTACCCGGAGATGGGCTGGTACGAGACGGCCGGCGCCACGCGCGAGAGCCTCTACGCGGGCGCGGTCCAGGCCTACGGCAGGCCGGTCGAGACCCTGCCGGACTTCGCGAAGGCGCGCACCGTCGTGTCGCTGGACGGCGACTTCCTCGATCTCGGCCCCGGGCAGGTCGGCCTCTCGCGCGCCTGGATCGAAGCCCGGCGCGCCGGCCACGCGGCCGGGCGCCTGCCCGCGCTCCACGCCGTTGCCCCGACGCCGACGCTCACCAGCGCCAAGGCCGACCACGGCCTCAGCCTCTCGGCGAGCGGGATCGAGGCGCTGGCCCGCGATCTCCTCAGCCTCACTGACGGCGGCAGCGGTGGCGGGTCGGGCGCGCGGGCGGGCAACTGGCTGCGCCGCGCTGCCGCGGCGCTCGACGCGAACCGGGGTGCTTCCATCGTCACCACGGGGCTCACCGCCTCGCCGGAGCTGCACGCCCTGGTGCACCGCCTCAACGGCGCGCTCGGCAACACGGGCACGACGCTGCGCCACATCGCCCCCCTGACGCCCGGCGGCGCCGGCACGCTGGGCGAGCTTGCCGAGGCGATGGAGCGGGGCGCGGTCGAGACGCTCGTCGTGCTGGGCTCCAACCCGGTCTACGAGGCCCCGGGCGGCCTCGACTTCGCCCGCCGGCTGGAGCGCGTGCCGCTCAAGATCCATCTGGGCCTCTACTACGACGAGACCGGCGCCCACGCGGACTGGCACCTGCCGCTCGCCCACCCGCTCGAATCCTGGGGCGACGCGCGCTCCCTCGACGGGACGGTGGGCCTGATCCAGCCGACCATCGCACCGCTGCACGAGGGCCGCACGGTCCACGAGCTGCTCTCCTTCCTGCTGGAGGGCGAGATGCGCGACGGGCTGGGCCTCCTCAAGGCGCGGTGGCGCCGCCCGGACGAGGACGAGGCCGCGTTCGAGGCCCGCTTCGCCGAGGCCCTGCGCCTGGGCTTCCTGCCAGGCAGCGCGAGCCCGGCCGAGACGGTCGCGCTCACCGGCGCTGCGCCCGCACCGGCGCCCGCGGCGCCCTCCGGCATCGAGGTGGTGTTCCGGCCGGACCCCACCGTGTGGGACGGGACGCACGCGGATCTCAGCTGGCTCCAGGAACTGCCCAAGCCGCTGACCAAGGTGGTCTGGGAGAACGTGGTGCTGCTCTCCCCGGCGCTGGCCGAGCGCGAGGGCATCGCCACCGGCGACCTCGTGGCGGTCGAAGCGGGCGAGGCCCGGATCGAGGGGGCGGCCTGGATCCTGCCGGGGCAGGCCGAGGAGACGGTCACGCTCACCCTCGGCTACGGCCGCGACGTGCCGGACCACCTCTCCCGCGGCCTCGGCTACGACGCCAACCGCCTGCGCCCCGCCGACACGCCCTGGCGGCTCCAAGGCGCCAGGCTCTCGAAGACCGGCGCGCGCCGCATGCCCGCGACCACGCAGGATCTCGGCACGATGCAGGGGCACGACCTCGTGCGCGTGCAGGCGGAGGGCGCCGAGCCGGTGGGCGAGGACGCCGCCTTCGACCTGCCGAGCTTCTACGGACCGGCCTCCGAGGATCGCGGCGCCGAAGGGGCGGCCAAGGCCGCCTGGGGCATGGTGATCGATCTCGACGCCTGCATCGGCTGCAACGCCTGCGTCACCGCCTGCCAGTCGGAGAACAACATCCCGGTGGTCGGCCGCGACGAGGTCGCCCGCGGCCGCTGGATGGGCTGGATCCGGATCGACCGCTACTACGCGGGCAGCCTCGACGAGCCCGCGACCCATTTCCAGCCGGTGCCCTGCATGCATTGCGAGCAGGCGCCGTGCGAGGTCGGCTGCCCGGTCGAGGCGACGCTGCACGACAGCGAGGGCCTGAACCTGCAGGTCTACAACCGCTGCGTCGGCACCCGCACCTGCCAGAGCTACTGCCCCTACAAGGTCCGGCGCTTCAACTACCTCGACTACACGGGCGACCAGCCGGCCGTCCTGCAGCAGCGCAACAACCCCGAGGTGACGGTGCGCGCCCGCGGGGTGATGGAGAAGTGCACCTACTGCATCCAACGGATCGCCGCCGCCCGGATCGACTCGGCCAAGGACGCGCACGCCGCGATCCCCGACGGCGCGGTCGAGACCGCCTGCCAGAACGCCTGCCCGACCCGGGCGATCGTGTTCGGCAACATCGCCGACCCGGAGAGCCGCGTTGCGCGGGCCCGGGCGGAGGGGCGGCACTACGCGCTCTTGGGCGAACTCAACACGCGCCCCCGCACCACCTACCTCGCGGGCCTCGCGCCCGCCGACGGGCAGAAGGCGCCGCCGTCCGGGCCATCGTCCGAGCGAGAAACCCGGAAGGAGGGCTGACGCGTGGCCGACGCCGCCCTGATCCCCCCGGATGAGACGCTCGCCGGCATCGGCCGCACGGTCGCCGCCGTGCCGATCCGCCACCCGCTCGGCCGCCGCTGGTGGATCGCCTTCGCGGCGGCGATGGCCCTGCTCGGAATCTTCGCCGCCGCCCTGTTCTGGCTGCTCTTCGAGGGCGTCGGCGTCTGGGGCAACAACAACGCCGTCGTCTGGGCGCTCGACATCGCGAGCTACGACTGGTGGATCGGGGCGGCCTGCGGCAGCCTGCTCGTCTCCGCCACGCTGCTGCTGCTCGGCGCGGAGTGGCGCGGCGCGGTCAACCGGGTCGCCGAGACGGTGGCCCTGCTCTGCACCTGCGCGGCCGGGCTCTACCCGATCATCCATCTCGGCCGGCCCTGGTACTTCTACTGGAACCTGCCCTACCCCAACACCTTCTCGCTCTGGCCGCAGTTCCGCTCGGCGCTGGTCTGGGACGCGATCGACATCGTCTCCTTCCTGGTGGTCTGCGTCAGCCTCTGGTTCATCGGCCTGCTGCCCGACCTCGCGGCCCTGCGCGACCGCGCCTTCGCGGACGCGATGCGTCAGCGGGAGGAGCGCAGCCTGACCCGCGGCCTCGCGATGATGCGAGCGCGGACTTACGGCCTGCTCGCCTCCGGCTGGCGGGGATCGGCTGCCCACTGGCAGCTCTGGTCGCAGGCCTACCGCACCATCGCGCTGCTCGGCGTGATGCTGGTGGTCTGCGTGCAGACTGGCGCCTCGGTGATGTTCGCCGGCTCCGTGATGCCGGGCTGGCACGACACGATCCTGCCCGTGACCTTCCTGGTGAACGCGGTCTTCTCCGGCGTCGGGTTGACCGCGGCGATCGTGGTGCTGATCCGTGCCGTCTACGGCCTCGACGCGCTGGTGACCGAACGCCATCTCGAACTCCTCGCCCGGCTCCTCCTCGGCCTCGGCTGCGCCAGCCTCTACTGCTACGCTACCGAGTTCTTCTCGACCGCGCTGCACGGCGATGCCTACGAGCGCGGCGTGCTCGTCCGCCGCATCACCGGCGAGCACGCCGCCGCCTTCTGGACCGTGCTCGCCTGCCTGCTCCTGCCCGCGCAGGTGTTCTGGTCCGGGCGGGCGCGCCGCGCGCCGCTGGCCGTCGCGGCGGTCGGAATCCTCGTGGCGGTCGGGGCCTACGCCGACCACGTCATGGTGCTGCTCGTGACACTCGGGCAGAACTTCCTGCCGGCCGCGCACGAGCCCTTCCGGGAGACGGTCTGGGGCATCGCCACCTTCGCGGGCTCGGTCGGCCTGTTCCTCGTGCTGCTGCTCCTGTTCCTGCGCTACCTGCCGGCGATCTCGATCACCGAGACCCGCCGCCTCGCGCTGGCGCGGGCGGGCACGGCCGCCGAGGCCGGGCGGGGCGCCAGCCCGGAGCCCGAGGCGGTCGAGCCCGGCACGCCGCTCTGGGGCATCAGCGCCAGCTTCGGTACGGAGGCCGAACTCGCCGCCGCCGCCCAGGCGGTGGCAAACCTCACCGCTGCCCGCAACGGCCGCGACGTCCATCTCGACGGGCACGGCCCGGTGCCGATGCCGCGCGTCGTCCGGGCCCTGGGGCTCGGTGGCCGCACGATCCGCCCCTACGCGCTCGGCGGTGCGCTCGCGGGCGGGCTCGGCTTCTATGGGATGTGCGTCTACGCCAGCGCCTACCACTACGTCTTCCTGATCGGCGGGCGGCCGCGCTTCTCCTGGCCCTCCTTCGTAGTGCCGAGCTTCGCCTTCGCCATGATGAGCGGGGTGGTGGCGATCCACCTCGCCCTGCTGGTGCTGAACCGGCTGCCGCGGCTGAACCACCCGGCCTTCAACATCCCGGGCTTCCTGCGCGCCAGCGAGGACCGCTTCTTCCTCTCGGTGCAGGCGCAAGAGGAGGGCTTTGAGCCGGAGCGGATCGAGCGGCGCCTCGCAGCGCTTCCCGCCGGCGCCGGCCGGCCCCTCGAGATCCGGCGGATCCCGCGATGAGCCCGGCGCTCCGCACCCTCCTCCTCCTGGCCGGCCTGCTCGCGCTCGCGGGCTGCGAGCAGGCCAACATGGCCGAGCAGCCGAAGGCCCGGACCTGGGACCGCAACCCCTATTTCGCCAAGCACATGACCATGCGCGATCCCGTGCCCGGCACGGTGCCGCGGCAGGACCCGGCGGCGGCCGCCCCTCAGCCCGCGACGATCACGGCCGCTTCGCTGGAGCGGGGCCGGGAGCGCTACGGCATCTTCTGCACGCCCTGCCACGGCGCGTCCGGTGATGGGAACGGCATCGTGGTGCAGCGCGGCTTCCCGCACGCCGGCAACCTCGCAGCGGACAGGCTGCGGCAGGCCTCCGCCGCGGACCTCTACCGCATCGTCGGCGAGGGCCACCGCGCCATGTTCGGCATGGCGCAGATGATCCCGTCCGCCGACCGCTGGGCGATCGTCGCCTATCTGCGGGCGCTCCAGCTCAGCCAGGGCGCCGAGGTGGCGAGCCTGCCCGAGGCGGACCGCGCCCGCCTGGAGGCCGCCCGATGAGCCGCCCCGCCAAGCGTCCTCTCGCCAAGCCTTCCCTCGCCCAACGGCTCGCGCGCCCGCTGCCGCTCGGCCTCGCCGGGCTCGCGGCTTTGGCGCTCGCCGTGCTCGCGGCCGGCTGGCGGGAGGTTGCCGGCTCCTACCTCGCCGCCTGGCTGGTCCTGCTCGGGCTCGCGGCGGGCGCTTTGCCCGTGGTGGTGGCGCTGGAGCGCTTCGGCCTCAGCGTGCACGACCGCGGCGAGGGCGAGATCGCCCTGAGCCTGCGCCGCCTGCTCGGACTGATGCCGGCCGCCGCGATCCTCGGCCTGCCGCTGCTCGCCGCCGCGCCGATCCTCTACCCCTGGGCGACCGAGGCGCCCCATACCCCGCTCGGCCGCCTCTGGTTCACCCTGCCGGGCTTCGCCCTGCGCCTCCTCGCCTATCTCGGCCTCTGGGTCTGGCTGGCCGCCCGCTTCCGCGACGCGCCGCCCAAGCCCGGCGACGGGCGCACCGCCGCGGGCGTGGGGCTGCACGCGCTCGTCGGCACGCTGGCGGTGACGGACCTCGTCGGCGCGCTCGACACACGGCTCGGCTCCAGCCTGGAGGGCCTCCTGGTTCTCACGGCCTGGAGCGGGCTCGCCTTCGCGGCCGCGATCCTGCGCGCGCCCGAGGAGCCGGCCCCGGTCGGCCGCGGTCGCGCGGTCGCGGGCCAGGACCGGCTCGTGCCCCTCGCGGTCCTGCTGGCGCTCTGGGCCTACCTGCACTTCGTGCAGTTCCTGATCGTCTGGTCGGCCAACCTCCCCGACGAGGTGCGCTGGTACCTCGCCCGCGGCGGCTGGTCCGGCCGGGGGCTCGCGCTGATGGCCGGCGCGGTCGCGCTCGCCGCCGCGCTCGCCACCCTGCGGCCGGGCCGCCCCACCACCCGGGTGCTGGCGGGCCTCGTCGTCGTGCTGCACGCGGCCGAGATGTTCTGGCTCGTCACCCCGGCGCTCCGCGACCGCTTCACCCTCACGCCGGGCGACGGGCTCGCCGCCCTCGGCATCCTCTGCCTCGCCGGGGCGCTGCGCCCGCTGGCGCGGATGCCTCATCCCCGCGGCCCCGCGGGCACCCGCTCTGCGGGCGGGAGGATCCCCGCATGAGCGGCCCGCGCATGCCGCCCGGCCGGACCGGCGGCCTGGTCCAGGCGATCCTCGCCGGGCTGAGCCCCCGCCGCCCTCCGGTACCAGAGCCCGAGCCCGCCCACTGGCCCGAGGCGCCCCGCGAGGGGCCGGGCTACGAGACCGAGGACGTCGACGTCCGCAGGACAGGCCTCGTCATGGCCGGGCTGGCAGCCTCGGCGCTCGTCGCGGTCGCGCTGATGCTCTGGCTGATGCACGCCTTCACGGCCGGCCAGCGCCGGGCGCTGCCCCCGCTCACCCCGCAGCAGACCGCGGTGCTGAAGCCCCCGCCGCCGAATCTCCAGGCCGACCCCTACGCCGACATCGCCCGCGAGCGCGCGGCCGAGCGCGGCCGACTCGACGGCTACGCTCTCACCGAGGCGGGCCGCGCCCGCATCCCGATCGGCCGCGCCATGGAGCTGGTGACCGGCCGGCCCCTGGACCCCGCCCGATGACCCCGCACCACTCCGCCCTCGAACTCTGGCCGGCCGCGGTCTCGGCCAAGGCCGTCGAGACCGACTACCTGATCCTCGCCTTCACGGTGCTGACGCTGGCGCTCACCGTGCCGGTCTTCCTGGCGATCACGTGGTTCGCCCTGCGCTACCGCGACGGCCAGGAGGCCGACCGTGAGCCCAGCGGCATCCGCTCGAACCTCGTCGAGATCAGCTGGATGCTGATCCCCTTCGCGCTCACCCTGATCTTCTTCGCCTGGGGGGCGCGCCTCTTCGTCCATTCCAAGAACCCGCCGCCCGACGCCATGGTGGTCGAGGCGATCGGCCGGCAGTGGATGTGGAAGTTCCAGCACCCGACGGGCCAGTCCGAGATCAACGACCTGCACGTACCGATCAACCAGCCGGTGAAACTGCGCATCATCAGCCAGGACGTGATCCATGCCCTCTACCTGCCGGCGGTGCGGATGCAGGTGGCGGCGATCCCCGGCCGCACCACCGAACTCTGGTTCAAGGCCGAGCGGGCCGGCACCTACCACCTCTACTGCTCGGAATATTGCGGCACCGATCATTCCCTGATGGAGGGCAACGTCACCTTCATGGAGCCGGGCGACTACCAGGAATGGCTGACGCATGGCGGCGCGCAGCAATCGGGTCCCGCCGCGGGCCTTGCCGTCTACAACGCCTACGGCTGCGGCACCTGCCACAACGCGGATTCGCCGGTGCGCGCCCCGCGGCTCGCCGGCCTCTACGGACGGGCGGTGAGGCTCGCGGACGGCACCACACGGGTGGCGGATGATACCTACCTCCGCGAAAAAATCCTGAACCCCAACGGCAACCGGCTGGCCGAGGGCTACAAGCAGATCATGCCGAGCTACGCCGGCAAGATCCCGGACGACGACCTCACCCGCCTGATCAACTACCTCAAGTCCGACATGCGCGCCGCCGCGGGCGGCCCGGCCGCGCGAGGTGCCACGCCAGGAGACCGGCCATGAGCGCATCCGGCACCGTCGAGGGCGGGGTGGCCAACCGGGAGCCGCACGCGCCCGAGGCCACGCTCGGCCGCCCCTCCGACTACCTGCACGCGCAATCGACGCTGCGCTCGTGGTTCCTCACCACAGACCACAAGCGCATCGCGATCCTCTATCTCGCGGCGATCACCGCCTTCTTCGTCATCGGCGCGGTGGCGGCGGGCGTGGTCCGCCTCGCGCTCGTCGTGCCGAACGGCGCGATCATGACGAACGACACCTACAACAAGGCCTTCACCATCCACGGCGTGGTGATGGTGTGGTTCTTCCTCATCCCGTCGATCCCCGCGACCTTCGGCAACTTCCTGATCCCGCTGATGATCGGGGCGAAGGACCTCGCCTTCCCCAAGCTCAACCTGACGAGCTGGTACGTCTTCATGGGCGGCGCGCTCTTCACCATGGTCTCGGTGGTGCTGGGCGGCGTCGACACGGGCTGGACCTTCTACGCGCCGCTCTCGACCGCCTTCTCGAACACCTGGGTGCTACCGGCGCTGATCGGCGTCACCATCGTCGGCTTCTCGTCGATCCTGACGGGGCTCAATTTCGTGGTCACGATCCACACCATGCGGGCCCCCGGCATGACGTGGTTCAAGCTGCCGATCTTCGTCTGGGCGCACTACGCCACCAGCCTGATCTTCCTGCTCGCCACGCCGGTCATCACCACGGCGCTGATCCTGCTCATCATGGAGCGGGCCTTCCATATCGGGGTGTTCGACCCGGCCTATGGCGGCGACCCGGTGCTGTTCCAGCACCTGTTCTGGTTCTACTCGCACCCGGCCGTGTACATCATGGTCCTGCCCGGCATGGGGGTGATCTCCGAGATCGTGCCGGCCTTCGCCCAGAAGAAGCTCTTCGGCTACCGCTTCGTCGCCTACGCGTCGATCGGGCTCGCCTCCGTGACCTTCTTCGTCTGGGGCCACCACATGTTCGTCAACGGGCAGAGCGACCTGGCCTCGCTCGCCTTCTCGGTCCTGTCCTTCGCGGTGGCGGTGCCCTCGGCCGTGAAGGTCTACAACTGGACCGCGACGATCCATAAGGGCCGGCTCAGGCTCGACACGCCGATGCTCTACGCGATGGGCTATATCGGCCTGTTCGTGCTGGGCGGCCTGACGGGACTCTATCTGGCGACGCTCGCCGTCAACCAGCACGTCCACGCCACCTACTTCGTGGTGGCGCATTTCCACTACATCATGGTCGGCGGCACGGTGCTGGCGTTCCTCGGCGGGCTGCACTTCTGGTGGCCGAAATTCACGGGCCGGATGTATGTCGAGGCCTGGGGCCGGATCTCGGCGGTGCTGATCTTCCTCGGCTTCAACGTCACCTTCTTCCCGCAATTCATCCTCGGCTATCTCGGCATGCCGCGGCGCTACGCGACCTACCCGCCCGAGTTCCAGCTCCTCAACATCCTCTCCTCGGCGGGCGCCACCATCCTGGCGGCGGGCTACCTCTTCCCGATGCTCTACCTCGTCTACTCGCTCTGGTTCGGCCGGAAGGCGCCGGCGAACCCCTGGGACGCCAAGGGCCTCGAATGGGAGACCAGCTCGCCGCCGCCGACCCACAACTTCCTCGGCGATCCGGCGGTGCCGAAGATCCCCTACGACTACCCGATCCAGGTCCAGGAGAGCCGGAGCCAGCACGGATGAGCGAGGCCCTGCCGGACGGCGTCGGCGTCGCCCGCGCCGAGCATTTCGACAGCGTGGCACAGCAGCGCTACGCCGCGACGCTCGGCATCTGGGCCTGGCTGATTACCGAGCTTCTGCTCTTCGCCGCCCTGTTCCTGGTGGCGCTGATCACCCGCATCCAGCACCCCGAGGCGACGGTCGAGGCCGCGCGCCACCTCAAGTTCTGGATCGGCGCGGTCAACACCGTGGTGCTGATCTGCTCCAGCCTCACCATGTCGATGGCGATCGAATTCTCGCGCATGGGCTGGCAGCGGGCGATGGTGCGGGCGATGCTCGCGACCGCCGCGCTCGGCGCGCTGTTCCTCGTGTTCAAGGGCTACGAGTACTACGCCGACTACCAGGAGCACATGATGCCGTTCCTGTCCGGGCGGCCCTACGAACTGGCGCAGAGCCCGGCCTCGCGGCTCTTCGTGAACCTGTACTACGTGGCGACGAGCCTCCACGCGCTGCACCTGTTCACCGGCATCGCGATCCTGCTCGGGATGACCTGGAAGGCGGCCAAGCCCGGTTTCTTGGGCCGGCACCAGAACTGGATCGAGGTCTACGGCCTGTACTGGCACTTCATCGATCTGGTCTGGATCCTGGCCTTCCCGATCCTCTACGTGGTCAACCGGTAGGGGAGGGCGATGCGCAACCCGATCAGGGATCTCTCGCCCGAGGATCGCGCCCTGCTGCGGCGCCACATGCGCAAGCCGGTCCTGACCTTTCTGGCGCTGCTGGGCCTGCTCGCCGTCAACGTCGCGCTCGGCGCCACGGTGCCCTTCGCCTACACCTGGGCGCTGGAACTCGCCGTCGTGACCGTGATGGTGGCCCTCATCCTCCTCGTGTCGATGGAGGTCCTGGAGGAGCCGCCGCTGGTGAAGCTGTTCAGCGTGCTCGGCTTCTTCTGGGTCGCCATCATGGTCGGCATGACGCTGACGGACTACCTCGCGCGCTGAGGCGACATCCGCGGGCATTCCCACTCTCCCCGGCGCGGGGAGAGCGGCGGTCCTCAGACCGCCTTCTCCTTGAGCTTGTGCTCGATCTCGTGTGCGTCGAGCCCCGGCGCGATGACCGGAGGCTCGGGCACGGCCTCCGGCTGAGTCTTGCCGACCGCGGCGGCGAGGCGCGAGCGCTCGAACATCAGGACGATGACGATGGAGGCGAGCAGCGGCAGCCAGAGGTAGAACACGCGGAAGATGATCACCGCCGCGATGACGGCGTCCTTCTGCGCGTTGTCTGTGATCTGCATCGCCGTGATGAAGACCAGCTCGAACACCCCGAGGCCGCCGGGCGCGTGCGAGGCCAGCGCCAGCGAGAACGAGGCGAGGAAGATCGCCAGCACGGTGAGGAAGTCGACGCCCATCGACTGCGGCAGCGCGAAGTAGATGATGCCCGCCGCTCCCAGCAGCTCCAGCGGCGCCGCGATCAGCTGGCGGCCCATGATGCCGGGGCGCGGATATTCGAGCTTGAACGAGCGGATGTGCAGCGGCGGCAGGCGCAGGATCGAGCCCGCGACGTAGAGCGCCACGAAGGCCAGCATGCCGATGCCGACGATCAGCGCGGTCTTCGGATCGGTGAAGACGGCCGGGAGCTTGCCTTCGAGACGCGAGAGCAGGTGCGGGTCGAGGACGAGGGTCAGGCCGCCGAGCGACACCGTGCCGAGGAAGAAGGTGAAGGAGCAGAGCGCCACCAGCACCGCGACCTGCGCGGCCGAGAGCCCCTTGGCGGTGTAGGCCCTGTAGCGCACCAGCGCGCCCGAGAAGACCGAGGCGCCGATATTGTGCGAGAGCGCGTAGGTGGTGAAGGAGCAGAGCGAGACGAACAGCCACGAGATGTGGCGCACGCCCAGATGCAGCAGCGCGATCCGGTCGTACCAGGCGAGCGCCGCGTAGGCGACGAGGGTGGAGACGAGCGCCAGCAGGATCCGGTGGGGCGGGATCGCCAGGATCGCGCCCCAGATCGCCGAGAGCGAGGTGGTCTTCAATTCCTGGTAGAGGAAGTAGCCGGAGACGACGACGGCCGCGAGGCCGACGAGCGGCCAGATGAACTCGCTGATCTTCTTCATGGCACTCTCGTCCCGGGGATCGCGATCCTGATGCGCCATGAACCGGCGCACCGCAAGCGGGGCGGGACCGCCCTGCCGGGGCGGGTCATGTCAGGCGATCGTGACCGTTTCGTGTGGGGGCGGGACGAGCCTCACTCGTCCATCAGCGGGTGCAGGTCGCGCACCATGCCCTTCAGGCGCTCGTCGAGCACGTGGGTGTAGATCTGCGTGGTCGAGATGTCGGCGTGGCCGAGCAGCTCCTGCACGATGCGCAGGTCCGCGCCGTTCTGCAGCAGGTGGCTGGCGAAGGCGTGGCGCAGGACGTGCGGGCTGATCCGGTCGGCCCGGATCCCGGCGGCGGCGCCCGCCACCTTCAGGTCGCGGGCGAAGGCCTGCCGGGTCAGGTGCCCGCTCTCGCTGTCGGCGGGGAACAGCCAGGGCCCCTCGGCCGTCAGGCCGGCGAGGTGCTCGCGCATCGCCGCGCGGGCGAGGTCGGTCAGCGGCACGAGGCGCTCGCGCCCGCCCTTGCCCCGCACCACGAGGTAGCGCTCCCGCGTCGTCGCGGCCGAGCGCGGCAGGCTGATCAGCTCCGAGACGCGCAGGCCCGTGGCGTAGAGGAGTTCGAGCAGGCACAGCATCCGGCGCGCGCGGGCCGCCTCGCCCGGGCTCTCGGCCGCGCCCGCCCGCGCCCGCGCGACGTCGAGCAGGCGGTCGACCTCGGCGACGCCCAGCACCTTCGGCAGGGCTTGCGGCCGGCGCGGACCGGAGACCGGCGCTGACGGGTCGGTCTCCGCCAGTCCTTCCGCGTAGAGGAACTTGTGGAAGCCGCGGATGCAGGAGAGCTTGCGCGCCGCCGAGGAGGCCTTGAGGCCGCGCGTCTCCAGCTCGGCGAGGTAGGCCCGCAGCGTCGCGGCCTCGACCGCGTCGAGATCGATCCGCGACGCGGCGAGCCAAGCTCGGTAATCGTCGAGGTCGCGCCGGTAGGCGGAGAGCGTGTTGGCGGCGGCCCCGCGCTCGGCCGCCAGCATGTCGAGATAGGCGCCGATCTCCGGATCGGGCGCGCTCACCGGTTGGTCGGCGGCTGCAGCTTGGCCGGCGGGATGGTCACGCTCATCTCGCGCGGGGTCGGCTTCACGAAGGTCGCCAGCGCGAACATCCCGGCGAAGACGAGGCCGGCCAGGATCGCCAGCGTCGCGAAGAAACGGAACAGGGTCGGCACGTCGGGACAATCTCGGTCGAGCGGGAGCGGCGCCGGCAGGCCGGGGTTCTGGCACCCGGGCTACCGCGTTGCACCACGCGCCCGCCCCGATGGCAAGGGCCCGTATACCACACCCGAGGTCACAGCTTCAGGACCAAGCTCGGCCGTGACGGGGGTCCGGCCGTTCCCTGTGCCCGGCAAACGCGCTAAGACCCGCCGTTCCATGCGAAGTCTGCTGCGATGAACGAGCCTGCTCAGACGGGCGGAGAACCGATCGAGGCGCGCCTGCGCCGGGCCCTGGGGACCCGGTCGATCGTGCTCGTCGGCCTGATGGGGGCGGGCAAGAGCACGGTCGGCCGCCGGCTGGCCCAGCGCCTCGGCCTGATCTTCAAGGATGCCGACCACGAGATCGAGGCCGCGGCCGGCCTCACCATCCCGGACATCTTCGCCATCTACGGCGAGCCGAGCTTTCGCGACGGCGAGGAGCGGGTGATCGCGCGCCTGCTGCGGGCGGGCCCGCTCGTGCTCGCCACCGGGGGCGGCGCCTTCATGCGCGACACGACCCGGGCGCGGATCGCCGAGTTCGGCGTCTCGGTCTGGCTGAAGGCCGACCTCGACGTGCTGATGCGCCGCGTGCGCAAGCGCGGCAACCGCCCGCTCCTCGAGACCGAGGACCCCGAGGCGACGATGCGCGCCCTGATGGAGGCGCGCCACCCGGTCTACGCCGAGGCCGACGTCGAGGTGGTCTCCCGCGACGTCTCCCACGACCGGGTGGTGGACGACGTGCTCGAAGCCCTGGTCGCCCATCTCGATCCGTCGGCGCCGCCCGCCGTCGCCGCGCAGTAGACAGTCATTCGAGCCATGTCTGACCAAGCCCTGTCCGACGCCCCCCTCACCGTGCACGTGCCCCTCGACGCGGGCCGCGCCTACGACATCCTGATCGGGCGCGGGCTCGTCGCCGAGGCCGGCGCGCGCGCCGCCGCGCTCGGGGCGCGGGCGGCCGGCATCGTCACGGACGAGACCGTGGCGGGCCTCTACGGCGCGCAGATCCGCGAGAGCCTGGAGGCGGCCGGCCTGCGCGCCGGGCTGATCGCGGTGGCGCCGGGCGAGGCTTCCAAATCCTACGCCGGCTACGCGCAGGTCTGCGACGGGCTTCTCGGTCTGAAGATTGAGCGGGGGGACCTCGTGGTGGCGCTCGGCGGCGGCGTGGTGGGCGATCTGGCGGGCTTCGCTGCCGCGACGCTCCGGCGCGGCGTGCGCTTCCTGCAGGTGCCGACCACCCTGCTGGCCCAGGTCGATTCCTCGGTCGGCGGCAAGACCGGGATCAATTCCCCGCTCGGCAAGAACCTCGTCGGCGCCTTCCACCAGCCGCGCCTCGTGCTCGCCGATACCGCGACCCTCGACACGCTGTCGGAGCGCGAGATGCGGGCGGGCTACGCGGAGGTGGCCAAGTACGGCCTGATCGGCGACGCCGACTTCTTCGGCTGGTGCGAGGCGAACTGGCGGGGCATCTTCTCCGGCGGGCCGGAGCGCGACGAGGCGGTGGCGATCTGCTGCCGCGCCAAGGCCGGCGTGGTGGTGCGCGACGAGCGCGAGGACGGCGAGCGCGCCCTGCTCAATCTCGGCCACACCTTCGGCCACGCCCTGGAGCGCCTGACCGGCTACGAGTCCGCCCGCCTCGTCCACGGCGAGGGAGTGGCGATCGGGCTGGCGCTCGCCTTCCGCTTCTCGGCCCGGCTCGGGCTCTGCTCGGGCCAGGAGGCGGGCCGCGTCGCCAACCACCTCGCGCTCGCCGGTCTGCCGACCCGCCTCGCCCAGGTGCCGGGCGGATGCGGCGACGCCGACGCGCTCCTCGACGCGATGGCCCAGGACAAGAAGGTGCGCGACGGTGCCCTCACCTTCATCCTCGCCCGCGGCATCGGCCGGAGCTTCATCGCGCCGGGCATCGACCGGGCCGAGGTGCGCGCCTTCCTGGAGGACGAGCTGCGGGCGGGTTGAGCGCCGCCCGAACGCCGCGTTAACCGCGCCGGAACCGGCCGGGCGCATGCTGCGCGCTCGGCACCGTCCGCGGGGAGTGGGGATTGGGCGCGCCCTCAAGTCGTCAGGCGGGTCTTCACGCCGCGATCGCCGACCTGCGCGACCTCGCGGGAAGCGACGCGCGGCTCTACCGGCTCGCGCGGCTGGCGAGCCTCTGGCTCCTGCCCATCATGCTCGGGATCGTCGTCCTCGCCGGATTCGTGACTGGGCCGGCGCCGGGGCGCGACTGCGACGGCAACGCATTGGGCGTCGATTTCACCCAGGTCTGGGCGGCCGGGCAGGCGGCGCTGCGGGGCGCGGCCGGCGAGCCCTATGACTTCCCGCACCATCTCCGGAACCTCAGCGCGGCCTTCGGGCCCGAGTGCCGCTTCGCCTGGCACTACCCGCCGGTCTTCCTGCTGCCCGCCGCCGCGGTAGCGGCCCTGCCGCCGCCCACCGCCTTCCTGGCCTGGAGCGTCGCAGGGACCGCTCTCTTCGCCCTGGCGCTCCGGCTCGCGGGCGGGCGGGCGGCGCTCCTCGTCGGGCTCGCCCACCCGCTGGTCTTCTGCAATCTCGTCTACGGGCAGAACGGGCTGTTCACCGCGGGCCTGCTGACCCTCGGGGCGCTCCTCGTCGACCGCCGCCCGCCGGTGGCCGGACTCTGCTTCGGGCTCGTGGCCTACAAGCCGCAGCTCGCGGCGCTCGCCCCCCTGCTGCTCCTCGTCACCGGGCGCTGGCGCTGCCTCGGCGCCTGCCTCGGCACGGTGGCGGCGCTCTGCCTCGCCGCGCTCCTCGCCTTCGGCACTGCGCCCTGGCTTGGCTTCCTCGGCACGCTGGCCGAGACCGACCGCATCATCCTGCGTCAGGCCGCGGCGGGGCTCGACCTCAACGCCAGCGCCTACGGGGCGGTGCGGCTGGCCGGCGGTCCCTACGCCCTGGCCTGGGCGGCCCAGATCGCCGCGAGCCTCGGTGCGCTGGCCCTGGCTTGGTGGGTCTGGACGACCTGCCCGGACCCGCGCCTGCGCGCCGCGACCCTGCTCGCCGCCGCGCCGATGCTCTCGCCCTACGTGCCGGTCTACGACCTCGCGCCGCTCGTGCCCGCCACGGTGCTGCTCGTGGTGGCGGCCCGGCAGGCCGGCGGCCTGCACGCCCACGAGCGCTGGCTGCTCGTCACCGCGCCGCTCACCGCGGCGCTCCGGGTCGGCGCGGAGGCCACCGGGATCTGCTTCGGGCTCGTCTTCGCGCTGGCGACGCTCGCCTGCCTTGCTGCCCGCGCGCTGCCGCAGCCGCGCATCCTCAGGGCGCTGCCCTGAGAACCCGCCCAAGGGCCGCGGGCCCTTGGGAATCCCGCGATCTCAGGCCTCCGGGCCGAACGTCACCGTCTCGACGGCATTGAGAGCCCGCACCCGGCCGTGCGGCAGGCGTGGCGCACCGGTAAATCCGATCCGCCGTTCCGTCCCCGGGGCGAGGTGGAACCACGTGTCGTCGGGCCGGGCGCGCTCGGCCTCCACCTGCACGCCGAGCGCGTGGCGCTCGGCTCGGACCCGGATCGCGTTCGCCTCCACGGCCACCGAGAGGCCGGTCTCGATGGGCTCGATTCGGCGCCCGCCCGGGACGTGGAAGGCCTCGGCGATCACCGCGCCCGCCGGATCGCTGAGGCTTGCATGTCCCAGCGTGTGGGCCGGCGGCCCGAACCGGTAGCTGTCGGTGGCGTCGAAGAAGCGGCCGAGGAGTTCGGCCGACGAGAGGGTCCGCGTCGAGCGGGCCCCGAGGCCGACGGCGCGCTCCGCCTTGGCGACCGCTCGCCCTGCCGCGTCCGTGAAGGCGAGGCGCAGGGTGAGGTCGCGCGCCTCGGCGGTCTCGTTGTGCAGGTGCACGTGGAGCCCGTTCAGCCCCTCGTCCGAGAGCGTGACCTGCACCGGCCGGAAGGCCCGCTTCAGGGCGTACCAGCCCGATTTCGGGACGCCCCGCGCGTCCACGATGCCCCAGCCCGTGCCGGGGGCGAGATCGCGCAGGAACCAGACGAGCCCGCCCCGGGTCGTCGAGCGCGTCCGCCGCCACTCGGCGACGGTCGCCTCCATCACCTCGGCGACCGCGGCGCGCCCCAGGTCGCGGTAGCGTTCCGGGTCGGCGCGGCGGAGCGCGGCCGGATCCACGCCGTAGAGCAGGCCGACATAGTGGTCGCGCACCTGCTCGAAATCCCAGTCCGCGCCCCGGTCGCGCGGGATGCCGGCGCTCCAGCGCGGGGATTCCATCTCGCCGAGGCCCATCGCGGCGAGGCTCGATTCTTCCGGCAGGTTCGCGAAGGCCAGGCACTCGGTGGCGAAGCCCACCTCCGCCCGGCGCGCGTCCTCCAGGGGGCGGCGGTAGGCGCCCACGCCGTAATAGTGCGTCACGCCGGCCGTGGTGGAGAAGGGCAGATCCCCCCCCGAGGGCGAGTTCGGCACCACCGCGAGGTCCGGCCGGATCGGCGCGGCCAACGCCGGCAGCCGCTCGCCCGCGAAGGCATCCGCCCAGACCGCCCGCGGCGCCCCCAGCATCGCCGCCTGCTGCCAGACCTCGCTGCCGCCGGAGAGCGCGCAGAGGGACGGCGAGAGCTGGGTGCGGTCGAGGAGATCCGCGATCTCGCCCTCCAGCTCCTGGCGGAAGGCCGGGTCGTCGTGGGGATAGTCGAAATTGGCGAGCATCAGGTCCTGGAAGACCAGGATGCCGAGTTCGTCGCAGAGGTCGTGGAAGGCTTGGGGACCGTAGAGGGTGATGCCGGAGACCCGCAGCATGTTCATCCCGGCCTCGCGGGCGAGGTCGAGGAGCGGGCGGGCATCCTCCGCGCCGCTGCCCAGGCCGACGAGGTCCGGCGGGGTCCAGTTGGCGCCGCGGCAGAAGACCGGCACGCCGTTCACCGCGAGGCTTAACCCCTCCTCGAAGGGGCGCGTCAGGGTGATGCTGCGGAAGCCCGTGCGCCCGAGATCGTGGCTGCGCCCGTCGAGATCGACCGCGACCGCGTGCAGGCGCGGCTCGCCGTGGGTGTGGGGCCACCAGGGCGCGATGCCGGGGAGGAGGAGCTCGCCCTCGAACAGGTCCGGCGCCGTCCGCGCGAGCGCCACCAAGCGGCCGTCGCAGCGGAGCGTGGCCCGCTCGACCGGACCATCGACGCGGAGCCGGGCGACGAGCCGGCCGGTCTCACCGTCGAGGTCGGCGCGCAGGTCGGCCGCGACAAGGTCCGGCGCGCCCGCAGAGAGCGGCGTCAGGGTGATCGGGCGGTAGGGGCCGACGAGATCGATCTCCGGGCACCAGCCCGGCATGAAGCCGAGCAGGCTCGTGCGCGCGTGGCGCAGCGACCCGGGCGTGGCGAGGCGGGGCCGCCAGCGCCCGCGCTTGGCCGGCCGGTCGAGTTCGGCCTTCAGCGAGCGGAAGCGGAGGACGATCTCGTTGTCCCCGGCGAGATCTACCGCGACCGCGTGGGCGCGGAACATCGAGTGGCTGGTGAGGATCGGCACGCCGTTGAGCCAGACCTCGCAGAGCGTCGCCAGCCCCTCGAAGGCGAGGCGCGCCCGGCCGGTGCCCGGAAAGCTGGTGCGGTACCAGACGTCGCGGTCGTGGATCGGCGCCGGCTCGGCCTCGGACCAGAGGCCGGCCTCGCGCAGCGCCGCGGCGGCGGTGCCGGGAACCCGTGCGGGAATCCAGCCGTCGAGCCCGGCGAGATCGCCCGGCCCCGCGCAGGCGCCGGGCGGCGTGGTCACGAGTTGCCAGGAGCCGCCGACGGGGAGCGGCGGAACGCCGTCGATGGCGCGGATGCGGGCCATGCTGGGTCTCGGAGGAGATCAATCACACCGGATCCGGGTGATCTGTTCGGGTCGGGCGAGCGCCCCCTCTCCCCGCGCGCGGGGAGAGGGGTTGCGCGTCGAGCGGACGTCGTTGCCCTCAGCCCAGCGCCCGGTCGAGTTCCGCGAACACCGCCTCGTACTGCGCCGCCGCCTTGTCGAGGCGCGCGCTCAAGCCCAGCGCGCTGCGGCGGTGGAAGGCGCGGGCGAGCTGGAACTGGAAGGTCTTGGCCTCCTGCGCCAGTACCCCCGCCGCCTCGGCCGCGGTGGCGAGATTCGCCGCGCCGTGCCCGTCGAGCCAGCGCAGGTGGCTGCCGAGCAGCTCGAAATTTGCCCCGAGCTGGCGCGTGGTGTTGAAGGCGTAGGCGTGGAACACGGCCAGTGAGCGGCCGACCAGCGCGTCCGCCGCCGTCGCGAGCGCTGCCTGGAAGGCCAGCACCGGGTTCCGTGCCGGCGCGCGGGCGCGGTGGTGCCGCAGCAGTTCGAGGGCAGCAGTCGGAAGCTCGGCCTCCGGCAGGGGCGGCGCTCCCGCCTTCACGAACTCCGCGTAGGGCGGCAACTCGCTGGGCCCGAAGATGCCGTTGTAATCGGCGCCGGACAGGGTGAACCGGCCGGCATTGTGCAGGTAGTCGAGCGTCTTGGCCGCCGGGTCGAGCGCCAGGATGCCGATCGTCGTCTTGGCATGGGAGCGCCCGTAGGTCGTACCAGCGGTGTCTGGCAGGTAGAGCGCGTCCACCTCGACCAGCACCGGGCAGCCGCGCGCGGCCTGGACCAGCGCGTGCCGCTCCAGCCCGTCGTAGACGGCGAGTTCGAGGATCTCCAACCCGTAGAGCCGGTCGATGTCGGCGGCCGGCGGCTTGAAGAAGGTGAACTGGTCGCCCTCGAAATCCTGCCGCAGGGTGAAGCCCAGGAGCGCCTCCGGCACGAGGCCGCGCCCGTGCAGCAGCTCGATCCAGAGATCGACGTAGCAGTTCGTCTCCGGCCAGTGCCGGTCGGCGGCGTGCAGCGGGTGGGCGATATAGGCCGGAGCCGGGGCCGGCTCCGGCCGCGCGCGATCGAGAGCGGCGCTCACGAGCGTCAGCCCCAGAGCACCCGGCGCACGCCCTCCGGCCAGGCGGCGAGGTCGAGGCCGTGGTGGCGCAGCAGTGCCAGGGTGATGCGCTCCAGCCCGAACCCGACGCAGGCCGTGTGGGCCACGTCGCCGTCGGCCTGCACGAGGTCCCAGGTCGTGCCGAAATGGTCCTGGTGGTAGTTGAAGCTGAGGCAGGCGGTCGGCTTCTCGACGCTGTTGACCGGCACGTTCAGCTCGAACTTCAGCCCCTGGGCGCGCTGGTTGTTGGCGAGCATCCGGCCGGCGCGGCCGAAGAACGGGTCGTTGGCGGCGTCGATCGCGAGCGGCAGTTCGAGGTCGCGGATCATCTGGGTGCCGCGCTCCAGCCAGCTCTCGCGGAAGGCCAGCACCTGATCGGGGCTGCCCATGCGCACGTACTCGCGCATCCGGAAGAGCTGCATCCGGGTCGGCTCCAGCGAGGGCTCGCGCCGGAAGCAGTAGGATTGCAGGTCGAACAGCCGGCCCTCCGCGGGGAGCGGGCCACGCGCCGCGGCGACCGGGTAGAGCGGGTAGCAGGCCGCAGGCGTCAGCACGATGTCGGTGGCCTTCTGGCCCGCCGTCCAGTCCTCGCCCGCCTCGACGCAGGCCAAGAGCTTGGCGTGCTCGCCCTCGTGCCCGCAGAAGCTGTGCACGGTGCCGGCGAGGTTCGGGAAGCCCTTGAGGTAGCCGGAGCGCTCGAAGGCCGGCCGGCTCATGCCGGGGGGAAAGCGCAGCACCTCGGCGTTGTCGGCGGCGCCGAGGCGCCCGATCAGCCGGTCGAGGGCCTCGACCACGCTCTCGAAGGCGCCGCTGCGGCCGTAGAGGCCGTCGACGCCGGTGCGGACCAGGAGACCCTGGTCGAAGAGCCGGTCGAGGAAGGTGGGCTCGGCGAGGCCGTCGTCGTCGAGGGGCTCGCAGAAGGTCGGGGTGGGCTGAATCGATTCCATCACGCGCTCATGAGCTGGCCGGAGCTCTTCTGCACGAGCAGGAGCTTGGCGGTGTTGGCGAGGATGCGGTCGTTGCCGATCATGAGCGGCGCCGAGAGGACGTCGCGCAGGGGGCGGCCGAGGCTGAAGGGCGTGCCGTTCTTGTATCCGGCGAGCCCGACGATCCCGAGCGCGCGCTGGACGATGTCGACCGCCATGTCGGAGGCGGTCGTCTTCAGGTTGTTGAGCATCACCGAGAAGGCGAGCGAGTCGAGAAGGTCGGCATTGCCCTGCGCGTCCTCGAAGCGGCGCAGCGCCGAGACCAGCGTCGCCTTCATGGCCTGGAGGGCGTTCGACAGCTCGGCGAGCCGGAGCGCGGTCGGCGGAACCTGGCCCTGGCGCTTGCGGGCCTCGGCCTGCACGAAGACCCGGGCACGGTCGACCGCGAAGCTCGCGATGCCGAACCACACGGCGCTCCAGAGGAGGTGCGAGGCGGCCAGCATCGACTGCGCGGCGATCTCCGCGAAGGGTTTCGGCAGGATCTGCTCGACGGGCACGCCGCGCGCCTCCAGCCGGAAGCCGTCGCTGCAGGTGCCCCGCATGCCCAGCGTGTCCCAGGTGCTCGTCCGCTCCAGGGTGATCTGGTCGGCGAAGAGCGCCACCAGCACCTGATCGGAGGTCGCGGCCTCTGGGTTGCGGCGGGCGGTGGCGAGGATCAGGTCGGCCTGCGCCCCGTAGGAGATGACGGAGGCGTCCTTGCCGAGCGCGAACACCTCGCCCGTCTGCTCGACGGCGCAGAGGCTGTTGCGCAGGTCGCCGCCGATGCCGGCCTCCGTGGTGGAGGAGGCGACGAGCAGCTGCTCCCCGGCGATCTGCTCCATCAGGCGGCAGTGCCACGCGCTGTCGAGCCCGTGGCTGACGAGGCTCGACACCTTGATGTGGTGCATGGCGAAGACCATGGCGGCCGCGCTGCAGGCTTGGCCGAGCGCGAAGCAGCCCTCCGCGATATCCGTGAGGCCCGCGCCCTCGCCGCCGAACTGCCGCGGGATCTGGAGGCCCAGAAGGCGCTCTGCCTTCAGGGCGGCGACCGCTTCCGCGGGGAAGCGGCCTTCGCGGTCCACCGCGTCGGCGTGGAGCGCCGCCACCGAGGCGGCGCGTGCGAAGCGCTCGGCCAGCATGGTCAGGCAGCTTCCGCCTGGACCAGGCTCGAGACGGTCTCGCGGATGCTGCGGATCGTCGAGAACGACTTGCGGCTGAGCAGGTGATCCGGGAACTCGACGTCGAAGTGCTCCTCCAGCGCCAGCATGAGCTGCACCGAGCCGAAGGAGTCGAGGCCCTTGTCGAACAGGTTCTCGTCCTCCGCGATCTGGCCGGCGACCGGGGCGAGGGCCTCGTTCCGGGCAAGAATGTTACGAATCTCTTCCAGCGAAACCATCACCAATCCCCGTGAATTTGCCGGATATACGGTAAATTCCAGGCGCGTTGAAAGTCAAACTCGTTCCGGAGCGGTGGTAAATCGGAAATCAACCGGCCTGAGGCTGGGAGCGGGCCGCCGATTCACGCCTCGTTACGGTCTCGGTCCTGCTCCGGAGGGCGGCCGGGAGCGCGCCGCTCTCACCGCTGGACGGGAATGCGCGACGATGGGACAGGATGGGGGTCAGGGAGCGGACGGGACGTCCCGTTTCGAAACGCTCGACGCCCTGCGGGGCGTCTGTGCTCTGATGGTTGCCTTCTTCCACATGCCCTTCGCGCACCCGCTGCGGGCGGTGCCGCACTTCGACAATGTGCAGTTCTGCGTCGACGTCTTCTTCGTGCTATCGGGCTTCGTCCTGCTCCACGCCTACGGAGAGCGGTTGGCGGGCTCGCGCCAAGATCTGCGGCGGCGAGGCTTGTGGCGGCAAGGTTTGCGCTTCGCGCTGGTCCGGTTCGGGCGCCTATGGCCGCTGCACGCCGCCACGCTCGGGCTCTTGGTCGCGATCGAGGCGGCGCGCCTCCTCTATCTCGCCGGCCATCCGGGCATGCCCGTGGTCACGCCGCCCTTCGGCGAGGCGCACCGGCCGATCGAGGTGCTCACCCATCTCCTGTTCCTGCAGGACTTCCTCACCTTCGGCGAATTCAGCTGGAACGTTCCCGCCTGGAGCATCGCGGTGGAGTTCTACGCCTCGCTGGTGCTCGCCGGCACCGTGATGCTGGTCGGGCCCCGAGCCCACCGCACCTTCGCGGTGCTCGCCCTGCTCTCTGCCCTCGCGCTCCACGCGGCGAGCCCCGGAACCCTGTTCGCGATCCAGGACTGGGGCATCCTGCGCTGCCTGTCCGACCTCTTCGTTGGCTGCCTCGCCTACGGCCTGCGGGATGCCCTGCGCCTCCCGGAAGCCTGGGCGGGATGGGTCGAGGCCGCCGCCCTCGCGCTTCTCCTCGCCGTCGCCGCCCTCGTGCCGCCGGGGGGATGGGCCTACGGCGCGCCCCTCGTCTTCGGCGCGGTCATCGCCTTGTTCTCGCACGGGCGCGGCCCCGTCTCGGCGGCGGCCCAGGGCGCGGTGCCGCAGGCGCTCGGCCGCTGGTCTTTCTCGATCTACCTGCTGCACTTCCCGGTGCTCCAGCTGTTCCGCACCGGCCTGCACTACGCGGTGCCGGGCGCGGGGGCTCCGACCCCCGGTGCGGAGGGCGGCGGCATCGATCTCGGCGCGCCGCTCCTGAACCTCTCGGCCGCCCTCGCGCTCGTCGGCGTCAGCGTCCTCCTGGCCGGGCCGAGCTACTGGCTGATCGAGCGGCCGGCGCTCGCCTGGTTCAGGGCGCTCGACCGATGGGCCTTCGCCCGGACGCCGGCCGCCCCCGGGCTCGGGATGCCCGCGTCTCAGCCCATGTCTCAGCCCGTGTCTCAGATTGAGAAGCCTCCGCACCGGCCGGCCTGCGGGGATTGGTCACCAATCGGACAGTAATTCTGGGGCCGGGCAGTGTTGCGTCGGCCGGAGTCACATCGTGGAGCAGGTGCGGGTCTTGCCGCCGGCCGGATCGATCTCGGGTCGCCACCTCGCGGGCGATCCTGCGGGCGGCCGGGCCGAGGGCACCCTCGCGGACCTGTGGGGCTCGGCCCGACGGGGCTGGCTCTGGATCGTGGCGGGCGCCCTCATCGCGGGCTGCCTCGGCGGTCTCTTCGTCCTGCGGCAGACGCCGAGCTACCGGGCGAGCGTCGAGATCCTGATCGACCCGCAGGCCCTGCAGATCGTGGGACGCGGCTTGTCGCGGACCGACACGCCGGCGCAGCTCGACTTCGCCAACCTGGAGAGCCAGTCGCTGATCCTGCTCTCCGCCAAGGTGCTGGAGCGCGTGGTCGCCCGCCTGGACCTCGCCGACGACCCGGTCCTCACCCGCGGGGCCAAGCCGGGCATCGACCGGGCGGGCTTCGCGCTCGAGGCCCTGCGCAAGCGGCTCATCGTGCGGCGCGTGGAGACCTCGCTGATCTTCCAGCTCTCCGCGATCTACCCGGAACCGCGCCGGGCCGCCGAGATCGCCAACGCCGTGGCGGCCGCCTATTTCGACGTCGCGGCCGGCGACCGGCTCGCCGCGGTCCGGCGCGCCAACGAGACCCTGCTGAGCCAGCTCAACGACCTGCGCGGGCAGCTCGACCGGGCCGACCTCGCGGTGGAGCGCTACCGGGCCGACAAGGGGCTGATCGGCTCGGGCGAGTCCGGCCTGCTGGTCTCGCAGCAATTGCGCGACCTCTATGGACAGATCACCACGGCGGAGGCGGAGCTCGCGCGGCTGTCGGGCCGGCGCGAGAAGGCCAGGGCCTGGGCGGCGGCCGACGGGCCGCCCGCGACGCCGGAGGCGGGCGCCTCCGCGGTGATGATCTCGCTGCGCGCGCAGCACGCCCAGAGCACCCAGGAGATCGCCCAGCTCTCGCGCAGCCTCGGCCAGAACCATCCCCAGATGCTCGCGCTCGCGGCCCAGCGTGCCGCGACCGTGCGGCTGATCGCGTCCGAGGCCGACCGCATCCGCCGCACCATCGACGAGGACGTGCGCCGCGGCGAGGAGGGTTTGAGGCTCCTGCGCCGCCGCGCCGAGGCGCTGGTCACCTCGCAGACCAGCAGCAACGAGGAGGGGATCCGCCTGCGCCAGCTGGAGAGCGAGGCCGAGGCGATCCGGCGCACCTACAACCTCGTGCTCGGCCGCAGCAAGGACCTCGAGCAACAGGAGGTGATCAACCCGAACAACTCGCAGATCGTCTCCCGGGCCGTGCCCCCGCTGAAGCCCTCCGACACGCCGATGCCGATCGTGGCGGCGGCCGGCGCCCTGCTGGGTGCTGTGCTCGGCCTCGCGGCTGCCTACCTGTTCGACCGCTGGCGCGGGACCTTCGCGACCGCCGCCTCCCTCGCGGCCTCCGGCGTTCCGGTCTGGGCGCGGCTGCCCCGCGCGGGCCGCGCCGACGCCGATCAGGCGCTCGTCGCCGCGGCCCGCGAGCTGCGCGACCGCCTCGCCGCCTGGCCCGGCGCCACCATCACGGTGGCCTCGGAAGGGCTCGGCGCGGAGCGGCTGCGCACGGCCCACGTCCTCACCGAGCTGCTGATCCGGCTCGGCGAGCCGGCGATCCTCGTGCCGGGCACCCTGCGCCCGCAGCGCGCCCTCACCGAGCCGGGGGCCGGCCGCGCCGCGCCGCGCCGCGCCGTCTCCCGGCACTCCCCCGCCGCGCGCACCGAGCTGGTGGTGACGGAGCGGGACCTCACCGACGGCGAGAGCTGGCTCGCGATCCCCGAGACCTCGGACGCGATCGTCCTCGTGGTCGCCCCGGGACGGACCACGCGCGCCCGGCTGGCCCGGCTGATCGAGATTCTGGACGGGCCCGGCGGCTTCCGGCATGGCGGCCTCATCGGTCTCGTCGCGGTCCAGCCGTCGCGGCCGGTGCGCCGCGCGGTGCCGCGGGGCGCTGCCGTGGCCGTGAGGCCGGCGTGATCGCCGCGGACGGCCGCGCGCCCTACCAGTCCCGCGCGGCCCACTGCGCGCTGATGGGCGCGCTCCTGTTCAATGCCGGGCTCTGCTTCCTCAACACGATGGGCCTGGCGGTGACCGGCGGCACGGTCGCGGGCGCCGAGGCCTGCATCGTGATGCTCGCCCTCGCCTTCGCGCTCGACGGGCGCGCCGGGCCCTGGCTGGTGCTCGCGATCCTGGCCGCCTACGCGATCCTGATCCTCGTGCTGAGGGGCTCGACCGACCCGAAGATGATCCGCGACCTCTTGATCCCGGTCGCCTTCTACAATCTCGGCCTGCGCGCGCCCGACATCCGCGACGCCGACCGCGCGGCCCTGGCGGCGGGCCTCGTCGTGGTGGCGATGGGGCTGTTCGAGTACGCGGCGCTGCCGGTCTACGAGCAGATGTTCAACATCGTGCGCTACTACATCGCCCGCGGCAGCATGTCGGCCGCGGAGATGAACGGCCTCACCGGATCGCTCTTCGCGAGCGGCGTGCGGCCGGACGCGCGCACGATCCTGCCCTTCCTGGGGCCGCACCGGGTCTCCTCGGTCTTCCTCGAACCGGTCTCGGCGGGCAATTTCGGCGCGATCCTGTTCGCCTGGGGGCTCTACCGGCCGGGGATGCGGGGGCGCGGCTGGCTCTTCGCCTGCGCGGCGCTCACCATCATCCTGGCGGATGCGCGCTTCGGCGCCGTCGTCTGCGTGGCGATCGCCGCCGCGCTGCTGGCGGCCCACCGGCTGCCGCGCCTGCTCTGGTTCGCGCTGCCCTGCACGATCCTGTTGGCGCTCGCGGTCTGCGGCTTCGAGAACACGGCGTCGGACCGGAGCAACAACTTCGTCGGGCGCCTGCTGGTGGCGGCCGAGATCATCACCTCCCTGCCCGTCGAGGGCGTGCTCGGCACGAGCGCCGAGAAGGTCTTCGTCTCGGATGCGGGCTACGCCTACGTGCTGCTCCAGATCGGGCTCGTCGGTGGGCTGGCGGCGTGGCTGCTCTTCGTGCTGATGCCGGCCGGCAGCGCGGATGCGTGGCGGCTGCGCTGCGCCGGCGCCACCTATATCTGCCTGCTCCTCGTGATCAGCGACTCGCCCTTCTCGATCAAGACCGGGGCCCTGCTCTGGTTCATGCTGGGCGCGGCCGACGGCGCCGGTCGGGGCCTCGCCGCAGAGGCAGCGCCGAGGTCGGACCCCTACGCGCGGGGACCCTACGTGGGCGCCCTCGCGCGGTCCGGCCCTCTCGGGATCTCCCCGTAGCTGGACGGGATCCGCTCTACTCGCCTTGCCAGTCGTGGGCCGCCACCAGGGTCTCGACGGGCGCGGGCTCCGGCCGGCGCCAGGCCGCCGGCTGGTCGGCGGAGCCGGTGCCCAGCGGGCACTGGACCATCACGCTGTCGCTCCAGCGACCGTATTTGTAGCCGACGCCGGCGAGGTAGCCGACCCGGGCAAAGCCGCAGGCCTCGTGCAGGCGCAACGAGGCCTCGTTCTTCGCGTCGATGTAGCCGATGATCTGCCGGTAGCCGCCCGCCGCACAGGCCTCGATCAGCGCCGGCAGCAGGCGCCGGCCGATCCCGGCGTGCAGGTGGTCCGGGTGGACGTAGATCGAGTGCTTCAGCGTGAAGCGGTAGGCCGGCCGCTTGCGGAACGGCACCGCGTAGGCGTAGCCCGCTACCTGCCCGTCGCGCTCGGCCACGAGATGGGGCAGGCGCTTCTTGCGCATGGTCTTGCGGCGGCGCTTCAGGTCGTCGGGCAGCAGGCGCTCCTCCTCGAAATCGCCCGTGTCGCCGACGCCCCGGCGGATGTGGTGCTCGTAGATCGCGATCATCGCCGACACGTCCGAGTCCGAGGACGGGCGGATGACGATGCCCGGATGGGTTGCGACCGGGGCGTCGGCCTCCATCAGCGGCCCTCGCGCAGCACGTAGGTGTAGAAGCGGATCCGCCCGTCCGGCTCGTGCTGGCGGTAGACCCCCTGGATCTCGGCCTCGAAGCCCGGGAACAGGTTGGAGGCCGCCTCGAACATCTTGAAATAGTCGAGCATGGGCTTGGCGCGCTCATCGATCCGCTCGCCCGGCAGCACCGTGCCGATCCCGGGCGGGTAGACCAGAAGCAAGGTGGTGGCCACACGCCCCTCGGCCTCGGCGATCGGCACGAAGTCGACGTGGTTGCGGGTGAGCATCTGGGCCGCGTCCTTCGGGGCCATCACCATCTCGGGCAGGTGCTCGGGCGCGAACTGCTTGCGCTGGAGGGCGGAGGTGTTCGCCTCCCGGTGGAACGCGTGGTAGTCGGCGCAGAGGTCGCGCAGGCGCACCCCGGCGTAGCGGGCGGGCCGGCGCCGGACGAATTCCGGCATGGCTTCCTCGAGCGGCGCGTTGTCGTCGTGCAGGCGCTTGAAGGCGACGAGTCCCGAGATCAGCGTGCCGGCCTTGGACGATTCGACCCCCGGCGTCAGCAGGAAGAGCAGCGAGTTCAGGTCGTTCTTCTCCGGCACGATCCGGTTCTCGCGCAGGTACTGCGCCACGATCGGGGCCGGCACGCCGTGGTCGGCGTAGGCGCCCGTCTGCCGGTCGAAGCCCGGGGTGAGCACGGTGAGCTTGTTCGGGTCGGTGATGGCGTAGCCCGGCGCCACATGGGTGAAGCCGTGCCAGCGCGCGCCGGGCGTCAGCTCCCAGTGGCGCGGGTTGGAGGCCAGCTCGTCCGTCGGCACGCTCTCCCAGGGCACCTCGGCCCCGTCGGCGGTCTTCGTCACGTCCGGCACGAAGGGGTCGAAGAACCAGCGCTTCAGGGGATCGCGCTCGTTCTCCTCGAACTCCTTGCGAATGGCGCGGGCTTTTTTCCGCCACTCGATCCCGAGTCGGATCGTGTCGTCCCAGAGGATCATGCCGGAGCGCCCCTTCATCATCTGGGCGCCGACGTCGAGCGAGGCGAACAGGGGATAGAACGGCGAGGTCGAGGCGTGAACCAGGAAGCTCTCGTTGAGCCGCCGATGCTCGACGCGCCGGGTCTGCCCGCGGATATGTCCGTCCTTCGTGTGGATCTGCGAGGCCTGGCTGAAGCTCGCGAGCTGCTTGTGGGTCGATTGCGTGGCGATGATGCCAGGCGCGGTCTCGTCGAGCCCGGTCAACCCCATGGCGAAGCGGCGCTGGAAGAGCGGGTGGAACTTCATGAAGCCCGCCCAGGCCTCGTCGAACAGGATGTAGTCGCAGAGGTGGCCGATCCGCTCCAGGATCTCCTGCGCGTCGTAGATCGTGCCGTCGTAGGTGCACTGCTCGATTACCGCGACGCGGAACGGGCGTTCCTTGCGCCACGCGTCGCGGTCCTTCACCAGCGGGTTGTTCCGGATCTTCTCGCGGATGCGCGTCTCGTCGAGCGCCTCGTGGTAGATCGGCCCGATCAGCCCGTACGCATTCCGGTCCGTCTCCAGGAAGATCGGGATGCCGCCGCCGAGGAAGAGCGCCCCGTGATGGGCCGCCTTGTGGTTGTTGCGGTCGAACAGCACGAGGTCGCCCTCGGCCACCAGCGAGGACAGCACGATCTTGTTCGAGGCCGAGGTGCCGTTGAGGACGAAGTAGGTCTTCTCCGCGCCGAAGATCTGGGCGGCCTCCTTCTGGGCCTTCAGGGCCGGACCCTCGTGGGTAAGGAGGTCGCCGAGATCGAGCACCGAATTGTCGAGGTCGTCGCGAAAGATCGCCTCGCCCAGATGCTCGACGAAGATGCGGCCGATCGGCGAGCGGTTGTAGAAGATGCCGCCGTTGTGGCCCGGGCAGGTCCAGAGCTGGTTGCCCTTCTCGGCGTAGTCGACCAGCGCGCCGAAGAACGGCGTCTTCAGGGTCTCGGCGTACTGGGTCACGCGGCTGACGAGGCCGCGGGCGATGAATTCCGGCGTCTCTTCGGCCAGGAAGATGTAGCCGTCGATGAAGTCCAGGAGCTCTACGGGTATGTCTTCGAGCCGCTTGCGCCGGACCATGATGACGATCGGCATCTCCAGGCCGCGCTTGCGCATCATGTCGATGAGGGCGGCGGCCTTGCCGTCGAGGCCGCGCTTGCCCCAGTCCACCACGAGGCAGCCGACCGCGGCGTCGGTCTGCACGGCGATGGCCGCGTCCTCGACGCGGCGGGCCCGCACCACCTCGAAGCCGCGCTGCTCGACCGCCGCCACGATCTGATCGACCCGCGCGCCCTCCAGATCGCCCGGATCGAAGGTCGGCGTGCACATCAGCACGGTGAAGCGGCGGTGGAAGTCCATGGGCGGGCTCCTGTCGGTCGGCGTCGGCGGGGAGATAGGGCCCCGCCCGGACTCGGCAGGCTTTCGGGCGCGGAGATGACAGCGGGATGACAGGCCGCGCGCCGCAAGTCTCCGTTGACCATCCGGCGCATCGGTCCCGCGCGCCGCAACGCTTTGGTCAGGCCCCGAGGACGAAGGTCCGCAAGGGACAGGGCGGGGCACGGCGATGATGCGGGTGGTGACGGACGGCGAGGCGGGGACCGGGACGGTCCAGTTCTCGGAACTGCTCGGCGCGCTGAGCCACGCCCTCGACCTGACCGAGGGGCAGCCCGCAGGGCACTGCGTGCGGGCGACCTGGATCGGCTTCCAGATCGGCCGGCAGATGGGCCTGCCGGAGCTGCAGCTCTGGGAACTCTACCACACGGTGATGCTGAAGGACCTCGGCTGCTCCAGCAACGCCGCACGCATCTGCGAGCTGTACCTGTCGGACGACCTCAGCTTCAAGCGCGACTTCAAGACGGTGAGCGACAGCCTGCCGAAGGTGCTGGGCTTCGTCTTCTCGCATACGGGCCTGAAGGCGGGCCTCGCCGAGCGCTTCCGGGCAGTGCTCAACATCCTGCAGAACGGCGGCGCGATCGTCGACGACCTGATCCAGACCCGCTGCCAGCGCGGTGCCGAGATCGCCCGGGCCCTGCGCTTCCCGCCCGCCGTCTGCGGCGCCATCCACGCCCTCGACGAGCACTGGAACGGCGGCGGCCGGCCCGACCGGCTCGCCGGGCCCGCCATCCCGCTCTACGCCCGGGTGGCGCTCCTCGCCCAGGTGGTCGACGTGTTCCACACCGCGGCCGGCCGCGCGGCGGCCGTCGCCGAGGTGCGGGCACGCGCCGGCACGTGGTTCGACCCGCAGGTGGTGGCCTGTTTCGAGGCGGCCGCCGCCGAGCCGGGCTTCTGGGAGACGCTGGCCTCCCCGGACGTG
Organism: Methylobacterium radiodurans; assembly: GCF_003173735.1. Classification (NCBI taxonomy): domain Bacteria; kingdom Pseudomonadati; phylum Pseudomonadota; class Alphaproteobacteria; order Hyphomicrobiales; family Methylobacteriaceae; genus Methylobacterium; species Methylobacterium radiodurans. The sequence continues at coordinate 597,905 of NZ_CP029551.1, read as the reverse complement.
GAGGCGGCCGTCTTCGCGCTGGCGCCGCGCAGCCCGATCGCGGTGGACGAGGATTATCTCGACGACATCGCCCGCGCCTTCGCGCAGATCATCGACGCCAAGAGTCCCTTCACCTCGGGCCATTCGGAGCGGGTCGCGGTCTATGCCGACCTGGTGGCGGCCGAACTCGGCTACGCCCCCGAGCGGCGGCGCTGGCTGCGCCGCGCCGCCCTGCTGCACGACATCGGCAAGCTCGGCGTCTCGAACGCGATCCTCGACAAGAACGGCAAGCTCGACGACGCGGAATGGCAGGACATGCGCAACCACGCGGTCCTGTCCGAGACCATCCTGGCGCGGGTGTCGGCCTTCCACGAGATCGCGCTGATCGGCGGCGGCCATCACGAGCGACTCGACGGCAAGGGCTATCCGCGAGGTCTCAAGGGCGAGGAGATCGCGCCTGAGACCCGCATCGTCTCGGTGGCCGACGTGTTCGACGCGCTCACCGCCGACCGGCCCTACCGCAAGGCAATGCCGGTGGAGAAGGCTCTCGCCATCATGCGAAGCGATGTCGGCACCGCCTTCGACCCGGACTGCTTCGCCGCGCTGGAGCGGGCGATCGCCGGCCTGGAGGCGGGATTGCCGCAGATGCGGGCGGCGGCGTGAGCCGCATCGCTTCCCCTCGGCTACGGAGGGGAAGAACGGTTCGGGCCCGAATCCGCCTCAGGTCACCACGCTCGGCTCGCTCCGGCCGGTGATCTCGGCGATCTGCGCGATCGCGCGGGCGGCCTCGACAACCGGGGCGAGCACCGTCGCCGGGTCGGCATCGTGCGTGTCGCGGTCGTAGCGCTCGATATAGACCCGCAGCGTCGCCCCGGCGGTGCCGGTGCCCGACAGGCGGTAGACCACCCGCGCATCCTCGGCGAACCCGATGCGGATGCCCTGCCGCTCGGTCACCGAGCCGTCGACCGGGTCGACGTAGCGGAAGTCGTCGGCGCTCGCGATCGTGAGGCCGGCGAAGCTCTGCCCCGGCAGGGTGCCGAGCCTGTCGCGCAGGCCCTGCATCAGCCGCTCGGCGGCCGCGCTCTCGATCTCCTCGTAATCGTGCCGGGTGTAGTAGTCGCGCCCGAAATCCGCCCAGTGCGCGCGCACGATCGCGTCCGCCTGCTCGCCCGTGTCCGCCAGGATGTCGAGCCAGAGCAGCACCGCCCAGAGCCCGTCCTTCTCGCGCACGTGGTTCGAGCCGGTGCCGGCGCTCTCCTCGCCGCACAGCGTGATCAGCCCGGCGTCCAAGAGGTTGCCGAAGAATTTCCAGCCGGTCGGCGTCTCGTAGGCCTTGATCCCGAGCTTGGCCGCGACCCGGTCGGCGGCGCGGCTCGTCGGCATCGAGCGGGCGATGCCGGCGAGCCCGCCCGCGTAGCCCGGCGCCCGGTGGGCGTGGGCGGCCAGGATCGCGAGGCTGTCGCTCGGCGTCACGAAGAGGCCGGGCGCCACGATCATGTTGCGGTCGCCGTCGCCGTCCGAGGCCGCGCCGAAATCGGGGGCGTCTGCCCCATGCATCAGGTCGAACAGCTCACGCGCGTGGACCGGGTTCGGGTCCGGATGGTGCCCGCCGAAATCCTCCTGCGGCACGGCGTTCACCACGGTGCCGGGGGCCGCCCCCAGCTCCCCCTCCAGGATCGCCTTCGCGTAAGGGCCGGTGACCGCGCTCATCGCGTCGAAGCGCATGCGGAAGCCGCCCGCGAACAGAGCCCGGATCGCCTCGAAATCGACGAGCTCGCGCATCAGCGCCGCGTAGTCGGCGACCGGATCGATCACCGTGACGCTCATCCCCTCGACCGTGACGTCGCCGAGCTGGTCGAGATCGAGTTCGGGCACGTCGGCGATGCGATATTCGGTGATTGCCTTCGCCCGCTCGAAGATCGCCGCGGTGACGCTCTCGGGGGCCGGTCCGCCGTTCTTCGTGTTGAACTTGATGCCGAAATCGCCCTCCGGCCCGCCCGGATTGTGGCTCGCCGAGAGCACGAGGCCGCCGATCGCCCCGTGTTTCCGGATCACGCAGGAGGCGGCCGGCGTCGAGAGCAGGCCTCCCTGACCCACCAGCACCCGCCCGAAGCCGTTGGCCGCCGCGATCTTGATCGCGGTCTGCACCACCTCCCGGTTGAGGAAGCGTCCGTCGCCGCCGATCACCAGGGTCTGGCCGTCCTTGTCTGCGATCGTGTCGAAGATCGCCTGGACGAAGTTCTCGACGTAGTTCGGCTGCCGGAAGACCGGCACCTTCTTGCGCAGGCCCGAGGTGCCGGGCTTCTGGTCCGGGAAGGGTTGGGTCGGAACGGTCTTGAGGGCCATCGGGCTCGGCTCTTCCTGCGGGACGCGTCGTCGTGAAGGCGCACCACGGCCGGGCGCGAACCTCGGCCGTAACGAGTAGGGCGACACCGGCCCGTTTCAATGGATCCGGGCGACAGCCGAACGGCGCCAGTCATGCGGCCTCCGCCGGACGGGGAGTAGCCCGCACCCGAACCGTCCTTATAATGCACGTCAAACCGCCCCGAACGGGGCTGACGCCTGCCCCTCGCCCGAGTCCTGCACGATGTCCCGCATCCCGAACTTCGCCGAGGTCCCGTTCTCGGGCGATCCGCTGCCGGTCCCGCCGCCCGCCGCCGGCGAGGCCTGGATGAGCCCGGAGGGCATCCCGGTGAAGCCGGCCTACGGGCCCGCCGACCGCGAGGGCTTGGAATTCCTGCACACCTATCCGGGCCTCGCGCCGTACCTGCGCGGGCCCTACCCGACCATGTACGTCACCCAGCCCTGGACGATCCGGCAGTACGCGGGCTTCTCCACGGCCGAGGATTCGAACGCCTTCTACCGGCGCAACCTCGCGGCCGGGCAGAAGGGCCTCTCGGTCGCCTTCGATCTGGCCACACACCGCGGCTACGATTCGGACCATCCGCGCGTCTCGGGCGATGTCGGCATGGCGGGCGTCGCGATCGACTCGATCTACGACATGCGGACCCTGTTCTCGGGGATCCCGCTCGACGAGATGACCGTCTCGATGACGATGAACGGCGCGGTGCTGCCCGTTCTCGCCCTCTACATCGTGGCGGCCGAGGAGCAGGGCGTGCCGCCCTCGAAGCTCGCCGGCACCATCCAGAACGACATCCTCAAGGAGTTCATGGTCCGCAACACCTACATCTATCCCCCCAAGGGATCGATGCGGATCATCTCGGACATCTTCGCCTACACCTCGGCCAACATGCCGAAGTTCAACTCGATCTCGATCTCCGGCTATCATATGCAGGAGGCCGGGGCTACGAACGACCTCGAACTTGCCTACACCTTGGCCGACGGCGTCGAGTACATCAAGGCGGGGCTCGCCGCGGGCCTGACCATCGACCAGTTCGCCCCGCGCCTGTCCTTCTTCTGGGCGATTTCGACGAACTTCTTCATGGAGATCGCCAAGATGCGGGCCGCGCGCCTGATCTGGGCGAAGCTCGTCAAGGAGTTCGAGCCGAGATCCGACAAGTCGCTCCCCTTGCGCACCCATTCGCAGACGTCCGGCTGGTCGCTCACCGCGCAGGACGTGTTCAACAACGTCACCCGCACCGCCATCGAGGCGATGGCTGCGACGCAGGGGGGCACGCAGTCGCTCCACACCAACGCGCTCGACGAGGCGCTGGCCCTGCCGACCGACTTCTCGGCCCGGATCGCGCGCAACACCCAGCTCTTCCTGCAGCAGGAGAGCGGCACCACCCGCATCGTCGATCCGTGGGGCGGCTCGTACTACGTCGAGCGGCTCACCGCCGACATCGTGGCCCGCGCCTGGGAGCATATCCGCGAGGTCGAATCGCTCGGCGGCATGGCCAAGGCGATCGAGGCCGGCATCCCGAAGCTCCGGATCGAGGAGGCGGCCGCCCGCGCCCAGGCCCGGATCGATTCGGGCCGGCAGACCATCGTGGGCATCAACAAGTTCAAGCCCGACGACGAGATGAAGATCGAGCTCTTGCGCGTCGACAACGGCAACGTGCGCACGCTCCAGATCGACAAGCTCAAGCGCCTGCGGGCCGAGCGCAACCAGGCCGACGTGGACGCGGCGCTCGCCGCCCTGACGCAGGCGGCGGACGGGGCTGGCAACCTGCTCGAACTGGCGGTCAACGCCGCGCGGGCCAAGGCTACGGTCGGCGAGATCTCCGAGGCGCTGGAGCGGGCCTGGGGCCGGCACCGGGCCGAGATCCGCTCGATCTCGGGCGTCTACAAGCGGGAGGTCGGCGGCATGTCGCCTGTGGTCGAGAAGGTGCGCGGCCTCGTCGAGGCCTTCGAGGAGAACGACGGGCGCCGCCCCCGCATCCTGGTGGCCAAGATGGGCCAGGACGGGCACGACCGCGGCCAGAAGGTGATCGCGTCCGCTTTCGCGGATCTCGGCTTCGACGTGGATATCGGACCGCTCTTCGCCACGCCCGCGGAGGCCGCGCGGCAGGCGGTGGAGAACGACGTGCACATCGTGGGCGTCTCCTCGCTCGCGGCCGGCCACCTGACGCTGGTGCCGGAATTGCGGGCGGCGCTGGCCGAAGCGGGCCGCGACGACGTGATGATCGTTGTCGGCGGCGTGATCCCGCCGGGCGACTACGACGCGCTCTACGCGGCGGGCGCCTCGGCGATCTTCCCGCCCGGCACTGTCATCGCGGAGGCCGCCGTGAAGCTGATCGAGGAGCTGAACGGGCGGCTCGGCTACGGGGCGCGGGCGGCGGCGGAGTAGGGGCGGCGCTCGCGCGAACCTGCCCTCCGCGAGATCATGGTCGCACGGCGGGACTGAACACGCGTCGCGTTCCCCCTCCCCCGCGGAGAGGGGGGAGCATTCGGCAGCCGTAAGCGCACCCAGCGGGGTTTGCGCGGCGTCCCGCGCCTTCCTTGGGCCAAGCTCAAGCTTTAGCCATGCCTCCGGCGGCCCTTGCCAAATCCCTGCGACGATCTGTAATGATAACGACCCCTTCCCGGTCCCGCCGGTCGCGTTCGCGGCCCGCGGGCGTGCCGAACTCATACACGCTTCGGTCGCGTCCTCGCCGTCGGTTCTCCGCGGCGGCCGTCGGAATCTCAGTCAGGCCGGGGGGTGTCGGCTCAAGCGTCGGTCTCCGGCGCACGGTTTTTTTCGGATTCACGGCCGGCCCGAACCGGTCGAGATGTCTTCGCGAGGTCGGGGAAAGGATGGACGGACGCACAGCATCGGTTGCCGTTGCTTGTGCCGCAGGCGCGCATGCCTCGCGTGGCGCCGGTTCGTCCCTCCCTCCGGCCAGGTTCAACCCCAGGCACGCGCATGCGTGCCGCTCGGCGGTTGGCGCCAATCCCTTCCGTTCAGACCCCGCGGCCTCGGCGACGAGGCCGGTACGAGCGCGCCCCACGGCCTCGCGGCCGGGGGCGGCTCCACCGGGATTCGGGCTCAGGAGAGCGACGTCGGCCGCCATGTCGAAAGTTCGTCATGGCCAACAACAAGATGCTCATCGACGCGATGCACCCGGAGGAGACCCGGGTCGTCACGGTCCACGGGTCTAGGGTCGAGGAGTTCGACTTCGAAGCCGCCAACCGGCGCCAGCTGCGCGGCAACATCTACCTCGCCAAGGTGACGCGCGTGGAGCCCTCGCTCCAGGCCGCCTTCGTGGAGTACGGCGGCAACCGCCACGGCTTCCTCGCCTTCAACGAGATCCATCCCGACTACTACCAGATTCCGCTCGCCGACCGGCAGGCGCTCCTCGAGGAGGAGGCCCGCGACGCCGAGGAGCACCGCGAGCGCGAGGAGCGCCGCCGCTCGTCGTCCCGCCGCTCGCGCGGGCGCCGCGCCTCGGCCCGCCGCAGCGAGGCCGACGCCACCGTGAGCGCCGAGGAGACGGGTGCGCCGGCCATCGACGAGGCCGTGTCGGACGTCGCCCCCGCGGACGAGGCCGTGCCGGTGATCGGCGGCGACGCCTCTGCGGACCTGCCCGACGCCGCCATCGCGAGTGCCGAGACGCCCGAGGGCGAGACCGTCGAGGCCGCGCCGGCCGCTGATGCGGGCGCGGTCGCGCCCGTCGCCGAGCCCCCGGTCGAGGCCGTCACCGCCGAGGCCGCTGGCGAAGCGGCCGAGCGCGCCGCGGCCGTCGAGACCGCCGTCGAGGCGGAGGCCGCGCCCGCCACCGTCAGCGGCGAGCCCGCCCCCGGCCCGGATGCCGAGGTCCGCACTGCCGTCGCCGAGGCCCTGACCGTCGTGGAAGCCCCCGCCGAGGCGGAGGAGGAGCCCGACGCGGAGGAGGACGAGGAGGACGAGGACCACGACGAGGACGAGGAGTCCGACGAGGAGGACGAGGATCAGGACGACGAGGACGAGTCGGACGAGGACGATCACGAGGAGGGCGACGAGGAGGATCCCGACGCCGAGCCGCGGGTCGCCCAGGTCGGCGGCAACGGCGACGCGCTGGCCGAGATCCCGGACCGTCCGCGCGCCCCGCGCCGGCACTACAAGATCCAGGAGGTGATCAAGCGCCGCCAGATCATCCTGGTGCAGGTCGTCAAGGAGGAGCGCGGCACCAAGGGCGCGGCGCTGACCACCTACCTGTCGCTCGCCGGCCGCTACTCGGTGCTGATGCCCAATACCGGCCGAGGCGGCGGCATCTCGCGCAAGATCACCTCGGCAGCCGACCGCAAGCGCCTGAAGGAGGTCGTCTCCGACCTCGACGTGCCGGAGGGGATGGGCGTCATCCTACGCACGGCAGGCGCCTCACGCACCCAGCCCGAGATCAAGCGCGACTTCGAGTACCTGATGCGGCTCTGGGAATCGGTGCGCGAGCTGACGCTCACCTCGATGGCCCCGGCGCTGGTCTACGAGGAGGGCTCGCTGATCAAGCGCGCCATCCGCGACCTCTACAACAAGGACCTCGACGAGGTTCTGGTGGCGGGCGACGAGGCCTACCACGAGGCCCGGGACTTCATGCGCATGCTGATGCCCGGCCAGTCGAAGGTGGTAAAGCCCTACCGCGACACGACGCCGATCTTCGCCCGCTACGGCATCGAGCAGCAGCTCGACGCGATGTTCTCCACGCACGTCTCGCTGAAGTCGGGCGGCTACCTCGTGATCAATCCGACCGAGGCGCTGGTCTCGATCGACGTGAACTCAGGGCGCGCCACCCGCGAGCACGACATCGAGGACACCGCGCTCAAGACGAACCTCGAGGCCGCCGAGGAGGTCGCCCGGCAGCTGCGCCTGCGCGATCTCGCCGGCCTCATCGTCATCGACTTCATCGACATGGAGGAGAAGCGCAACAACCGCGCGGTCGAGAAGAAGCTCAACGAGTGCCTGAAGAACGACCGCGCCCGCATCCAGGTCGGCCGGATCTCGCCCTTCGGCCTTCTGGAGATGAGCCGCCAGCGCATCCGCACGGGCGTGCTCGAATCCTCCTCGATCCCCTGCGCGCATTGCGGCGGTTCGGGCTTCGTGCGGGCGACCGCCTCGGTCGCCCTGCACATCCTGCGCTCCCTTGAGGAGGCGTTGCTCAAGTCGGCCACGCACAACCTCGTGCTGCGCACCCGCACCGAGGTGGCGCTCTACATCCTCAACCAGAAGCGGGCGCACCTGCGCGAGCTCGAGGTCCGCTTCGGCGTGACCATCACGGTCGCGGCCGACGAGCGGCTGGCCGCCGCCGCGCCCTACCAGCTCGACCGCGGCGAGCCCGCGCAGCGGGCGGAAGGGCCGGTGACCGGCGTACGCGCGGTCGCGGTCTCGCCCGCCATGGAGATCGACGAGGAGATCGAAGAGGAGGATCTCGTCGAGGAAGCCGAGACGGAGGACGAGGCCCAGGAGGGCGAAAGCCAGGGCGAGGGTCGCGCCGAGGCCCGCGAGGACGGCGAGGGCCGCCGTCGCCGTCGCCGCCGGCGCCGCCGCGGCGGGCGCCAGGAGAACGGCGAATCGAACGGGGAGGCGGGCGACGAGGGCCGCCACGCCGCCGAGGACGAGGGCGCCGAGGAAGCGGAGGACGAGAGCGAAACGGTCGGGGCTGCCGAGACCGCCGAGGCCGAGGAGGGAGCGTCCGACGAGGCCGCCGCGGCCGAGCAGGCCGAGGACGGGGAGGGCCGCCGCCGCCGCCGCCGCGGTCGCCGCGGTGGGCGCGGACGCTCGGAGGGCCGCGTCCGCGAGGCCGCCTCGGGCGAGGCCGACGCGTCCGAGGGCGACGAGGCCGAGGCGGGCGCCGACGCCGTCGCTGCCCTGTCGCCGGAGGAGCCGGTGAGCGCCGAGATCCTGGCCGAGACGGTCGAGGCTTCCGCACCCGCCGCCCTGGACGCTGCGGTCGAGCTGCCGGTCTCGGCCGCCTCGCCCGAGCCGCGGGCGGAGATCGCCGCGGCGGAGCCGGAGCCTGCGCCGAAGGCCGAGACCGCCCCGCCGCCGGAGCCGGTCGCCGTAGTGCTCACTGCGCCGACTGATCCCGACCGGCCGAAGCGCGCCGGCTGGTGGTCGCGCACCAAGGCGGCCCTCAGCGGGGAGTGAGGTGCTCGGGCCGACAGGCCCGACATTCTCCGGAATCGCGGACATCACCGTCCGCCCGAGGCGGAGACCGGCTTGTCCGGCTCCGCCTCACGTCTTTTTGACTATCCGATTGCACAACCTGAACGTGTCGTTTTTCCAGTTCCCAGTGCGGGGCAGCCTAACTCCTTGTACGGTCGTCCTACGGCTTTAACTGACAGTTGAGAGCCTTGCGGGAAGATGCCCTCCTGTACGATGATCTGAGAGGGCCCCGCCATGTTCGCACTGTTCCGCGGAAACCGTCCTGCGGAGCTGCCGCCGGCCGTGCTCGACACCGCGCCCGCGGTGGTCGAGGTCCCCGTGCCGCCTGAACCGCCCGCGCTCGACGCCACGATGCTGCGGCTTCAGGCCAGCCTCTCGGCCGCCGCTTCGGAGGCCGGCACCTCGATCGGCTGGATCACCCACGACTCCGCGCAGATCTCCGAGCAGGCCCGGCTGATCGCCGCGGCTGGCGAGGAACTTGCCGCCACCACGAGCGAGGTCGCCGCCCGCTCGCAGACATCGGCCGAGACCGCAGAGCGAGCCCGGGTCGGCATCAGCGCGTGCGCCGCCGACATGCGGCTCGCGGCCGAGCGGATGCAGGTGATCGAGGCGCGCTCCACCGAGATCGGTGGCTGCCTCGATGGCTTCGCGGCGGCCGCACGCCGGATCGAGGAGATGGCGAGCGCCATCGCGGCGATCTCGGCCCAGACCAACCTGTTGGCGCTGAACGCCACGATCGAGGCGGCCCGCGCCGGCGAGGCGGGGCGCGGCTTCGCGGTGGTGGCCGGCGAGGTCAAGGCGCTCTCGGCCCAGACCGCGAAGGCCACCGACGAGATCCGGGCCCGCCTCACCGCGCTGCAGGGTGAATTGTCGGCGATGCACGACGCGGTCGAGCACAGCCGCGCCGCGGTGACCGCGGGTTCCGAGGTGATGACTCGGGTCAACGCCCGCGTCGAGAGCGAGAGCGCGGCGGTGGCTGCAGCCGCCTCCGAGATGCGCGCCATGGTCGGGATCATGGAGCAGCAGATCACCGCCACGGGCGAGATCGCCGCCAATGTCGGCAACATCGCCGCGGGTACCGAGAAGTCCCGCCGCGAGATCGGCGATGCCATCGGTCGCCTCGACGCCCTGGAGGGGATGAGCCGCTCGCTGCTCGACCGCCAGCCGGGCGACGCGCGGCTCGTGCGGCTCGGCCGGCTGCCCGCCGACTGCGCCGCCTGGCGCCGCCGGCTCGCCTCCTGCCTCGTCGGATTGGTGCCGGTGGGAGAGGCTGCGTCGCTCGCGGTCAGGCCGGACCCGGAGATGCCGACCGCGATCCGCACGGCCCTCACCGAGGCCGGCTCCAAGGCCGAGGCCATGGCGGCCCACATCCGAGCGGCCTCCTGGGGCGAGGCGGCGGGAGCTTTCCAGGCTTTCGAGGCCTGCGTAGCCGAGGCCGTGAGGGCGGCCGAGGCAGCCTTCGCGCAGGCCGCCTGAGACGCGGGATTTCGAAGGCCGGCAGTCCTTCGACGGGGTCTCAGGGCAGCGCCCCGAGCCTCGACCCTCATCGGCTCAGCCGAGCCAGCCGCGCAGGCGCCGCACCGCCTCGCGGCAATCCGCCTCCGACCCGGCGAAGGAGAAGCGCACGTGGTGCGCGCCCTCCGCCGGGTCGAAGTCGAGGCCCGGGGTCGCCGCGACGCCGGCCTCCGCCAGCATGCGGCTGCAGAACGCCGCCGCGTCGTCCGTGAGGTCGGAGACGTCGGCGTAGAGGTAGAAGGCCCCGTCCGCCGGGTGCGCCCGTCCGAGCCCGAGGCCCGGGAAGGCGTCGAGCAGGATCGCCCGGTTGCGGGCGTAGCCGTCGCGCACCGCGTCGAGCTCCTCCCCCGCCTCGAAGGCCGCGAGCGCGCCCACCTGCGACAGGTAGGGGGCCGAGATGTAGAGGTTCTGCGCGAGCCGCTCGATCGGCCGCACGAGGCTGTCGGGCACCACCATCCAGCCGATGCGCCAGCCGGTCATGCAGTGGTACTTCGAGAACGAGTTGATCACGACCGCGTCGGGGTCGAACTGCAGCGCGGTCGCGCTCGGCAGGCCGTAGCCGAGGCCGTGATAGATCTCGTCGGAGATGAAGGGCAGGCTGAGGTCGCGGGCCGCGGCGCAGAGGTCGCGCAGCGCGTCCGGCGCGATCACGGTACCGGAGGGGTTGGCCGGGCTCATCACCAGCACGCCCGCGAGCCCCGCTCGCGCGTGGACCTCGCGCAGGAGCGCCGCGGTCGGGGCGAAGCGGTCCTCGGCCCGCAGCACCATCGGCGTCGCCACGAGGTCGAGGGCTGCCAGGATGCTGCGATAGGCCGGGTAGCCAGGCTGCGGCACGCCGACCCGGGCGCCCGCGTCGAACAGGCTCATGAAGGCCAGGATGAAGCCCGCCGAGGAGCCGGTCGTGATCACGACGCGCTCCGGCGCCACCGCGACGCCGTAGCGGTCCCGGTAGTCCCGGGCGATGCGCTCGCGCAGCGCCGGCAGGCCGAGCGCCTCGGTGTAGGGCACCCGACCCAGCGCCAGGGCGGCCTGCGCCGCCGCGATCACGGCCTTTGGCGCGGGGGCGGAGGGCTGGCCGACCTCCATGTGCACCACGCTGCCGCCGGCCCGCTCGCGGGCGGCGGCTGCCGTCATCACGTCCATCGCGAGGAAGGGGGCGACCGCCGCGACGCGGCGGGAGGGAAGGAGCATGGCTGTCTTCGTCCACGGGTTGAGGGCGCCAAAGGACCGAGTTTACGCTCCCAGGCAAGGGACGGTGCGCCGCGGGGCGGCCGGACGGTCCGGGCCCGCGACGCGCAATTTGACCGCGCGCCGTGAAAAGGCCTAACCGGGCCCCTACCTGAATCGCGGTTCCGCCGGCAGGCCCGGCCGATAGCCCGCGCGCAGCGAGGACGTATGCCCTTCTCCCGTTCCGTCTCGATCCTGGCCCTGACCCTCGTGCTCGGCGCGGCGCCCGCCCTGATCCGGCCCGCCCTGGCCCAGGAGCCCGCCGCCTCCGCCGCGCCGGTCTTCAGCGACCAGCAGCGTCAGGCGATCGAGTCGATCGTGAAGGAGTACCTGATCAAGAACCCCGACGTGCTGCAGGAGGCGATCGCCGAGGGCGAGCGCCGCCAGATGGAGACGCAGCGCCTCGCCCAGTCCGCCGCCCTCAAGGAATCGAAGGACGCGCTCCTCAACGGTCCGCACGACGTGGTCGCCGGCAACCCGAGCGGCGACGTCACCGTAGTGGAGTTCTTCGACTACAATTGCGGCTACTGCCGCAAGGCGCTCGGCGACATCCAGACCCTGATCAAGACCGACCCGAAGCTGCGCGTCGTGATCAAGGATTTCCCGGTGCTCGGGCCCGAATCGCTGGAGGCCAGCCAGATCGCGCTCGCGGTCAAGCAGCAGGTCAAGGGCGACAAGCTGTTCGAGTTCCACCAGAAGCTCCTGGAGTCGAAGGGCCGGGTGAACGGCGCCCGCGCGCTCCAGGTCGCCAAGGAGATGGGCCTCGACGTCGCCCGCATCCAGAAGGACGCGGCCGGGCCGGAGGTGAAGGCGGCGCTCGCCGAGAACCGCGGCCTCGGCGACAAGCTCGGCCTCTCCGGCACGCCGGCCTTCATCATCGGCGAGGAGATCATCCCGGGCGCGGTCGGCGTCGACCCGATCCGCAAGACGATCGCGGACGTGCGCCAGTGCGGCCACGCCTCCTGCTGAGCTGACCGCGCGCGCGGGCCGCCATTCGCGGCACCCGCGCGGCCTCGTCCAGCGCGGCGCGCCCTTGTGGCGCCTGCGAACCATCGTCCAGCGCGGCGCGCCCTTGTGGCGCCCGCGAACCATCGTCTAAGAGCGGCCCGCCGCCCGGCGCCGGGCACCCGACGGTTCCATGATCCCGATTCACGTCCTCAACGGGCCGAACCTCAACCTCCTCGGTCGCCGCGAGCCCGGCATCTACGGCACCGCGACGCTGGCCGACATCGAGCGCGACCTGCGCGCTCAGGCGGCACGCCTGAGCGTGGACCTGACCTTCCGGCAGACGAACCACGAGGGCGAACTCGTCGGCTTCGTGCAGGAGGCGGGGCTCGCGGGCGCGGGCGTGCTGATCAACGCCGCCGCCTACACCCACACCTCCGTGGCGCTGCGCGACGCGATCAGCGGCAGCGGCGCGCTCGCGATCGAGATCCACCTCTCGAACGTCCACGCCCGCGAGGCGTTTCGCCACCACTCCTTCATCGCTCCCGTCTGCGCGGGCGTGATCTGCGGCTTCGGCCCGATGAGCTACGGCCTCGGCCTCGACGCGCTGGCACGCCTGATGGCCGCCCGGAGCGGCACTCCGACTCAACCGACATCGCCGTGAAAGACCCCGCCCCGATGCCCAAGCACGAACCCATCGATCCCGACCTCGTGCGCGAGCTGGCCAACCTCGTCACCGAGACCGGCCTCTCCGAGATCGAGGTGGAGAAGGGGGATCTCCGCATCCGCGTCGTGCGCCGCCCGGAGCCGGTGAGCGTGCAGGTGGCCGCCCCCGCCCCGGTGGCCGCGCTCGCGCCCGTCGCCGCCCCGAGCGCGCCGGCGGCCGCTCCCGCTCCGGCCTCGCCCCGGGCGCATCCGGGCGCCGTGCCCTCGCCGATGGTCGGCACCGCCTATCGCCGGCCCTCGCCGGATGCCAAGCCCTTCGTCGAGGTCGGATCGAAGGTCGAGGCCGGCGAGAAGGTTCTGCTCATCGAGGCGATGAAGACCTTCAACGAGATCGTCGCCCCGCGCGCCGGCACGGTCAGCGCGATCTTCGTCGAGGACGGCCAACCCGTCGAGTTCGGCGAACCGCTGCTGGCGATCGAGTAGGCGCGATGTTCGACAAGATCCTGATCGCCAACCGCGGCGAGATCGCGCTGCGCATCCTGCGGGCGGCCAAGGAGCTCGGCATCGCCACCGTGGCGGTCCACTCCACGGCGGATGCCGACGCGATGCACGTGCGGCTGGCCGACGAGAGCGTGTGCATCGGGCCGCCCGCCGCCCGCGAGAGCTACCTGAACATCCCGTCGATCATCGCGGCCTGCGAGATCACGGGGGCGGACGCGGTGCATCCGGGCTATGGCTTCCTCTCGGAGAACGCCCGCTTCGCCGAGGTGCTGGCCCACCACAATATCGGCTTCATCGGCCCGAAGGCCGAGCACATCCGCACGATGGGCGACAAGATCGAGGCCAAGCGCACGGCGCTCTCGCTCGGCATCCCCTGCGTGCCGGGCTCGGAGGGCGGCATCGACGATATCGACGCGGCCAAGCGCGTGGCCGCCGAGATCGGCTACCCCGTGCTGGTCAAGGCCGCCTCCGGCGGCGGCGGGCGCGGCATGAAGGTCGCCCGCACCGAGGCCGATCTGGAGCAGGCGGTCGTCCTCGCCCGCACCGAGGCCAAGGCCGCCTTCGGCGACGACGCGGTCTATCTGGAAAAGTACCTGGAGAAGCCGCGCCACATCGAGGTGCAGATCCTCGGCGACGGGCGGGGCGACGCCGTGCACCTGGCCGAGCGCGACTGCTCGCTCCAGCGCCGGCACCAGAAGGTCTGGGAGGAGGGCGGCTCGCCCGCGCTCAACGAGGCGATGCGGGCCGAGATCGGCGGCATCTGCTCGGCCGCGATGAAGAAGCTCGGCTATCGCGGCGCCGGCACGATCGAGTTCCTCTACGAGGACGGGCGCTTCTACTTCATCGAGATGAACACGCGCATCCAGGTCGAGCATCCCGTCACCGAGATGATCACCGGGATCGACCTCGTGAACGAGCAGATCCGGGTGGCGGCGGGCAGCGACCTTTCGGTCAGCCAGGACGAGATCCGGGTCGAGGGCCACGCCATCGAGTGCCGGATCAACGCCGAGCACCCGGCCACCTTCCGGCCCTCGCCCGGCCAGATCACCTACTACCACCCGCCGGGTGGCCTCGGGGTGCGCGTCGATTCGGCCGCCTTCCAGGGCTACCGCATCCCGCCGAACTACGACTCGCTGATCGGCAAGCTGATCGTGCACGGGCGCACCCGCAACGAGTGCCTGATGCGCCTGCGCCGGGCGCTCGACGAGTTCGTCATCGACGGCGTCGACACCACCCTGCCGCTGTTCCGCACCCTCGTGCGCAATGCCGACGTGCAGAACGGCGCCTACGACATCCACTGGCTGGAGGGTTTCCTGGAGGCGGGCGGCCTCGCCACCTGAGGCGCTCCCGCATCCATCCGGCCCGGACGAGGCCGGCCCCGGCGGGGCCGGCCTTTTTCGCGGCCTGTCCCGGGCCCGTTTCCCGGCTTGTGGGTGCGGGCCCGGATCCGCTACGCCTTGGCCTGGCGCGGGCTTCGCCCTGTGGCCGGCCCCGCCCCGGATCAGGTTCATGCACGACGGCGCCCGCGTGGAGATCACCCCGGAGATCCTGCTCAAGGCCTACGCCGCCGGCATCTTCCCGATGGCCGAGGACGCGACCGACCCGACCCTGTACTGGGTCGAGCCCCGCGCGCGCGGCGTGCTGCCCCTCGACGGCTTCCGCGTGTCCCGCCGCCTCGCCCGGACCGTGCGCTCGGACGTGTTCGAGGTCCGGAGCGACAGCGATTTCGACGGGGTGATCGCCGGCTGCGCCGCGCCGCGCCGGGACAGCGAGCGTACCTGGATCAACGGGCGCATCCGGGAGCTCTACGGCGCGCTGTTCGACCAGGGCCACGCCCACACGGTCGAGGTCTATGCGGGAGACGAGCTGGTCGGCGGCCTCTACGGCGTCTCGCTCGGGGCCGCCTTCTTCGGCGAGAGCATGTTCCACACGGTCCGGGACGCCTCGAAGGTCGCCCTGGTCCACCTGATGGGGCGCCTCAGGGCCTGCGGCTACCGCCTCGCTGACACGCAGTTCGTCACCGACCACCTCGCCCAGTTCGGCGCCGAGGAGCTGCCGCGCCACGTCTACAAGCGGCGGCTGGCCGAGGCTCTCGCCGAGCGGGCGGAGTGGAACGCGTGGCCGGCGAGCGTGCGCGGCGCGGACGCGCTCGCGGCGCTCGACGCCTGAGGGATCAGCGGAACAGCGCGTCGAACAGTGATTGCGGCTGCTGGGGCGGGGGGGCCGGCGCCGGGCCCTCGTTCGACGGGAAGAACTTGCGCGAGGGCTTCTGGCGCGGCTGGACCGGCACGCCGCGCGGCGCCTCGACGTCGACCTGGCCCGCCGAGTTGACCTGCTGGGCGGTCTTCGTCTGGTCGCGGCCCTTCTTCGGCTTCTCGGGCTTGGAGGCGAGTGCGGGCACGTCCTCCTGCTCCTTGGCCTCGGCGATCACGTCGGTGCCGCCCTTACAATCGACCAGCCAGACGTCGTAGATCGGGTGCTCGATCGCGTGCAGCCCCGGGCTCGCGGCGAACATCCAGCCGGTGAAGATGCGGCGGTACTTGTTGTCGAGCGTGACCTCGTCGACCTCGAGGAAGGCCGTGGTCTTGGCGCTCTCCGTGGGCGGCCGCGTGTAGCAGACCCGCGGGGTGAGCTGGAGCGCGCCGAACTGCACCGTCTCGTCCACCGATACCTCGAAGGAGACGATGCGGCCGGTGATCTTGTCGAGGCCCGAGAACACGGCCGTCGGGTTCTTGATCTTGTCGGCCTGGGCCGGGACCACGCCCAGCGCGGCCAGGCCGGCGGCGAGCGCGGCGCCCGACAGGCGTGCGGTGATGCGGCTCAAGGCGGGGCCCTCCGGGAACGCGGGTTCAGACGCGCGAGACCGCCTTCAAGACCCGAACGGTGGTGAATTGAGGGCGGGCGCTCACGCGTCGGGCGTCCACGGCACGTAGTCGCCGGTCGCGGCCGGCCGCGCGCCCCAGGAGAGCTGCGACCCCTTCGGCCGGTAGGCGTCGGGCGAGCCGGTCTGGTTCTCCACGTGCGGCTTCTGCCAGGCGCGGGGCGTGTACGCCTCCT
Source organism: Methylobacterium radiodurans (assembly GCF_003173735.1). Lineage (NCBI taxonomy): Bacteria > Pseudomonadati > Pseudomonadota > Alphaproteobacteria > Hyphomicrobiales > Methylobacteriaceae > Methylobacterium > Methylobacterium radiodurans. The sequence goes on along the minus strand of NZ_CP029551.1, from coordinate 581,497 downwards.
CGCTCGGCGGGACCTCAACGTTGTGGCAGAGCCAGCCGCGCCAGCCGGGCGGCACCTTCGAGGCGTCGGCGTAGCCGTTGTAGACGACCCAGCGACGCTCCGGCCCCACCGAGCGGTCGATCAGCGGACCCATCGCGCGGTAGTATTTGTTGCCGAGCTCGTCGCTGCCGACATAGGTGCCGCTGCGCGCGGTGTAGAGTGCGAGCGAGACCGTCTGCCCGTTCCACCACGTGAAGATGCGCAGCAGCGTGTCCTTGAGAGCCATCGCGTGTCCCCGGGGCCTTCGAAGAGAATCCCCGCGCGGGCGCGAGGCTTCGGGCGGGTTATGGTCAGCCGGGCCCCACGAGTCCAGCCGAAAGCCGTCCCCACCCCCTCACAGGTGTCGCCGAAATGTCGCGGCGCGAATCCGCGGGCGGGCCCGAGATCCTGCGTCGGCTGCCATTTCCCGCAGGGGTTGCGGAGCCCTGTGGATCGAAAATTTTCCGGAACCGAATCCAGGAAGCCGAAAGAGCACTTAGCCGGGCGGCCCGCAATATCCACAGGGTTTTCGCATTTCCTACCACATCTAGCGTGGAACTCGGAGCCGGCACACCACTTGTTGACGTGAAGGCGGCCTCGGCGTTAATCTCCGGGTCATGGTTCGGGCGGCTCGGCCACGGGTTCGGGGCTCGCGCGGACACCTTCACGTCATCATCGCCGGTCCCGCCGCAGTTCTACCCTGCGTCGGATCCGGCGCCCCCAGAGTTGGGACCATATCCCGCGCGCGAGCGTGGGGCGGGGCCGTCACGCCCCGTCGGGAGAGGTGTGTTTCATGCGGTTCGAGCGTCGCTACACCACGGCCGGGCAGTCCCCCTACGCCGCCATCCCGTTCCGCAAGGCCCTGAGCGAGATCCGCAACCCGGACGGCTCGGTGGTCTTCCGGCTCGACGGCATCTCGGTTCCCGAGAGCTGGAGCCAGGTCGCGAGCGACGTGCTCGCGCAGAAGTACTTCCGCAAGGCCGGCGTGCCGGCCCGCCTGCGCAAGGTCGAGGAGAACGACGTCCCCTCCTTCCTCTGGCGCTCGGTCGCCGACGAGGCGGCGCTGAGTGAGCTGCCCAAGGAGGAGCGCCTGGGCTCCGAGACCTCGGCGACCCAAGTCTTCGACCGGCTCGCCGGCTGCTGGACCTACTGGGGCTGGAAGGGCGGCTACTTCTCCTCCGAAGAGGACGCCCAGGCCTTCATGGACGAGCTGCGCTTCATGCTGGCCAAGCAGATGGTGGCGCCGAACTCACCGCAATGGTTCAACACCGGCCTGCACTGGGCCTACGGCATCGACGGCCCGAGCCAGGGCCACTATTACTGCGACCCGAAGACCGGTGCGCTGACGAAGTCGGCCACCGCCTACGAGCATCCGCAGCCGCACGCCTGCTTCATCCAGTCGGTCCAGGACGACCTCGTCAACGAGGGCGGCATCATGGACCTGTGGGTGCGCGAGGCCCGCCTGTTCAAGTACGGCTCCGGCACCGGCTCGAACTTCTCGATGCTGCGCGGCGAGAACGAGCGCCTGGGCGGCGGCGGCAAGTCGTCGGGCCTGATGAGCTTCCTCAAGATCGGCGACCGGGCGGCCGGCGCCATCAAGTCGGGCGGCACCACGCGCCGCGCCGCCAAGATGGTGATCGTCGACATCGACCACCCGGACATCGAGGCCTTCATCGACTGGAAGGTGAAGGAGGAGCAGAAGGTCGCAGCACTTGTGACCGGCTCCAAGGTCGTCTCGAAGCACCTCACGCTGGTGATGAAGGCCTGCACCCAGTGCGAGGCGGAAGGCGACGCCTGCTTCGACCCCGAGCGCAACCCGGTGCTCAAGCGCGAGATCAAGGCGGCGCGGCGCGCCTCGGTGCCGGACGCCTACATCAAGCGCGTGGTGCAGTTCGCCCGCCAGGGCTTCACCAAGATCGATTTCCCGGTCTACGACACCGACTGGGATTCCGAGGCCTACCTCACGGTGGCGGGCCAGAACTCCAACAACTCGGTCTCGCTCACCGACGACTTCCTGCGGGCGGTGGAAGCCGACAAGCCCTGGAACCTGACCTCGCGCACCACCGGCAAGGTGGTGAAGACCCCGCAGGCCCGCGACCTCTGGGAGAAGATCGGCGAGGCGGCCTGGGCCTCGGCGGATCCCGGCCTGCACTTCAACACCACGATGAACGACTGGCACACCTGCCCGCAGGGCGGGCGGATCCGGGCCTCGAACCCGTGCTCCGAGTACATGTTCCTCGACGACACGGCCTGCAACCTCGCCTCGGCCAACCTGCTGACGATGTACGATCGGCAGACCAAGCGCTTCGACGTGGAGGCCTTCGAGCACCTCAACCGCCTCTGGACGGTGGTACTCGAGATCTCGGTGATGATGGCGCAGTTCCCGTCGCGTGAGATCGCCGAACTCTCCTACAAATACCGCACGCTCGGCCTCGGCTACGCCAATATCGGCGGCCTGCTGATGACCATGGGCCTGCCCTACGACTCGAAGGAGGGCCGGGCGCTCGCCGGCGCGCTCACCGCGATCATGACGGGCGTGGCCTACGCCACCTCCGCCGAGATGGCGGCCGAGCTCGGACCCTTCGCGGCCTACGAGGACAACGCCGACGCGATGCTGCGGGTGATCCGCAACCACCGCCGCGCGGCCCACGGCGAGGCCGAGGGCTACGAGTTCCTCAACATCGCCCCCGTGGCCCTCGACCACGCCAACATCCCGCAGGCCGACCTCGGCGAGCACGCCCGCGCCGCCTGGGACCGGGCGCTGCGCCTGGGCGAGGAGCACGGCTACCGCAACGCGCAGGCCACCGTGATCGCGCCGACCGGCACGATCGGCCTCGTGATGGATTGCGACACCACCGGCATCGAGCCGGACTTCGCCCTGGTGAAGTTCAAGAAGCTCGCGGGCGGCGGCTACTTCAAGATCATCAACCAGGCCGCCCCGGACGCGCTGCGGGCGCTGGGCTACCGCGAGTCCGAGATCGCCGAGATCGAGGCCTACGCGGTCGGCCACGGCTCGATGGGCCAGGCCCCCGCGATCAACCCGGCGACGCTCCGCGCCAAGGGCTTCACCGACGAGAAGATCGCCGCGATCGAGGCGGGCCTGAAGTCGGCCTTCGACATCAAGTTCGTGTTCAACCGCTGGACGCTCGGCGACGACTTCCTGACGAACACCCTGAAGGTGCCGGCCGAGAAGCTCGCCGACCCGACCTTCGAGCTGCTGCCGCACCTCGGCTTCACCAAGCGCGACATCGAGGCCGCCAACACCCATATCTGCGGTGCGATGACGCTGGAGGGCGCGCCGCACCTCAAGACCGAGCACTACGCGGTGTTCGACTGCGCCAACCCGTGCGGACGCATCGGGAAGCGCTACCTCTCGGTCGAGAGCCACATCCGCATGATGGCGGCGGCGCAGCCCTTCATCTCGGGGGCGATCTCCAAGACCATCAACATGCCCAACGACGCCACGGTGGAGGATTGCAAGGCGGCCTACCTGCTGTCCTGGCGCCTCGCGCTGAAGGCCAACGCCCTCTACCGCGACGGCTCGAAGCTGTCGCAGCCCCTCAACGCCGCCCTGATCTCGGACGACGAGGAGGAGGCCGACGAGGGCCTGGAGGCCCTGGTCCAGGCGCCGGCCGCCGCCAAGGCGGCGCTCGCCGCCGAGAAGATCGTCGAGCGGGTGATCGAGCGCGTCGAGCGCATCCGCTCGCGCGAGAAACTGCCGGCCCGGCGCAAGGGCTACACCCAGAAGGCGGTGGTCGGCGGCCACAAGGTCTACCTGCGCACCGGCGAGTACGACGACGGGCGTCTCGGCGAGATCTTCATCGACATGCACAAGGAGGGCGCGACCTTCCGGAGCCTAATGAACAACTTCGCCATCGCGATCTCGCTCGGCCTCCAGTACGGCGTGCCGCTGGAGGAGTATGTCGAGGCCTTCACCTTCACCCGCTTCGAGCCGGCGGGCTTCGTGCAGGGCAACGACGCGATCAAGAACGCGACCTCGCTGCTCGACTACGTCTTCCGCGAGCTGGCGGTGTCCTATCTCGGCCGGGCGGACCTCGCCCATGTCAGCCCGAACGAGATCGGCGGCACGGTGATCGGCGGCGGCGAGAGCGGCGACACCACCCGCGACGCGGCGAAGTCCGCTCCCGCGGCGGCGATCGTCTCCCGCGGCCTCGTGCGGGGCTCGGCCGACCGGCTCACCCTGATCCAGGGTGGTCCCGCCGGCGGCACGGTCGGGGTCGGCGCGGGCACGACTGGCCAGAGCGCGCCAGCCGGCGGCACGGTCCACGCGCTCCGCGGCGCCACCGCGCTGAAGGCGGAGCCGGCCTCGGCGATCGAGACGCTTCCCTTCGTGCAGGCGGAGCCCGCCGAGCGCAGCGTCGCGGATCGCCGGGCCGAGGCCAAGATGAAGGGCTATGTCGGCGAAGCCTGCCCTGAATGCGCGAACTTCACGCTCGTCCGCAACGGCACCTGCCTCAAGTGCGACACCTGCGGTTCCACGACAGGGTGCTCGTGATCTGCCCGGTCCTGTTCTAACGGAGAGGGAATCTGGGGCCCAAAAATAGGGAATTTTGGGCCCTCACCTTAGGCAAGTGTGGTCCCAACTGTCGGATGGCGAAGGCGGGACCGGACGACACATTCCCACCATGGCAAGAAAGGCTGGCCGTGACCTCGAGGTCCGGCCCGCTTCCATTTCGGCTCACTCACATCGGTATGCCCGGAGCGCCGCTTCCCTGGGCCTTCGGGCCGCAAACGCATGCCTTCACTCTTCGCTGGCGACGATACCTTCAGGACGGTGGTCGGCAACAGGGAATGCCGATGACATGCGAGATCGAATCCCTGCCCGTGGGAATCCGGATGACGGGGATCTCCACGATGTGGCAGCGTCACGCGGCCTCGTTCGCGCTCGGCCTCTCCGCGCTGACGGTCGGTGGCCTCGTCGTAATGCTCAGCGATGTAGCCTTGTTCAAGGTAATGGGCTTCGTACTCTCGACCCTGCCACCCATCACCGCAGCGACGGCTATCAAGAACAGCGGCGAACGTGCAGATGTCCGTGGAATAGTTCTGCTGCGTATGTTGTCGAAAAATCGTATAGTTCCCGGATATAATTTGATTACTATTGCTTTATATTAAAAAATCTGCAAGCGAATATAGTGTTTCATTACGGTCAGCAGCGTGGCCGTCATGCGCTTCCAGCAACGCAGCTGATGGCGTCGCGATCAGTGTACCAACCTGTCGGTCGAATCATTTCAGTCTCCAGAGGGCCAACCTCGCTAAAGAAGCTGCATCGAAGCCACAACGTCCGCTCTCAGACGAGGGCTCGAGGGCCGCTCCCCACTCAGCTACGCCGTCGCACCAGTTCCTTTCATCCCCCAATGCGGACGGCCCACACGAGTCCGGTTCTGCACGACGCCTGCCGCCTCGCGGATCTGTCATCGAACCGTGGCCGTCGCCGCCTGTTGTCCGGCGACCCCTACAGGCCGGAGATCCGACCTCGGCATGCGTTCCCGCTCTCTGATCCTGATCGCCTGCGCTGTCCTCATCCTCGCGGCCGGCGTCGCGAAGTTCGGCCGTTTCAGCTACGCACCGATGCCGGCGCGCGAAGCCCTCGCGAATCCTGACCGCTACCCGATCCGCACGGCTTATGACCTCCTCGGGCGCCGCATCGGTCCGGAGGAGGCGCAGGCGCTGCGGGCCACAGAGGCGGGACGCCGGACGCTGTCGCCCGAGGCCGGCGCCTTCGCCGTCGACGAGGCTGTCGTCGCGCGCGGTCGGGAGGCTTTCTACACGGAGACCTTCGGGAACGAGGTCTTTCTCACTGACGTCCTGGGGATGCTCGACGGCGCCCTGACGCCCTACGAGGTCGCCCGCGCGGTGATCCTCCTCGGCGGGCAAGCCACGAACAATCTTCAGGTCCGCGTCGCCAACGACGTGCGGATCGGCGAGCGCCAGTGGCGCAAGGGCGACCTCGTCTCGACCGGCCTGGATGTCGAGGCGGGCGGCCTCGGTATCATCGGCCTGAAGACATTCTACGATCGCGGCCAGCTGCGCCTCGGCATCACCTGCGCCCTCTGTCATGCGGCGGTCGATCCGCGCACCGGCAAGGTCGTGGAGGGGGCGCCGAACGCCGACCTCAACGCTGGCCTGCTGCTCGCGCTCTCGGCCAACGCCTCCGCCTACTTCATGCATGGCAGCGTCGATCTCGCGGCCCTCGCCGGCGATCCGGCGCGGACCGTCCAGACCGCCGGCGGAGGCACCATGGTACTGCCGGACCGCGACAAGCTGGAGGCCGCGGCCAAGGTCGAGGTCGCGAGCTGGCCGCCGGGCAGCTTCGACTCCTCCGCCGACCGGGTGACGAACCCGACGTCCATCCCGTCGAGCTTCTCCGCCTACGGCGAGCCCTACAGCTGGAGCGGGCGCGAGGCCGTCGGGCCTTTCCACGGCCTGTCGTCGCTGAACAACAACGTGCACGCCGCCAATTCCGATACGACACAGCTCGCCGCCGCGGCGCCCTGGCTGTTCGGCCTCGATACAGACCTCTACCTCGGCATCCTGCTCCAGGGGGCGGTCAATCCTGCCCTGCGCTACGATCCCGAAGGCGGCAGGACGCCGGGCGCGCTTCTGGCCGCCTTCGACCCGACGCCCGGCTCGCCGGGCCTCAACCGCTTCGCCGTCCTGCCGAGCTTTCCGGCAACGAACTACGTGACGGACAACGGGTTGTTCGCCTCCGTACCCGGGGAGCCAGCGAACTTCGCGAACAACGCCATGTCGGCCTTCCAGAACCTCCTGCGTCCGCCGACCGCCCCGAAGGTGGAGGTTGCGGCCGGGCGCACGGTGTTCGAGCGGGCCGGATGTGCCGGCTGCCATTCCGGCCCCGCGCTCACCAACAACCGGATCGTGCCCGTGGGCGAGATCGGCACCGAGCCAACTCGGGCCCGCGCCGGGGCGAAGATGGAGGCGCGCCTCGCCGCTCCCACGATGTTCGCGACCGATACGCCGTTCCCGCTGGAGGCCGACCCGAAGATCGTCCCGATCCCGCTCGAGGGCGATGCCCTTCGCCAAGTCCAGCTCGGCTGGGCACATGCCGGGACCGAGGGCGGCTACAAGGTTCCGAATCTCGTCGGCCTCGCATGGTCGGCGCCCTACCTGCACGACGGCGGTGTCGCGGTCGGGGCAGACTCCGCTGTCCAGCTCGGCATACCCGGCACCCTCATGCGCGGCCTTGCGCCCGATCCGCGCAACAGCCTGCGCGCCCTGGTGGACCGGGACCTGCGCGGGCGGGTCGTTGCCGCTAACCATGCCTCCGCCACGGCGCGCACGGCCCGCGTGACGGGAGAAGGGCACACCCACTGGGTCGATGCGGCGGCCGGCTACAGCCCTGGCGATCAGGAGGCGCTGCTGGGCTACCTGCTCTCCATTGATGCTCTGACGGAGGACGTGCCGGTGCCCTGAACCGGCTCAGGAGCGTGTGCGAGAACGTGAGGATGCACGCGGACGGGACGGCCGAGGTGATACCGCACCCCGAAGGCGCGTCTGCCGGCGTACGGCCCTGTTCCCAGAGCGGCCATTCCGCTGATGACCCAAACCGATCACCCCTCCTACTGTCCGTCTGCCCGGCGAGCGGACATCGGCGGCGTTACCGGGCAGCCACCGGAGCGATGATGCGCGCAGGCTGTGCCGCTCTCTCACAGCTTCGGAAAGGCTGCCGCCAAGTGGTCTATCAGCGCGCGCACCGCCGGCGGAAGGCCGCGCCGGGTCGTGAAGACGAGGTGGACGATACCGGCCTCGCCCTGCCAATCTCGGAGGATGTGGACGAGCCTGCCCGCGGTGACGTGAGCGGCGCAGACATGCTCGGGCAGATAGGCGATGCCGATGCCCTCCGCGGCAGCGTCACACAGCACCGCGAAGTCGCTGCACGTCATGCGTGGTTCATGGCGCAGCCGATATGTCGTCCCACCGGCCTGTTCGAACCGCCATTCCACCTCGCCTTGATCGTCGCTCGTGCCGAGGGTCGGGACGGAGCGCAGGGAAGCGATGTCAGCTCCGAGTCGGCTGGCAACCTGGGGGCTCGCAACCAGAATCCAGCGCGAATGCCCTAGCGAGCGCATCGTCAACGAGGCGTCACTGTCGAGCTCCCGCCGCACTCGCACGGCCACGTCGATGCGTTCCTCGATCAGATCAACGGGCCTGTCTATGGCGATGAGCTGCAGGCTGACCTTCGGGTAGCGGGCCAGAAAGGCGCGAACGGACGCCGAGACGACCTCCACCAAGCCCTTCGGGCAGCTCATGCGGATGCGCCCGTGCGGCTCGGCCTGCGCCTCCGCGACGAGTGCCTCGGCCCGCTCGGCCTCCACCATCATCGCTCGGCAACGCTCGTAGAAGCTTTGCCCGACCTCGGTGACGCGGAAGCGCCGGCTCGACCGCTCGATCAGGCGCAGGCCCAACCGGGCCTCGATGGCCGCGACCCGGCGACTGAGCTTCGACTTCGGCTCGCGCAGCGCTCGGCCTGCGGCGGCGAAGCCCCCATGAGCGACGACCTCGGCGAAGTAGCGGTAGTCGTTGAGATCGGCGCGCATCATCGTTCCTCTCATGGAACGCTACGTGCCACGTTTGCCGTCTACTCGCATCGTCGTTCTCACAGCATCTCTCTCGTCAACGGCAGGCAAAGCCGAACGACGGAGAATGACGATGACGAACCGTTTCGAGAACAAGGTGGTGGTGGTGACCGGCGCCACCAGCGGCATCGGTCTGGCGATGGCGAAGGCCTTCTCGGCGGAGGGCGCGTCGGTGTTCATCACGGGTCGCCGGCAGGAGGCGCTCGACGCCGCGGTTCAGCGTATCGGCGGGCGCGTCACCGGCGTCCAGGGCGACATGGCGCGCCTGGCCGACATCGACCGCCTCTACGACGCGGTCCAGCAGAAGCATGCGCAGATCGACGTCGTGGTCGCGAATGCAGGCGGTGGCGAGTTCGCTCCGCTGGGCGCCATCACCGAGGAGCAGTTCGACAGCACATTCGACACCAACGTGAAGGGCACGCTGTTCACCGTCCAGAAGGCCCTTCCGCTTCTCAAGGATGGCGGCGCGGTCGTCCTGACGGGCTCGACTGCCGGCAGCGAAGGCACGCCGGCCTTCAGCGTCTACTCGGCCAGCAAGGCGGCGGTGCGCAACTTCGCCCGCACCTGGATCCTCGACCTGAAGGAGCGGCGCATTCGGGTCAATGTCGTCAGCCCCGGTGCGACGCGCACGCCTGGCCTCGTTGGTCTTGCCGGCGCGGAGGCCGATAAGCAGCAGGCCCTCCTCGACGTCCTGGGCTCGCGCATCCCGCTCGGGCGTGTGGGTGAACCGGAGGAGATCGCCAAGGCGGCCCTCTTCCTCGCGTCGGACGAGGCCAGCTTCGTCAACGGCGTGGAGTTCTTCGTCGATGGTGGGCAAGCGCAGATCTGAGCGGGCGGCGACCAAGGTCGGCTCTGCGGCGTCATGGCCGCTGAGCCGACGGTCTGCGAGCGCCCCCTCCCGGACATTCCATCCGCGTGCCTGCGACCCTCTCTGCTGAGCCCGAGCGGACATCCGAGGAGCACCGCTGAAGGTCCGGACGGGGTGAAATGCAGCGACCGGGCGATCAGGCGCTGAACAGCGGGGTCGCATCATCGGGCGATCGTGCGTCCGGAATTGATCGGTCCTTGTCTAATCAAGGCAAAGGTTGCAGCTGTATTCAGGCTGGCAATGTCAAGCGTGCGTCAAGCCCTCCGAGCTCGGACGCGCCAAGTACAACGGAGCCGCCATAAAGTTCCGCCAGTTCTATGGCGATTGGCAGGCCGAAGCCGTGGCCGGGCCGGCTTTCGTCGAGACGACGACCTCGGATCGATGCCTCGGCCATGGCAGCCTCGTCCAGGCCCGGCCCATCGTCCTCGACGCGGATCACGACATCCTTGCCCTCGCGCATCGCGCCGACGCGCACACGTCCGCGGCACCATTTGCATGCGTTCTCGGTGAGGTTTCCCAGGATCTCGTCGAGATCCTGCGGGTCGCAGGCCGCTGTGAGACCGTTTGGCACCGCGTTGACGAAGTCGATGGCCTTGTCGGCGTGAATGCGTAGCAGTGCGATCGCCAAATCGGCCACATGGGCGGCGATATGGGCCCTTGTTCGGGAGCTGCCGCCGATGGCGGCCGTGCGGGCACGGCGCAGGTGATGGCGGATGCGCCGGTCCATGGCGTCCACCTGCCGGGCGAGCGCCGCGTCGCGCGCGCCGCCAGTCTCGGCGAGTGCGATGGACAGGGTTGCGAGCGGCGTCTTCAGGCCATGAGCGAGGTTCGCGACCTGGGACCGGGCATGCTCCAGGTTGATCCCGTTCTGATGAAGGAGCGCGTTGATCTCCGCGGCCAGCGGACGCACCTCGGTGGGCTGCCGCTCGGGAAGACGGTCGAGTTCCCCAGCCCGCACGGCGGCGAGTTCGTCGCGCAGCCGTCGGAGAGGTTGCAGGCCGAGCCGGACCTGCACGAGCACGCCGGCGAACAGCAAGAGCCCGATCAGCCCGAGGCAGACGAGCAGCGTTCGCAGCGCTTCCAGGACCGGCCCCCGCAGGGCCGCGGTCGGGGCCGAGGCGACGTAGACGGTCTGGGGCTCGCTGGCGCGGCCCTCGACCGTCAGCGTTCGCAGGATCAGACCTTCGCCCCAGGGGCCGGTGCCGTCCGCGGGCGACGGGGTGTCCCGGTCCCGTCGGCGGACCGGCATCTCCGGAAGCGCGAGGTCGCGCTCCTCCAGCGAGCCGGACCGGAGAACGGCCTCCCCGCGGCGCACCTGCCAGTACCAGCCGGAGCGCGCCCGGTCGAAAGGCGGGCCGTCCCGGTCGCGGCCGAGGGAGAGTGTGCCGTCGGCCGCCGGCTGCAGATCGGAGACCAGGGACAGGATGCGGTCGTCGAGCCGGCCGTCGATCTGCCCGCGGACGAAGCGGTGCAGGATGAAGCCGATGGAGAGGCCGGCGGCGACGAGCGCGATCGCGAGGCACGCGCCCGCCGTCAGCAGTAGGCGCCGCTGCAGCGAGCCCGGGCCGCCGAACAGCCGACGCGGCGGTCCGGGGCGTGGCTTGGCCGGGAGCGGCGGGATCACGCGGCGCCCGCCGGCATCAGCCGGTAGCCGTGGCCGCGCACGGTCTCGATGGCGGCGGGGGCGATCTTGCGGCGCAGGCGTGTGATGATGACCTCGACGGAGTTGGAATCGACCTCGGCATCGCCGTCGTAGACCCGCTCGATCAACTGCCCGCGCGGCACCACGCACTCCTTGCGAAGGATGAGGGCGCAGAGCACGCGCCACTCCAGTCCAGTCAGCCGCAGCGGCAATCCGTGGTGCTCGAAAGTGCCGAGCCCCGCATCGAAGGTGAGCGGTCCGCACGCGACCCGGGCTGCACCGTTGGCCTGGGCGCGGCGCATCAGGGCACGCAGACGCATCACCAGCTCCTCCACGCGGAACGGCTTGACTAAGTAGTCGTCGGCACCCGCCTTGAAGCCCGCCACCTTGTCGCTCCAGCCATCCCGTGCGGTGAGGATGAGAACCGGCACGGTGCGCCCGGCTGATCGCCAGTCCTGCAGCACCGACACGCCGTCGCGCTGGGGCAGGCCGAGATCCAACACGATTGCGTCGTAGGTCTCGGTCTCGCCGAGATGACCGGCGTCGACGCCGTTCCGGGCGAGATCGACGGCGAAGCCCCCCGCGCGCAACGCCTGGGCCACCTCGGCGGAGAGCGCCTCGTCATCTTCGACCAGCAGGATCTTCATGACGGCTCCGTTCCTGGGGATGCGCGCCTAGCGACCGCCGTTTAACCGAACCTGAACGAAGTGGTTCAGGGCCGGTTTCGACCGGCGTCCTAGACGTTGGTCGACCCGAAAGGGACGTCACCGAACAGGACAATAGGATCATGAGCGACGATACAATCATCGAGGGCCCGGCGCGGGAACAACTGGAGCGGGCGCGAGGCTCAGCCCGGTTCCACTCGAAGAGGCGCGGTCTCTTCATCGGCGCCATCGCCGCGCCGCTGGCACTCGGTGCCGTCGGGCTGTCCCTGGCGCAACCCGGACAGGCCGTTGTACCCACACCGGTCACCCCGACGGCGATCTCAGCGCTCGCCCCCTCAGGCGCCGTCGCGGCCAGGGGCGAGGTGGCCGAGATCTTCGGCAACAAGTTCGTGATTCAGGACGGCACGGGCCGCGCCTTGGTCGAAACCGGCCGGCAAGGCGAGGGCGGGGGGCTTGTCACGAAGGGCGAGACCATCACCGTTCAGGGCCGCTTCGAGAAAGGCTTCCTGCACGCCAGCCTGATCACCCGCGCGGACGGCAAGCAGGTCGTCCTCGGCCGGCCGGGAGGTCCGCCGGCTGGCAGCGCGGACTGGGCGAAGGACAAGCTCGGCCTGGGTCCGCAGCCGGATCTGCCGGCTCTGAAAGCGGCGGTCGAGAAGGCTGGGTACAGCGACGTTCGGGTCACCGGTCGCGGTCCGCGTCACCTGGAGGTCGCCGCCAAGGGGGCGGATGGTGGCGAGCGCCTTCTGCACGTCGATTTCGACGGTCGGATTCGCGAGCGCCCGCTGCTTTGATCCTTCCCGCATCGATCGCATCCCGCGATGTCGACGGCCGATCCTGGGCTGTGCCGACATTCTTCTCGACTGCAGATCCAACGACGGGGCGACCTCCCGGCACTGAAAATCACAGCCTTGTGACGGATTAAAACGGAACAGAACTTCGGAAGACAACTTAAGCGGCGGCCACCACTTTGGTGGCCGCCTCGTGCCAAGATGTCGATCGTGCCGATGGAGCCTTATCCCATGCACAGAGCAAGCTGCCGGATACGCGCCGCCGTCGGCGTGGAGTAGCCAGACGATGAGCGCCCGCGACGACATCCTGGCCTTCGCACATGTCGGCGACCTGCACCTCACAGGTCCGAACGCCGACAACGCCCGCGACTATCGGGCGATCATCGCGCAGCTTGGCGCGACCGACGGGCTCGATTTCGTGTTCCTGCCCGGCGACAACGCGGACAATGGCCTTCCCGAGCAATACGCGCTCGCTCGCGCCACCCTCGAAGGTCTGAGCCTGCCAGTCCACATCATCACCGGCGATCACGACATGGAGGGCGGCAGTCTCGACGCCTTCTATGCCGGCCTGTCCGTCCCACCGCTTCCCTACGCGACCGTGATCTCCGGTACGCGCTGCCTCTTCCTCGATATGTGCGGCTCGGGCCGTGGCGGACCGGATTTTCGCCTTGGTGCGGAGCAGATCACCTGGTTTGAGCGCGAACTGGCCGAGGCCGAGGCTCGGGAAGAGCCCTGCGCCATCTTCATGCACAGCTATCCGGCCGATCTGAAGGCCGTGGGCGAGGCTGCCCACGTCGCCGACCTGATCCATCGCGGTCCGGTCTGCCTGGTCGAGATGGGACACACCCACTACAACGAACTCGCCAACGACGGGCGCACCATCTACGCCGCCTGCCGCTCCACCGGACAGATCGAGGAAGGGCCCGTCGGCTACGCCATCGCCGCGATCAATCGCGGCGTGGTCGCGTGGCGCTTCAAGGAGCTGGCCCGGCCCTGGCCCTTCGTTCTGATCACTGCGCCGGCCGACAAGCGGCTCGCCCGTTCCGAAGAGCACCGTATCGCCGGCGAGACGGAGGTCGGCGCGCTCGTGCTGGGGCACGCCCGCGTCGCGGCGTGCGAGTACAGGATCGACGACGGGCCCTGGCGGCCGATGCACCGCAGCGGGGACGACCGGCGCTATCATGCCCGCATCGACTGGCCGATAGGCGCCCGGCGCCTCGCGGTCCGTGCGCGCGACGACGATGGCGGCATCGATGAGGATGTGGTCGAGCCGGCCGATGGCGACGCGGTCCTCGCGACCTCGCGGGGCATCGGCAGCGACGCGGACGCGATCGGCGCCTGGCCCGAACGAGGCGTGCTCGGTACGCAGCTCGGGCCGAACCGCAACGGGCGGCACTGGTAGACCCGATTTCCCGGCCTTCTCCTCTCGACCGCCTGTTCGCCGATGCCGTCTCGGTCGATGAAGCCGGCGTAACCGCTTCCTCATGCGCGGGTCGATGGAGGAATCGCTGACCGCCAAAGCCATCGAGACGACGACCCCCACGACGACCATGGTCGGGCAAAAGCTCAGGGAATGTGAGTGCCTAAGAGCGGAGGTGGTCGTCCGTCGCTAACCTGCTGATCAGTGGAGGTATTAATCTGAAAACAGTTCAGGAATTTTTGAATTTCCTTCGCGAATATTTTTGTAGATACAGAAATTAATGCATCGTCCTCTGTATTATCAATAGTAATCTGGTAAAACTGAGTTTTAAGCCGATGAACGAGCGGAAGTTCGTTGGACACGCGTTCTATAAAGAAGCTAATTTTCAACGGATCCAAGGTCGAAAAAGCAAAACAAGCCACGCTTCGCTCGTGCAACGAAGGGCAGGGGCCATTTTTTCGCCCTAATCCATGGTCTTTGCTGACGCGGGCGGCTGCGAATGCCTATCCGCTTTCAAGGCAACTAATCCGCGTTGGATAAGCAAATCATGCCTGATTGTGCGAGACGGCGCAAGAAATCTCACATGAAACGGCGACTTGTACCGAGGCACTTACCAACTCAAGTCCGACACTGCAGTTGATGCAGTGCGAGGCAAAGGATAGGTGCCGTCCGGGCATAGAGGGTGTTCAAGTGCCCCTCCTGCGGCGGTGCGCAAGTTGGGCATCGCTCGGGGCGAATTTGCGAGGGTTGCGTTGAGCCTCATTTCGACAGGGGGCAAGGATAGATTCGAAGGCGAGCCCGCTGATTTCTGAGCAGAATCATCGAGGGAGGATGCCGGCGGCAGCCTTCTGTAACGAGGACCAGGACAGGCCCGTTAGCGCGCATGTATGCAGGCCAGTGGACGCAGCGTGTTCTCACCGCATCCTGCTAGAGAGATCGTATCGCCGTCGTTCGAGGCGGCTTTGGAACCTTGAGACCGTGCGCTCCGTCGTCGCCGGAGAGCACGGGGCGGAGCGCATCGGCGGCATCCGAACCTTCCTTCAGCGGCATTGATCCGAAGCTATAAGAACCATGGCACCCATCATCACGACGATCGAGGACCTGCGACGGGTTGCCAAGCGGCGCGTGCCGCGGATGTTCTACGATTACTGCGATTCCGGTTCCTGGACCGAGTCCACCTACCGCGCCAACGAGGCCGATTTCGCGGCGATCAAGCTGCGCCAGCGGGTTGCGGTCGACATGACCGACCGCTCGCTCACTACCACGATGGCGGGCCGGCCGGTCGCGATGCCCGTTGCCCTGGCGCCGACCGGCCTGACCGGCATGCAGCACGCCGACGGCGAGATCCTGGCGGCGCGCGCCGCGGAGGCGGCCGGCGTGCCGTTCACGCTCTCGACCATGAGCATCTGCAGCATCGAGGACGTCGCCGAGGCTGTGACCCAGCCGTTCTGGTTTCAGCTCTACTTCATGCGCGACCGCGCCTTCAACGACAGGCTGATCGATCGGGCGAAGGCGGCGGGTTGCTCCGCGCTGGTGCTCACCCTGGACCTGCAGATCCTCGGGCAGCGCCACAAGGACCTGCGCAACGGCCTCTCCGCGCCCCCGAAGCCGACGCTCGGCACCGCGCTGAACCTGCTGACGAAGCCCCGCTGGTGCTGGTCGATGCTCGGCACGCGGCGGCGGACATTCCGCAACATCGTCGGGCACGTGGAGGGCGTGCGCGACACCAGCTCCATCTCGGCCTGGGCCGCGGACCAGTTCGACCCGCGCCTCGGCTGGGACGACGTGCAGCGGATACGCGACCGCTGGCAGGGCCCCCTTATCCTAAAGGGCATCCTCGACGTGGAGGACGCCGAGAAGGCGGCCGCGACGGGGGCCGAGGCGCTGATCGTCTCGAACCACGGCGGCCGTCAGCTCGATGGGGCGCCCTCGTCCATCACAGTGCTGCCCGAGATCGTCGACGCGGTCGGATCCCGCATCGAGGTGCTGATGGACGGCGGCATTCGCTCGGGGCAGGACGTGCTCAAGGCCGTCGCGCTCGGGGCGAAGGGCGTCTTCATCGGCCGCGCCTTCCTGTACGGGCTCGGTGCCTACGGACAGGCGGGCGTCGCCAAGTCCCTGTCGATCCTCCGCCAGGAACTCGACACCACGATGGCGCTCTGCGGTCACCGCGACATCCGCGCGGTCGACCGCTCGATCCTGCGGACGCCACCGGTGCGGGCCGCCGCCCCCTGACACTGGTTCGGCCGGGGCCGGCTCCCGAGGTCCGATGCCTCGGGATTTCCGATCCAGGGGCTTCCGGAAATCGTACTTTATGCACGGGTGCGGCCATTTAGCCTCGCTTTCCGAGAGAGGGCCGCGCCGCGCGATGATCCGATCTTCGCAAGCTGACCATCCGGGGAGGCCTTGAGAGGCCAGGGCTCGGATCGTCGGCGCGCGAGCACGCGCGGAATCGAGCCGTATCGATTGAGCTTTGCTCGCATGATCCGGGCGAAGGGTGGCCGTGCGGCCATCGATGAGTGGAAGTTTCCCGGTCTATGCTACGTCGATCCGCAAGGTCGCACGAGAAGAGGCCGCGATATCGTTCGTGATCGTGGATGGGCGTGATTGGCATCGCGCTTGCGAATACCTTGAGATGACACCGAGAGGAGCCACCGACGTGATCCGCCTTCTGACACCGCTCATCGCCGCCTCCGTCCTGGTCGCATCGATCATCCCGGGGCAGGCGGCCGAGAAGCTCGTCGTCAGCACTTGGGGCGGCAGCTTCCGCGACCTGATCGACGAGGCTATCGCCGCAAAGTTCAAGGCGGAGACCGGCGTCGAGGTCGAGTACATCACCGGCGGCACCATCGACCGGCTCAACAAGGCCAAGCTCGCCAAGGGCTCCCCTGAGAGCGACGTGACCTTCACGACCGCCCATGTCGGCTGGCTCTACGTCAACGACGGCCTCTTCGAGACGCTCGACCTCGCCAAGATCCCGAATTCCCAGAACCTCGTCGAGCAGGCAAAGGTCAGCCCCGCCCATCTCGGCACCTGGGGCTACGTCTACACGATCGGCTATCGCGCCGACCTCGCCCCCAAGGGCATGACCTTCGGCTCCTGGGCCGACCTCTGGGATCCGAAGCTGAAGAACAGCCTCGCCGCGCCCGATTTCGACCCGAGCCACATCATCGCGGTCTCGGCGCTGCTCTCGGGCGGCGACCCGGCCACCTGGGAGAAGGGGCAGGCCAAGCTCGAGGCGCTCAAGCCCAACTTCCGGGCCTTCTACACCAACGACGCCAACAGCCAGCAGCTCATCGCCTCCGGCGAGACCCCCGTCCAGGTCGTGCTGACCATGAACGCCTACTACATGAAGGGCCAGGACGTGCCGATCACCGTGGTGATCCCGAAGGAGGGCGGCGTGCTCGGCATCGACACGGTCGCGATCAACAAGGGCTCGAAGAAGGCCGATCTCGCCTACAAGTTCATCAACATCGCCCTCGATCCCGAAGTGCAGGCCAAGATCGCGCAGCTCAAGAAGGGCAGCCCCACCGTCACCAACGCGAAGGTCG
Source organism: Methylobacterium radiodurans (assembly GCF_003173735.1). NCBI lineage: Bacteria > Pseudomonadati > Pseudomonadota > Alphaproteobacteria > Hyphomicrobiales > Methylobacteriaceae > Methylobacterium > Methylobacterium radiodurans. The sequence goes on along the minus strand of NZ_CP029551.1, from coordinate 563,927 downwards.
ATCCCGAGACCGCCAAGCTCCCGGGCGTGTTCACCACCGCCGAGCAGTGGAAGACCCAGGCCATCAACATCGACCCGAAGCTCAGGGCCGAGAAGACGGCGCTCTGGCGCAAGTGGTTCGCCGAGAACATCATGGCGCGCTGAGACTTCGCCGTCTCCGGCCCGCATGCTCTCGCCCGGCGCGGCCGGGTGAGAGGGGCGTGCCGTCCGTCCCGATCGACCGGAATCCCGATGACACCCGCGATTCGCCGCCGGCCCTTCCTGCCCCTGTTCGTGACGCCGGCGGTGCTCGTCGCCGCCGCGATCGTCGCCGCCATGGTGGCGATCCTGCGCTACAGCCTGCACGCCTACGTGCCGGGCTCCCTCGACGTCGGCGGGCTCACGCTGGAGAACTTCACCGATCTCGGCCGCCCGATCGTGCTGCGGGCGCTGCGCGACACGGTGCTGATCTGCTTCGAGACGGCGCTGATCACCCTGGTCGTGGGCTACCCCGTCGCCTACGCCCTGGTGCGCACCCGCTCGGTGCTGCTGAAATCCGTCATCCTGGTCACCGCGGTGACGCCGCTCTTCCTCGGCGAGGTGGTGCGCACCTATGCCTGGACGGTGGTGCTCGGCAATTCCGGCTTCGTGAACGCGACGCTCCGCCAGTTCGGGCTGATCGAGCGGCCGATCCAGCTCATGTTCACCGAACTCGGGGTGATCATCGCCCTCGTCCACGTGACGCTGCCCGTGATGGTGATCATGCTGGCAGCCGCCCTCGCCCATATCGACCGCGACTACGAGCGGGCGGCGCAGAGCCTCGGCGCCGGGCCGGTGCGCGCCTTCCTCACGGTGACGCTGCCGCTCTCGATGCCCGGCGTGGTGGCGGGCTTCACCACCGCCTTCGCCTGGACCTTCAGCGCCTTCGCGACGCCCCAGGTGATCGGCGGCGGCAAGGTCGGGGTGGTCTCGACGCTGGTCTACCAGCTCGGCCTGTCCTCGTTCAATTTCCCGGTCGCGGCTTCCTTAAGCCTCGCCGGCCTCGTCCTGGCGCTCGGCACGATGTGGCTCGTGCGACGCGCCGCCCGCCCGCTCGAAGCGCTCGGAGGCCATTGATGCGCCGCGGCCTCTCCACACGTCTCCTGGGGATTTCCGGCAAGGTCCTCGTCGGGCTGATCCTCGCCTTCATCGTGCTGCCGGCCCTCGTGGTCACGCTGGCCGCCTTCAACGACCGGGCGATCCTGAGCTTCCCGCCTGCCAAGTACTCCACGCGCTGGTTCACCCGTGCCCTGACCTACCGGGACTTCCAGACGGGCCTGTGGAACAGCCTCGTGGTCACCGCCTGGGCCTCCACGATCGCGCTCGGCGTGGGCACCGGCTTCGCCATCGCGCTGAAGCGGTACAGTTTCCGCCTCAAGGCGGCGCTGGAGGGCGTGCTGCTCTCGCCCCTGATCGTGCCGCACTTCACCATCGGCCTCGGCCTGCTGGTGCTCGCTACCGGCATCGGCGCGGCGCGGGGCTTCTCCGTCGTGGTCCTCACCCACGTCGTGGTGGTGCTGCCCTTCGTGATCCGCTCGGTCTACATCTCGCTGCAGAACATCGACGAGCGGCTGGAGCTGGCCGCCGCCAGCCTCGGTGCCCGGCCGGGCCGCGTGCTCTCCACCATCACCCTGCCGCTGCTGGCGCCCGGCCTCGTCAGCGGCTGGCTGTTCGCCGCGATCCTCTCCTTCAACGAGTTCACCGCCTCGCTCTTCGTGACGGGGCAGGCGACCCAGACCCTGCCGGTGGCGATGTACGGCTACGTCCGCGAGTTCGCGGACCCGACGCTCGCGGCCGTCTCGGTCATCTACATCGCGGTGACGGCGCTCGCGCTGACCGTCGCCAACACGTTTCTCGGGCTCGGCAAGGTGTTGAATGTTGAGCAAGGCCGTTGATCTCTCCCCGCCCGCGAGCCTGCCCGGCGCCGCCGTGATCCCCCGCCCCGCCCCGGCGGTCCGCCTCGACGGGGTGGTGAAGCGCTTCGGCTCGGTCACCGCGCTCGAAGAGACCTGGCTTCAGGTGGAGCAGGGCGAGTTCCTGACGCTGCTCGGACCCTCGGGCTGCGGCAAGACCACCCTGCTCAATCTGATGGCGGGCTTCCTGGAAGCTGATGCGGGCGAGATCTTCATCGGCGGCGACCTCGTCACCGCCACCCCGCCCTACGAGCGCGAGATCGGCATCGTCTTCCAGAACTACGCCCTGTTCCCCCACATGAGCGTGGCCAAGAACGTCGGCTACGGCCTGCGCATGCGGGGCGTCCCGAAGCGCGAGATCGCCGAGCGGGTCGCGGAGGCGCTCGCCCTCGTGAAGCTCTCGGGCCTCGCGGACCGCTCGCCCCGCCAGCTCTCCGGCGGCCAGCAGCAGCGCGTGGCGCTCGCCCGCGCCCTCGTCATCCGCCCGAAGGTCCTGCTCCTCGACGAGCCGTTCTCGGCGCTCGACAAGAACCTGCGCGGGGCGATGCAGGTCGAGCTGAAGGAGATCCAGCGCCGGCTCGGGGTGACGACGGTCTTCGTCACGCACGACCAGGGCGAGGCGCTCAGCATGTCGGACCGCATCGTCGTGATGTCGGCCGGCCGTGTCCGTCAGGTCGGCACGCCGGACCAGGTCTACCGGCACCCGCAGGACCGCTTCGTGGCAGGGTTCATCGGCGACGTGAACCTCCTGCCCGGCCGTCTCGAATCCCGTGCGGGCGAGCGCGCCACGGTCGCGGTCGGCGGCCTCCGCCGCGAGGTCGAGGCCGGCGCGCTGGGCGCTTGCGCGGCCGGTGCCGCGGTCGACGTGTTCGTGCGGCCGGATCACCTCGGCGTGCGCCCCGCGGGCGAGGCCGGGACCCTGCCGGCCCGGGTCGCGGCCCTCGTCTACCAGGGCTCGCACATCGACCTGCACGCCGACCTCGAATCCGATACGGTCGGGGGCGGGCGCGTGGTGGTGCGGATGCCGGGGCACGGGGCGCTCGCCACCTACGCCCCCGGGACCCCGGTGGGCCTGCTCGTGCCGCAGGCGGGCCTCGTCGCCTTCCCGCCCGAGCCGTGACGCGGTCGTCCGCGCCGGACACGCCCGACAGGAACAGGACCCGATGAAGCTCCTCTACGCCCGGACCTCGCCCTACGTCCGCAAGGTCCTGGTCGTCGCCCACGAGACCGGGCAGGCCGAGGCGATCGCGATCGTTCCGGTCACGGCCACGCCCACCGAGCGCAATCCCGAGACGGTCGGCCACAACCCGCTCGGCAAGGTCCCGACCCTGGTGCTGGACGACGGGAGCGCCCTGTTCGACAGCCGGATGATCTGCGAGTACCTCGACGCGCGCTCGGCCGGCCCGCGCCTCTTCCCGGACGGGGAGGCCCGCTGGGACGCGCTCGCCCGCCAGGCGCTGGCCGACGGCCTGCTCGATGCCGCGCTGCTGCTGCGCTACGAGCGCGTGCTGCGCCCGGCCTCCGCGCGCTGGGACGCCTGGGAGGCGGGCCAGGTCGCGAAGATCGCCGGCGCCCTCGACCGGATCGAGGCGACGCTCGCCGGTCCTGCGGGCGCGCTCGATATCGGCGCCGTCGCCACGGCCTGCGCCCTCGGCTACCTCGATTTCCGCTTCCCCGACCTCGGCTGGCGTACCGGCCGGCCCGGGGCGGCAGCGTGGTACGAGGCGTTCGGCCGGCGCCCGTCGATGCAGCGCACGACGCCCGAGGAGTGAGGGCGCGCCGCGCAGGGTCTCGGTTGCCGCTCAGCGCGATACGTCGATCAGCCTCCGGACGAAGGCGGCGCAGCTCTCCAGCTCGTCCCGCGTGACGTACTCGTCGGCCTTGTGGGCGCGCGCCATCGCGCCCGGGCCGATCACCACGGCCGGGACGTCGCCCAGTGCCTGGAACAGGCCCGCCTCGGTCCCGTAGGACACCTTGGCGTGGTGGTCGCGGCCGGCGAGCCGCTTGGCCAGGAGCGCCAGATCCGCCCGCGGGTCGATCTCGAGCCCCGGATAATCGACGAGCGGCTCGACCGCGACGCCGCAGGCGGGATCGCGCGCCGCCATCTCGGCGCCCAGCACCTCGGTCGCGTAGGCGATCGCGGCCCCGGCGAGCGCCCCGGCATCGTCGGCCGCGATGGCGCGATACTCGAACTCGACCGTGCAGGCGTCGGGCACGATGTTGAGCGCGGTGCCGCCGCGGACAACGCTGCAGAGCCCGGTGGTGTGGGGCACGTCGTAGAGCGGGTCGCGGGCACCGTCGCGGGCGAGCCCCTCGGCGCTCAGGCGAACATGGTCGATGAAGCGGGCGGCGTACTCGACGGCGTTGATCCCCTGCGGCGCCATCGCCGAGTGGCAGGCCCGTCCGCGAAAGGTGAGCCGAGCCGCGCTCTTGCCCTTGTGGCCGACCACGACACCCATCTCGGTCGGCTCGCCCACGAAGCAGCCCAGCGGACGCGGGCCCCGCGCGCGCATCCGCGCGATCAGCGGGCGAACGCCGAGGCAGCCGACCTCCTCGTCGTACGAGAGGGCGATGTGGATCGGGCGCGCGAGCCCCGCCGCCGCCATCTCGGGCATCAGGGCCAGGCAGACCGCAACGAAGCCCTTCATGTCCGAGGTGCCGCGCCCGTACAGGCGCCCGTCGCGCTCGGTCAGCCGGAACGGGTCGCTCGACCAGGCTTGCCCCGCCACCGGTACGACGTCGCTGTGCCCGGAGAGCACGTAGCCCGGCACGTCCCGCGGGCCGAGCGTGATCCAGAGCGCGGCCTTCTCGCCCGTCTCCGAGGGCACCCGGTCGATCTCGGCCCCGCTCGCCCGGGCGAGCGCCTCGACGTAGTCGACGAGCGCGAGGTTGCTGCTGGCGCTGACGGACTCGAAGGCGACGAGCCTGTCCAGCGTCTCGACGAGGGACATGCCGAGCGATCCGGGTGCCGTGACAGGGGTGACCATCGGTGGATTCCGCAACGCGCAAGACCGGGCGGATGGTTACGGTCGGCGGGCACCGGAGACAACACGAGGAGCCCTGTCCGCGGCCCTCGCCGGGCCTCCGGCGGCTTCGGATTTTCCGAACCACGACCCCGGCAAGTGCTTGTTGTTGGGACCAGCCGGATCGATATCCTCGCCCCGCTCAAGCCTGGAAGCGGGCGCCGCCGGTCGATCCCGATGCGTCGAGCGGCCGGGTCGCGTGCAGCGCCCGCACGGTCGCTCCTCCCCGGGCCGGACGGCGCAAGCCGCAGCCCGCCTTCGCTCTTGCCCGAGGTAGGAACGACCCGATGACCGTCCACAAGCGGATCCGTCCCTTCAACACCCGCGACACCTATCCGGAGCAGCAGCTCGACAACGACCTCTGCCAGACCGTGGTGGCCCGCGGGCAGATGGTCTTCGTGCGCGGGCAGATCGGCCAGGACCTCGACAGCTCCGAGAGCGTCGCGATCGGCGACGCCGCCGGTCAGGCCGAGAAGGCGATGGCCAATATCGCGATGCTGCTCGAAGAGGCCGGCTCGCGGCTCGAGCACATCTGCAAGATCACGATCTACCTCGTCGATCCGCGCTACCGCGAGCCGGTCTACCGCACGGTCGGCCGCTGGCTGAAGGGCGTCCATCCGGTCTCGACCGGGATCGTGGTCTCCGCGCTCGCCCGGCCCGAATGGCTCGTCGAGATCGACGCCATCGCGGTGATCCCGGAGGCGGCATGACCTTCTCGATCGTGGCGCGCTGCGCGGCGACCGGCATGTTCGGCGTCGCCGTCTCGTCCTCCTCGCCCGCCGTCGCGGCGCGCTGCGCCCATGCCCGCGCGGGGGTCGGCGCGGTCGCGAGCCAGAACGTGACTGACCCGGGCCTCGGGCGCCGGGCCCTCGACCTGATGGCGCTCGGCGCCGACGCCGCCGAGGCCGTCGCCGTGCTGCGGCGGACCGGCGGTCCGATGGACTATCGCCAGGTCCTCGCGGTGGACGCGGCCGGCGGCACGGCGATCCATTCCGGCCCCAGGGCGCTCGGGACCTGGGCCGAGGCGCGCGACCGGGACGTCGCCTGCGGCGGCAACCTGCTCGCCGACGCGCGCGTGCCCGGGGCCATGGTCGAGGCCTTCCTCGGCGCGTCCGGGCATCTGGGCGACCGCCTGCTCGTCGCGATGCGGGCGGCGCTCGCGGCCGGCGGTGAGGCCGGCCCGGTGCACTCGGCCGGGCTCATGCTGGTGCGCGAGGTCGCCTGGCCCGTCGCGGACCTGCGCGTCGACTGGACCGAGGATTGCCCGATCGCGGGCCTTGCCGCGCTGTGGGACCTCTACCGGCCGCAGCTCGACGCCTACGTCACCCGCGCCCTCGACCCGGTCGCCGCGCCGAGCTACGGAGTGCCGGGCGACCTATGATCGCGGATAGGACGCGCGGCGGCTTTCCGGTCGGCCCACTGGTCGTCCTCTGCGCTCGCTGAAGGCGGCGAATGCGGTTCACCCTGCGCCAACTCGAATACTTCATCGCCGCCGGCCAGACCGGCAGCATCACGCTCGCCTCCGAGCGCATCCACATCTCCCAGCCCTCGATCTCGACGGCCATCGCGCACCTGGAGCGGGAACTCTCCGTGCAGCTCTTCGTCCGCCACCACGCGCAGGGGCTCACGCTGACGCCGATCGGCCGCGAGGTGCTGCGCGAGGCCAAGGCCCTCGTGGAGCAGGCCGAAGGGCTCTACACCCTGGCCTCCGAGGCCGGGGGACAGGTGCGGGGCCCCCTCTCGCTCGGCTGCATGGTGACGCTCGCGCCGATGCTCGTGCCCGAACTCGCCCACGCCTTCACCACCGCCTATCCCGCCACGCAGATCCGTTATGTCGAGGGCGACCAGGAACAGCTCATCACGGGCCTGCGCCGCTCGGAGACCGAGGTCGCGCTGACGTACGACCTGCACGTGCCGGACGACATCCATTTCACCCCGCTCGTCGACCTGCCGCCGCACGTCCTGGTGGCCGAGGGGCATCCGCTCGCCGGGGAGGCGGCGGTCGCGATGGCCGACATCGTGGACGAGCCGATGATCCTGCTCGACCTGCCGCTGAGCCGCGAATACTTCCTCGCCCTCTTCATGGCCGAGGGCCTGCAGCCGAAGATCGCCGCGCGCTCCGCCCACCAGGAGGTGGTGCGCACGATGGTGGCCAACGGCCACGGCTACACCCTGTTCAACGTGCGCCCGCGCTCCGACCTCGCGCTCGACGGGAAGCGGCTGAAGCGGGTGCGGCTCGCGGGCACGCACCGCCCGATGCGCATCGGCCTCGCGCGCCTGAAGCAGCTCAACCGCTCGCGCCTCGTGGAGGCCTTCGAGACGCACTGCCGGGCCTTCATCTCCGACGCCTACATCCCCGGCATGGTCGCGCCCGCCATCGAGCGGCGGGTGCCGCGTTGAAGGCCCGCCCGGGGCAGGAAGCCCCCGAGGAACGCTCCGAGGAACCCGCCATGACCGCGCCGATCCCGATCCTCTTCCTGAACGGCCCGAACGCCAACCTGTACGGGCTCGACCCGAGCGGAACCTATGGCAGCGAGAGCTTCCCCGCGCTCAAGGCGCGCTGCGAGCGGCACGCCGGATCCGTCGGCGTCGCTCTCGATTTTCGGCAGTCGAACCACGAGGGCGTGCTCGTGGACTGGATCCAGGAGGGGCGGGGAACGGCCGCGGGCCTGGCCATCAACGCGGCCGGGCTCACCTATACCTCCGTGGCGATCCTCGACGCGCTGCAGGCATTTCCCGGGCCCATCGTCGAGGTGCACATGAGCAACATCTGGAAGCGGGAGCCCTTCCGGCACCATTCCTACGTCTCGCGGGCGGCGACCGGCGTGGTCGCGGGGCTCGGCGGCCTCGGCTACGAACTTGCCATCACCGCGCTCGCCACCCTGGCGCGGGAGGCCCGCGCGTGACCGAGACCCTCGTCTTCGCCAGCGCCGTCGATCCGGTCGAGCCCTGGCGCGCGGCGCTGGAGGCGCTGCTGCCGGACGTGCGTGTCCGGACGCCGGACGAGATCGGGCCGGGGGACGACGTCCGCTACGCGCTGGTCTGGAAGCCGCCGGTGGGCTTCTTCGCGCGGCATCCAGGCCTGCGGCTCGTCACCATCCTGGGGGCGGGCGCCGACGCCCTCGTCGGCCGGGACGACCTGCCCGACGTGCCGGTCGCGCGCCTGTCCGATCCCGAGATGGCCAGGATGATGACGCACTACGTGCTGTTCGCGGTGCTGCGCTACGCCCGCGACATCCCGGCCTTCGAGGCGGCCCAGCGCGCCGGCCGCTGGCACTACGTCCACCCGCGCGAGGCCCGGGAGATCCGGGTCGGCGTGCTGGGTCTGGGCGAACTCGGCGGCGCGGCGGCGCTCGAACTCGCCCGCCAGGGCTTCTCCGTCGCGGGCTGGTCGCGCACGCCGAAGGCGCTCCCCGGCATCGCGTGCCACGCGGGTCCCGACGCGCTGATCCCGTTCCTCGCGCGGAGCGAGATCCTGGTGGTGATGCTGCCGCTGACGCCCGAGACGCGGCGCCTGATCGGCGCGGACGCGATCGCCGCGCTCCCGCGGGGCGCCAAGCTCGTCAACGTCTCGCGCGGTGCGGTGATCGACGAGGCGGCCCTCGTGGCGGCCCTGGCCTCCGGCCATCTCGGGGGCGCGACGCTCGACGTGTTCGAGACCGAGCCGCTCGCGGAGGGTCACCCGCTCTGGACGATGGAGAACGTCCTCGTCACGCCGCACCTCGCCTCGGTGGCGATCCCCGCCTCCGCGGCCCGGCAGATCGCCGAGAACATCCGGCGGGTGCGCGCAGGGCAGCCGCCGGAGCACCGCGTGGACCTGGCGCGAGGGTACTGAGAGCCTCTCGCAAAACTCCCGATCACCGGGAGTCTTGGCAGGTGCCCGGGCGCGGCCCGGGCCCGTCAGGCCCGGGTATAGGCGTCGTAGTTGCGCTGGATCACGATGTGGTCGGCGATGTGCTTGGCATCCTGCCAGCAGCCGTAGATGAAGGCGGAGGCCCGGTTCGTCAGATCGGGCAGGCCGAGGAAGTAGATGCCGTTCTCCGCCGAGACGCCGCGCTTGTGCAGGGGCAGGCCCTGCTCGTCGAACGCGTCGACGTCGAGCCAGCTGAAGTCGTACTTGAAGCCGGTCGCCCACAGGATGGTGCCGATGCCGGCCTTGCCCAGGTCGAGGCTGAGGATCGGCTCCTTGAGGCAGTCCGGATCCTCGTAGCGGTGCCACGCCTCGGGCTCGGGCGGCAGGTCCAGGCCCTTGCGCGCGATATAGGCGTCGGCGTCCCGCAGGACGTCGAAATAGGCCTCGTCGCCCTCGGCGATGTTCCGCACGAGGTCGTCCGCGAAGTGGAGCGTGCCGTTCGCGTAGTCACGGGTCACGCCGACCAGCGTGACGCCCATATGTGCGAGCCGCCGGAAATCGACGGTCCGCCCGCCCTCGTAGCCGCTCACCGCGAAGGCGACGTGCCGCTTCTTGCGCTTCGACTTGACCTCGTCCCACAGGCCGAGCGCGCCGAGCCACCAGCAATAGTCGCGCTGGCGATAGGCCCGCGGCGGGCGGTAGTGCTCGCCGACCGACAGGTAGACCTGCCGTCCGGCCTTGCAGAGCTCCTCGGCGATCTGCGAGCCCGAGGCGCCGCATCCGACGACCAGCACGGCGCCGTCGGCCAGCTGTCCGGGGTTCTTGTAGTTGGACGAGTGCAGCTGATCGATCGCTGCATCGGCCGGGACGATGTTCGGGAACGACGCCACCTGGAACGGCCCCGTCGCCGCGACGACGCGGCGGGCCTCGAAGATGCCGTCTGATGTCGTCACCGTGTATCCGGGGCGCCCCTGGTTGTGCTTGACGTGCCTGACCTCGACCCCCGTGCGGATCGGCGCCTTGATCATCGCGGCGTAGTCATTGAAATACTTGGCGACGCGATCCTTGGTCGGGAAGGTGTCCGGATGCACGTCCTCGAACGTCAGGTTCGGGAAGCGGTCGTGCCAGGCCGGCCCGTTGGCGACGAGCGAGTCCCAGCGCATCGAACTCCAGTTCTCCGCGATGCGGCTGCGCTCCAGGACGATGTGCGGGATCTTGAGTGCGGTGAGGTGCTCGCTCATCGCAATACCTGACTGGCCCGCTCCCACGACCAGGGTATCGGTGACCTCGACTGCCATTTCAGCTCCCGAAACCTTGCAGATCCTTCGATCTCGAATTCGCCCGGCGTGTCTGAGCCGGCCACATCCGATCTGCCCTACACGGGGACAGTGACCTTCAACGGTGAGTCAGGTCTGCTGGAACGGATCGGCGAAGAGAAGAACGATTTTTCTATGGTCCGCTTCGGAAAATGCGAACTCTCGGAGCCTGGCCGACCTCCGGCCGCGCGCCGCCGCGGTCGTGTTCCCTGAAGCCGGGGTCGTCTGGCGGCTTCGGGCAGGCCGCCGGCCTCCGGAGCACCTGACACAACGCCCGCAGCGCCGTCGTGCGCGGAGGGAGGGCACCCGGTGATCGGGCGTTTCGCGAGAGGCCTTCACTGCGTCAGGCGCAGCGACCCGATGCTTGAGGCGATCTGATTGAAGGCGGTGATCAGGCCGTTCGCGTCGTTGGCGACGAAGAATTGATTCGTCGCGCTGGCGCAGCTGCTCAGAAGGTTGAGGCCTTGCTGATCGATCGGATCGGCCGGGACGCTGAACCCGATCGTATAGATCGAGATGCCCGCAGCCTTCGCGTTGCTGCAGGCCAGCGACGTGAGGGCGTCCAGCGCATTGCGTGCCCTGGACGTGGTCGAGATGTTCTGGTTTCCGGGCGGCAGACGCGGATTGGGGCCGGACCCGTCCGCATTCTTGATGTAGCCCGCCGGAAAGTACATCGACTGATTGTACGGCGAGTTCCCGTTCATCGGCCAGCTGTTCTCCCCGTCCGTCATCAGAATGAGGACCTTGTTGACCGCGCTGGAGCTGTAGGAGGCTGGCGGACTCGCTCCGCCGGCGAAGACGCTCAGGGGCGAGAGCGTGCGCCAACCCCACATCAGGCCCTCGTAGATATTGGTCGAGCCGAGGGGCGCCATGCTGTTGATGAGGGCCTTCAGCGCCGCGGTATCGCTCGTCAGCGTTTGCAGCGGCTGGGTCGTGCATCCGAAATTCGGACCGTTCGGCACCCCGGTAAAATAATTCGAATTTGTCGGTGTGGCTCCGGTGGGCGAGACGTACTTGCAGGCCCGCCCCTCCAGTTGCGCAAATGTCAGATTGTTCGTCGTGTCGCAATTTGTTTTGTCGGTCTTGTCGTCGATGTAGCTGTTGTAGCTACAGTTCTGTCCAACGCAAGCATAGGTCGCACTGCTGTCCCCCGGCTCGTCGGGCGCCAACATCGGCACGAAGTAGGAATCGTTGGACGACGGCGTCATGTCCTGGATGTTGAGCGGATAGGGCAAGGTCTCCAGGCAGCCGGCCCAGCCCCAGCCGGCATAGACGCCCTGCAGCTTGGCGAAGATCTGCAGCCGGTTCGTGAAGTTGGAGCCACCCGGCGAGAGCACGTTGGTCCAATGATACGAAGACTTGCCTGTGAGGTCGATCCAGGAAGCTGAGCGGTAGCTCGCGGGGATCGCCACGGCCGAGGCGAAGGGCACGATGGAGAGGCGTGTCCCGGCGGAGAAGGCGTCGTTGCTGTAGACGTAATCCACGAAATTGGCCGCCGCGGTCTTCAGGGCCTGCATCTTCGTCTGGCCGCCGCCCGAGACGTTCATCGAGCCGGTATTGTCGAGGACGAGCGCGATCTCGAACGTCTTCGGCAAGGGTGTGGCGCAGCGCGCGGTGGCGCGCGGCCGGATCGTCGTCGTCCCGGTGATCTTGCCGAAGAAGATGGGTGAAGGCGCGCGCGCGGTCAGCGTGATCTGCCGCGGATTGTCGGTGATGGTGATCGCGTCGAGCGTGACCGTCGCCCCCATGAAGCCGGTCATCATCGTGCCGGCCTGGAGCTGCAACGCGGCCTTCGTCGTGGAGAGCGGCGTTTGACACAGGGCGAGGGCCGTCGCGTCCGTGGCGGCCTGCAGCTTCACCTCGAGGCGGGTGGCCAACCCGTAGTCGATCGCCGCCCCGGTGAAGCCCAGGATCGGCAGGCTCAGAAAGGCGAAGAGGATCGCGACGTTGCCGTCCCGAGCTCCGCGGAGTCGTGCGAAAGCCCGGCGGAAGGCGGCTACTTGCATTCCGCGCCTCCCGGAAGGATCACCTCGGTGTAGGTGTTGGCTCCGTATTTCCGTCCCCCTCGGGCCGGCCAGGGCATGCTGACCTTGAAGCTGAACGTTCCGCTCGCTTGACCGAACAGCTTCAGCAACGCGCTGCCGAGCATTGGCCGGTAGTCCATGCTGGCCTCGGTCAGGATGTAGCGCACGCCGGTCGTCTGAAACCCGGGCGGCACGGTCAGGTCGGCCGCGCCGCCGAGCCCCCGGGCGGTCGCGTTCGCGCTCGCGGTGCTGGAGCAGACCTTGGGGACGAGGTTGAGCTTTGTCAGGTCCACTCCCATCGCGCTCACGACGATCTTGACGCCTGAGCTGTCGAAGGGACGCAGCACGGCGCTCGACGAGGCGAGGATGTCACCCATGAGGCCGGAGCTGACCGGGTTCTGCGTGTCTCCCTGAGCGGTCAGGTCCGACACGGTGCGGGCGAGCAGCGTCAGCTTGCGCCAGTTGTCGATCGCGTGCGCGTATTCCGAGACGCCGGCGAGAATCAGCAGCAGCACCGGCAGCAGCAGCGCGAACTCGGTCATGGCGCTGCCCGCGCGGCAGCGCGCGAGAGCGGCGACGGCGGACCCGGCCGGCTTCAGCTGGCGCATGCCGTGGTCCCGGTCGTCTGATACGGCTCGGTGCGAAACACCGCCGTCGACATCAGGAGGTACGAGCCGTCCGCGAAGGTTCGGAAGTTCGTCCCGAGCAGGCCGAGGAGCGTCGGGAGCTTGACCGCCGCCGTGACGACCACGATGGCCCCGGGCTTGGGGCAGACGTAGGTGTTCCCGAACGACGTGCTCCACGTGCCCGTGTTCGGGTCGACCGGGCTCGCGGGCGCGGATGATCCGAACGAGCCGGCCGTCTTGACGTCGAGCTTGACCGCGGAGCAGTCGAACAGCGTGACGCGATTGTCCGAGCCCGCGCCGCAGATCTGCGACCGGAGGGCGGTGAGGATCGCCGTCGGGTCGGTCTGCCCGGCATTCGAGAGCTGGAACTGCCCGGTGAACAGGGACCGGACGCCCACCTGCAGGGCGCGGTCGAAGTTCTGCGCCGCCCAGATCAGGAAGGCGACCTGGATGATCGCGGCGCACAATCCCAGGAAGGGCACGGCCACGAGCGCGAACTCGACCGCTGCGGCTCCCTCACGAGCGCTGCCGAAGGGCTTGATGACTGTTGAGTAGAGGTCGCGCTTTATCATGCCGGCGGTTGCAGCAGAGTTTGCTCGCAACCAAGGCCTGTATCCGCCGAGGTTTAACACTTCGTGCGCTTGGCTCGACCGCTCGCGCAACCATGCACGGGATGCTGCGAAGGTTGGCGGCATGACCAGTCTAGAGCGCTCTCTGCCGAAGTGCACGCCGGTTCAGCGCAAGAGAGCGCGTCAAAACAAGGGCTTAGAGCCGTTCCCGCTTGCAATGCGATCGGGAACGGCTCTAAGCGGACATGCGCCTTGGCGTGCGAAGGCTACGCGATAGCCCATACACCGCATCCGTCCGCGGCTGCGGCACGGATCGTGTGCCGCGATGCCGGGCGGGCGGAAGGCGCAGCCGCGCTCAGGCGACGACGGCCTGCCCGTCGCGCCGCGGGTCGCTCGCCGCCACGTAGCCGTCCTCGGCGGGGTCGCCCATGCGCCAGATGAACTGGCCGGCGCCGAAATCCTGGTAGCTGTCGTTGATCACCTCGATGCGGTGGCCGCGCTCGGCGAGCGCCTGCACCGTCTCGGCCGGCATCGTCGACTCGGCGTTGATGCTGAGCCCCTCGTTGACGCGCCAGCGCGGCGCGTCGCAGGCGGCCTGCGGGTTCTGGTGGTGGTCGAGCATGCGCACCAGCGTCTGCACGTGCCCCTGCGGCTGCATGTTGCCGCCCATCACCCCGAAGCTCATCACGGGCGCGCCGTCCCTGGTCAGGAAGCCCGGGATGATGGTGTGGAAGGGCCGCTTGCCCGGCGCCACCACGTTGGGGCTGCGCGGATCGAGGTGGAAGCCGTAGCCCCGGTTCTGCAGGCTGAGGCCCCATTCGGGCACCACCACGCCGGAGCCGAAGCCCATGAAGTTCGACTGGATGAAGCTCACCATCATGCCGGATTCGTCCGCCGCGGTGAGGTAGATCGTGCCGCCGGAGGCCGGGTTGCCGGGGCCGAAATCCTGCGCCCGCGCGCGGTCGATGAGCCGGCCGCGGGTCTTCAGGTAGGCTGGGTCGAGCATCTCGTCGGGCGTCACCGTCATGCCGGAGGGGTCGGCGACGTAGCGGTAGGTGTCCGCGAAGGCGAGCTTCATCGCCTCGATCTGGAGGTGCTGGCTCTCGGGCCCGTCCGGCGGCAGGCTGGCGAGATCGAAATCCTCCAAGATGCCGAGCGCGATCTGCGCGGCGATGCCCTGTCCGTTCGGCGGGATCTCGTGGAGCGTGTAGCCGCGGTAATCCTGGCCCGTGGGCTCCACCCATTCGGGCCGGAAGGCGGCGAGATCGGCCACCGTCATGGCGCCCCCGTGCGCGGCGGCGTGGCGGGCGATGCCTTCCGCGATCTCGCCCTCGTAGAAGGCGCGGGCCCCGGTCTCGGCGACCGCGCGCAGCGTCCGGGCGATGCCCGGCAGGCGCACCCGCTCGCCGACCTCCGGGGCGCGGCCGTGGGGCAGGAAGACCTCGGCGAAGCCGGGCTGGCCGGCGAGGTCCGCCACGCGGGCGGCGGCGGCCCATTTCTGCTGCACCACGATCGGCGCGAGGTAGCCGCGCTCGGCGATCTCGATCGCGGGCTGCATCAGGTCGCCGAAGGGCAGGCGTCCGAAGCGCTCGGAGAGCGCCGCCCAGGCGGCCACCGCGCCCGGCACCGTCACCGAATCCCAGCCGCGCATCGGCGGGCGGGCCGCCTCGCCGTACTTGCGGCGGAAGTACTCGGGCGTCCAGGCGGCCGGCGCGCCGCCCGAGGCGTTGAGCCCGTGCAATTGCCGGCCATCCCACAGGATGCAGAAGGCGTCCGAGCCGAGCCCGTTGCTGCAGGGCTCCGTGATGGTCTTGGCCGCCGCCGCGGCGATCGCCGCATCGACCGCGTTGCCGCCCTGCCAGATCATCTTCAGCCCGGCCTGGGCGGCGAGCGCGTGCGAGGTCGCCACCACGTTGCGGCCGAAGATCGGCATGCGCAGCGAGGGATAGCCGTGGTTCCAGGCGAAGGGCTTCATCGGTTCGGGTCCGTGGTTGCCGGGGCGCGTCGCGGGCTCGGCACTTCTGTTGCGCCCTTCCGCCGGACCGCACAAGTTGTGCCGCGCCGCTGCGCGCTGGCACGGATGCTGCTTGGAACACCGTGTGCCACAGGATCGCGCCGCCGCGGTCTTGACGTGCCGGCCCGCGCGCCGGACCCTTCTGGCCGATCCATCCTCGCACGAACGGGACAACTGGATGTTGCGTCTCTCCGCCGCCTGCCTCGCCGCAGGGCTCGCGCTGCCCGCGTGGCTCGCGGTCACCGCGCCGCTCTCGGCCCAGACCCTGCGCTACGGCATGATGGAGGATCCCGACGCCCTCGACCCGACGCTCGCCCGCACCTTCGCGAGCCGCATGGTCTTCGCCGCGCTCTGCGACAAGCTCGTCGATATCGGCCCCGACCTGAAGCCGGTGCCGCAGCTCGCCACGAAGTGGGAGCTCTCGGCGGACGAGAAGGTGCTCACCGTCACCCTGCGCCCCGGCGCCAAGTTCCACGACGGCGAGCCCGTGAACGCGGCCGCCGCCAAGTTCTCGATCGAGCGCCACCTGAAGATGCCGGGCTCGCAGCGCCGCGGCGAGATCGCACCGATCGACACCGTGGAGGTCGTGGACGACTTAACCTTCAGGATCACCCTGAAGCAGCCCTTCGCGCCGCTGATGGCGCAGTTCACCGACCGGGCCGGCATGCTGGTCTCGCCGAAAGCCGCCGAGCGGCTGGGCGACAAGTTCTCCACCGCCCCGGTCTGCGCCGGCCCGTTCAAGTTCGTGGAGCGGGTGCCGCAGGACCGCATCGTGGTCGAGCGCTTCCCCGATTACTGGAACAAGGACCAGATCCACATCCAGCGCATCGAGTTCCGGCCGATCCCCGACACCACGGTGCGGCTGACGAACCTGCGCGCCGGCCAGCTCGACCTCCTGGAGCGCCTCGCTCCCACCGACGCGCCGCAGGTGGCGCGCGACGCCAAGCTCAAGCTCGCCTCGACCTACGAACTCGGCTTCCAGTCGGTGCTGTTCAACCTCGCCAAGGCCGGCTCGCCCGTCGCCGACCCCCGGGTGCGCGCCGCCTTCGAGCTGTCGCTCGACCGCAACGCCATCAGCCAGGTGGTGTTCAACGGCGAGTTCCTGCCCGGCAACCAGTGGGTCTCGCCGAAGCACCCGGACTACGTGAAGGACTATCCGATCCCGAAGCGCGACGTGGCCAAGGCCAAGGCGCTGCTGGCGGAAGCCGGCCAGCCCAAGCCCCAGATCACCATGATGGTCTACGCCAACAGCGAGGCGCCGCAGGTCGGCCAGGTGATCCAGGCGATGACCAAGGAGGCGGGCTTCGACGTGAAGCTCCAGGCCACCGACTTCACCACCGCGCTCGATATCGCCGACAAGGGCAACTACGAGGCCTATCTCTACAACTGGAGCGGCCGGCCGGACCCGGACGGCAACACCTTCAGCTTCCTCGCCTGCAAGGCGCCGCTGAACTACCCGCGCTACTGCAGCGAGGGCGCCGACGCGGCGCTGCAGGCCGAGCGCGGCTCGGTCGATCCGGAGAAGCGCAAGGCCGCCTGGAAGGCGCTCGCCGACACGGTGCTGAACGACCGTCCGGGCGTCTACCTGATGCACCGCAAGCTGCTCTGGGCCTACAGCCCGAAGCTCACCGGCTTCGTGCCCTATCCGGACGGACTCGCCCGCTTCACCGGGCTCAAGCTGAACTGATGCTGCGTTTCCTGGTCCACCGTCTCGCGCTCGCGGTCCCGACCCTCATCATCGCCTCGATGATCATCTTCGCCCTGCAGCAATTGCTGCCGGGCGACGTCGCGACCGCGCTCACGGGCGAGGAGCGCGACCCCGAGGTGATCGCCTTCATCCGCGAGAAGTACCACCTCGATCAGCCCCTGCCGGTGCGCTACGCCTACTGGGCGGCCGGCGTGCTCCAGGGCGATCTCGGCGTCTCGGTGCGCCTGCAGAAGCCGGTCTCCGAACTGGTGCTGGAGAAGCTGCCGGTCACGCTCGAGCTCGCCTGCCTCGCCATGCTGGTGGCGCTCGCCATCGGCGTGCCGATGGGCATCCTCTCGGCGGTCAAGCGCGGCACCTGGATGGACGCTGCGGCCAACGGCGTCGCGCTCTGGGGCCTGTCGGTGCCGAACTTCTGGCTCGGCATCCTGCTGATCCTGCTCTTCTCGGTGCATCTCGGCTGGCTGCCGGCCTCCGGCTACGTGCCACCGGGCGAGAGTCTCATAGAAAACCTGCGATCCATGGCCATGCCGGCTTTCGTCCTCGGCAACGCCATCGCGGCGGTGATGATGCGCCACACCCGCGCGGCGATGCTGGGCGTGCTGGGCTCCGACTACGTGCGAACCGCCCGCGCCAAGGGCGTCTCCCCGTTGCGCCTCGTGCTGCGCCACGCGCTGCCCAACGCAGCGATCCCGATCATCACGCTGGGCGCGCTGGAATTCGGGCAACTGCTCTCGGGCGCGGTTCTGACCGAGCAGGTCTTCTCCGTGCCGGGCTTCGGCAAGCTGATGGTGGATGCCGTGTTCAACCGGGACTTCGCCACCGTGCAGGGCGTCGTGATCTGCACCGCCGCCACCTACATCGCCCTCAACCTCGCCGCCGACCTGCTCTCGGCCGTGGTGAACCCGAAGCTGCGCCGAGCATGAGCACCGGTGCCCCTCTCACCGAAGCCGCCGGCGTCGCCGCGCCCGCGGCCGCGCCCGCTAGTCCCCGCGAGCCCCGCTCCCTCTCGGCCTTCTGGCGCCGCCTGCGCGCCCGGCGGAGCGCGGTGGTCGGCCTCGCCATCGTGGTCCTGCTCGTCGCGATGGCCGCGCTCGCGGATTTCATTGCGCCCTACGATCCGACCGCGACTGACTGGGGAGCGGTGCGCGCGGCGCCGAGCCTCGCGCACCCGTTCGGCGGCGACGAGGTCGGGCGGGACATCCTGTCCCGCATCATCTACGGGGCCCGCGCCTCGCTCGGCGCCGGCCTCGTCTCGGTCGCGCTCGCGGTCGCCCTCGGCCTGCCGATCGGCCTCCTCTCCGGCTATGCGGGGGGCTGGATCGATGCGGTGATCATGCGCCTCACCGACGCGCTCCTCGCGATCCCCTTCCTGATCCTGGCGATCGCGCTCGCCGCCTTCCTGGGCCCGAGCCTCACCAACGCCATGCTGGCCATCGGCCTGTCGGCCACCTCCACCTTCGTGCGCCTCACCCGGGCGCAGGTGCGGGCCGTGGCGGCGGAGGAGTTCGTGGAGGCGGCCCGCGCGGTGGGCAACCCGCCCTGGCGGATCGCGCTGGTGCACATCCTGCCCAACATCGTCCCGGCGATCCTCGTCCAGGCGACGCTGACCATCGCGGCCGCCATCATCGCGGAGGCGAGCCTCTCCTTCCTCGGTCTCGGCCAGCAGCCGCCCGAGCCCTCCTGGGGCGCCATGCTGACGGTCGCCAAGAACTTCATGGACCAGGCGCCCTGGATGGCGATCTGGCCGGGCGTCTCGATCTTCCTCGCCGTGCTGGCCTTCAACCTGCTGGGCGATGGCCTGCGCGACGCCCTCGACCCGAGGCAGCGGACATGAGCGAACCCCTGCTCGACGTGCGGGACCTGCGGGTCACCTTCGACACCGAGGGCGGCACGGTCCACGCCGTCAACGGCGTCTCCTACACGCTGGCCGAGGGCGAGACGCTGGGCATCGTGGGCGAATCCGGCTCCGGCAAGAGCGTGCACGTCCTCGCCATGCTGGGCCTGATCCCGCGCCCGCCCGGCCGCATCGCCGGCGGGCAGGTGCTGTTCCGGGGCCGCGATCTCCTGGCGCTGCCCGAGCGCGCCCTGCGCAAGGTCCGCGGTGGCGAGATCGGTTTCGTCTTCCAGGACCCGATGAGCTCGCTCAATCCCGGCATGACGGTCGCCCAGCAGATCGTCGAACCGCTGCGCATCCATCTCGGCCTCGACCGGCGGGCGGCTCGCGCGCGGGCCCGCGAACTCCTCGACCTCGTGCGCATCCCGAACGCGGGTGCGCGCCTCGACCAGTACCCGCACGAGTTCTCCGGCGGGCAGCGCCAGCGCGTGATGATCGCGATCGGGCTCGCCTGCCGGCCGAAGCTGCTCATCGCCGACGAGGCGACGACGGCGCTCGACGTGACCGTCCAGGCCGAGATCATCGCCCTGGTGCAGGAGCTGAAGCGCGAGCTCGGCATGGCGATCATCTGGATCACCCACGATCTCGGCGTGGTCGCCGGCATCAGCGACACCGTGCAGGTGATGTATGCCGGGCGCATCCTGGAGCGGGGACCCGTGGACGACATCTTCGGCGACCCGCGCAACGCCTACACACTCGGCCTGCTGCGCTCCCTGCCGGACCTGAGCAGGGGCCGCGCCGGCCGCCGCCGCCTGCACCAGATCGACGGCAGCCCGCCCGACATGCGCCGCCCGCCCCAGGGCGACCCCTTCGCCCCGCGCAACGCCTACGCCACCGCGCGCTGCCGCGCCGAGATGCCGCCCCTCGTCCAGGCCGCGGGCGCGGCGCCCGGCCATCTCGTGGCCGCCTGGTACGACCTGCCGGCCCGGCTCGCCGAGGAGGGCGCCCGATGAGCGTGTCAGCAGCCCCCATCCTGTCGGTGCGCAACCTCTCGAAGGCCTATCCCCTGCGGGCATGGTGGGGGGGTAAGGCCAACGTGTTCCGTGCCGTCCACGACGTCAGCTTCGACATCGCGCCCGGCGAGACGCTGGGCCTCGTCGGCGAATCCGGCTCCGGCAAGTCCACGATCGGCCGGGCGGTGACGATGCTGAACCCGCCGACCTCCGGCACCGTCGCCTTCGAGGGCACCGACCTCGCCACGCTCCCGCCCCGGGCGATGCGGCGCATGCGCGGGCGCATCCAGACCGTGTTCCAAGACCCCTACGCCGCGCTCAACCCGCGCATGAGCGTGGGCGCCTACGTCGCCGAGGCCTTCCGGCTGCACCGGCCCGGGATGACGAGCGGCGAGCGCCGCGAGGCCGTCGAGCACCTGTTCGAGCGCGTCGGGCTTGATCCCGCCTTCCTGGGGCGGTTCCCGCACCAGTTCTCCGGCGGCCAGCGCCAGCGCATCTGCATCGCCCGCGCCATCGCGCTCAGGCCGAGCTTCATCGTGGCCGACGAGCCGATCGCCGCGCTCGACGTCTCGATCCAGGCGCAGGTGGTGAACCTGCTGCAGGACCTCCAATCCGAACTCGGCCTCTCCTACCTGTTCATCTCCCACGATCTGCGCATGGTGCGCTACCTCTGCCACCGGGTCGCGGTGCTCTGGCGCGGGCGCATCGTGGAGCTTGCCGAGAGCGACCGGCTGTACGAGGACCCGCGCCATCCCTACACCCGGCGCCTGCTCTCGGCGGTGCCGCTGCCCAACCCGGTCGCGGAGCGGGCCCGGCTCGCCGCCGCCGGCCCGCAGATGCCGGAGGAGGGCCAGCCCGGAGACCTCGTCGAGGTCGCCCCCGGCCACTGGGTCGCCGCGGTGACCTGACGCAGGTCTGTATCGCGCCGCAGGGGCTGTTCCCGCCGCGGCCGAGAGGGGACAGGAGCCCGCACCGGGCTCCTGTCGGATGCGCTCAGGCCGCCATGGGGGCGTGGCGCCTGTGGCCCTTCACGTCGAAGCGGTCGAGCATCATCACCTTGTCCCACGCCTTCACGAAGTCACCGACGAAGCGCCGGTGGCCGTCGCTTCCCGCATAGGCGTCGGCGATCGCGCGGAGCTGGGCGTTCGCCCCGAAGACGAGGTCGCTGCGCGTCGCCTCGAACCGCGTCGCCCCGCTCGCCCGGTCCTTCAGCACGAAGGCCATCCCGTCCGCGTCGGCCTTCTCCCAGACGAGGTCCGTGGAGGTCAGGTTGCGGAAGAAGTCGGTCGTCAGCACCCCGACCCGATCCGTGAAGACGCCCCGGCTCGAGCCGTCGTGGTTGACGTTGAGCGCGCGCAGCCCCCCGGTCAGAGCGGTCCATTCCGGCGCGGTCAGCGTCATCAGGTTGGCCCGGTCGAGGAAGAGTTCCTCCGGCGAGACCTGCCGCGTCATCTCCCCGAACCCTTCGTCCACGTAGTTGCGGAAGCCGTCCACGACGGGCTTCAGCCACGTGAACATCTCGATGTCCGTCAGCTCCTGCGTGGTGTCGACGCGGCCGGGCGTGAACGGCACCGCGATCTCGACGCCCGCGTCCCGGGCGGCCTGCTCAACCGCGCTGCACCCGGCCAGCACGATGAGGTCGGCCAGCGAGATCCGCTTCCCGTCGCTCCGCCCATCGTTGAACGCGGACATCACGTCGCCGAGCGCCGCGATCACCGGCGCCGCGCGGCGGTTGACCGCCCAGTCCTTCTGCGGGGCAAGGGCGAGGCGGCCGCCGTTGGCGCCGCCGCGCTTGTCGCTGTCGCGGTAGGTCGAGGCCGCCGAGAAGGCCGTGAAGGCGAGATCGGAGACCGAGAGCCCCGTGGCGGCGATCGTCTGCTTCAGTGCCGCGATCTCCGCCTCGCCGACGAGTTCGTAGTCGCGCTCCGGCAGCGGGTCCTGCCACAGCAGTCCGTCCTCGATCACCGCCTCCGGGCCCAGGTAGCGGTGCTTCGGGCCCATGTCGCGATGGGTGAGCTTGTACCACGCCTTCGAGAAGGCCTGCGTGAAGGCGTCGAAGTCGCCGAGGAACTTCTCGCAGACCTTGCGGTACTCCGGATCGACCTTGAGGGCGATGTCGGAGGTCATCATCATCAGGTCGTGCATCTGCCCGGCCACATGCGCGTCGGGCGTCTTGGGGGCGTCCGCGGCCTTCGGCTTCCATTGCAGCGCGCCCGCGGGGCTCCGCGTCTGCTCCCAGTCGAACCGGAAGAGGTTCTCCAGATAGGCGTTGTCCCACCGGGTCGGATCGGGGGTCCAGCTGCCCTCGATGCCGTTCGTCATCGTGTCCGCCCCAGCGCCCGTGCCCTTCGGGTTGTGCCAGCCGAGGCCCATCGCCTCCATCGGCGCCATCTCGGGCGGCGGCCCGATCTCCTTGGCCGGCACCATGCCGTGGCTCTTGCCGAAGGCGTGGCCGCCCGCGATCAGCGCCACCGTCTCCTCGTCGTTCATCGCCATGCGGGTGAAGGTGATCCGGATGTCGCGCGCCGAGGCCAGCGGGTCGCCGCTGGCGTAGGGGCCCTCCGGGTTCACGTAGATGAGCGCCTGGTGGGAGGCGGCGAGCGGGTTCTCCAGGTCGTACTCGGCCTCGCCGTTCTTCCCCCGCCAGCGCTTGTCGCGGTTGACCATGTCGTCGAAGCTCGACACCGTCCCCATGTCCACGACCTCGGGGCCCCAGTAGGTCGCGTTGTCGGCCTCCCAGGCGTCGAGCCGGCCGGCCGCGAAGCCGTAGGTCGGGAAGCCCATGATCTCGAGCGCGCAATTGCCGCTGAGCACCATGAGGTCTGCCCAGGACAGGGCGTTGCCGTATTTGTGCTTGATCGGCTGCAGCAGGCGGCGCGACTTGTCGGTGTTGCCGTTGTCCCACCAGCTCGAGATCGGGGCGAAGCGCTGCATCCCGGTGCCGGCGCCCCCGCGCCCGTCGGCGATGCGGTACGTGCCGGCCGAGTGCCAGGCCATGCGGATCATCTGCGGGCCGTAATTGCCGTAATCGGACGGCCACCACCCGACCGACGAGGTCAGGAATTCCTTGATGTCGCGCTTGAGCGCCTCGTAGTCGATCGCCGCGAAGGCGGCGGCGTAGTCGAAGTCCGGGCCGAGCGGGTCGGCCGCCAGCCCGTTCTGGTGGAGAAGCTCGACCCTGAGGCGGTGCGGGTACCAGTTCTCCAGGGTCGGCCGGCTGCCGAGGGCGCCGCCGATCCGGTCGCCGCCGAACGGGCAGCGCCCTTCCATCCGGAAGGTCTCGGTGTTGGTCTTGTCCGCCGTCATCCCGCTCATCGTCTTCCCCCCTTCGATGCCCCTGCGACACCGGCCCCGGCCGAGCGCGTCCGGGGATCCTCCTCCTAGGAGTAGCGACCCATCCGCTCGACGCCGGCGACATCTGGCGGTCGGCGCGGAAATCAAGGACCGGCCGGTTCACAGCCATGCGTGGCGGATGCACGCATGGCGGCGCGTCGGCGGCGCGTCGGTTCCCGGGGTGGGCCGTTAGGGTCCCGGCTGGGAGGCCGCGCTGGCCCGCGTCGCGGCCACGGCTGATGCGAGGCGGCGGCCTGACAGCCAAGCATGCTCGGCCCGGGGCCCGAGCAGCCAGTCGCCGCAGGCCCCGATCCCGCGAGTGGGGTCCCACAGGGTGTTGCGGCCGGCCGCGCCCGACGCCGCGTATCGCCAGCGGTGCCCGGCGAGGTGGACGGGCTGCACGGCCGCGACGCCCGCCGCGGCGAAGAAGCGGCCGAGCAGGTCGGCCGCGACATCCGCGGCCGCGCGCTCGAGGTTGCGGCGGGACCAGTCCGGCCCGGCCTGGATCACCCAGGACTCGGGCCCGGAGCGACCGGGCTTGGCCGCCTCGCGCGCAGCCCAAGCGAAAGTGTCGCCTGGCCCACCGCGCTCGGACAGAAGGTCCGGGACGCCGTCCAGCCGCCGCGCGAAGGCGGCCATCGCGGTCCAGCAGGGTGCCGAGGGGAGCGCGGCGGCCACGGCGGCGAGGTCCGGGGCAGCGGGCCGCAGGAGGGTCGCGGTCTGCTCGGCCGGCAGGGCGGTCAGGACGACGTCGAACCCGCCCGCATCGAGGTCCGCCCCCTGAAGGCGCCAGCCCCCGGCCTCGGCCGCGACGGCCTCGACGCGGGTGCTCCAGCGGACCGGGAGCCCGCGGCCCATCGCCCGCAGCGGCGCGTCCATGCCGGGGATGCCGACCCAGGCCCGGGCGCCCGCGGCCGGCCAGCGCGCGACCGTTCCCTCGGCCTGCCAGACGGCGAGCTCGGCGCCGAAAGCCGGGTCGTCGGCGGTGATGAAGGGAGCGCCGAGATCGAAGGCGACGGGTCCGAGCGACGTGTCGGTGCGGCGCGTCGACAGGCGGCCGCCCGGAGCCCGCCCCTTGTCGAAGAGCGCCACCGGGCAGCCCTCGGCGGCCAGCGCCCTGCCGCAGGTCAGCCCCGCCAAGCCCGCCCCGACGATCGCGATCCGCACGATCCTGCCCTCCTGCCCCGCGCCGGCGGACGAGACGGACGGCCTCCGCGCCCGACGACGGCACCCGCGTGCCGGGCCGTGGCCGTCGAAGCGCCCGCGCCGGTGCGGGAGCCCTCCGGGGAGGTTAGCATTGTCGGAAGCGCTTCGGCCAAGAGCATCTTCCCAGGACACCGTACCCGTTTGCCGTGCCCGAGCGCTCCCGTGCCCGGCGCGATCAGGCCGTCCGCGGTGGGGCACGCTCCGGCAGTGCGGACCGGATCTCGGCGCCCGATCCGTCGAGCGGCGGCGGCATCCGCCGCACCGGCAGGCGCTGTCCGTCGAGCCGGTAGGGCGGGGCCAGCACGTGCGCCGCTTCCTCCGCCTCCGCGCCCTGCGGCAGGACGAGGCCGGCGGAGCGGGCGCGCTCCGAGGTCAGGGCCTCGTGCAGGCCCAGCACCTCGCCGCAGGGAATACCGGCAGCCTGGAGACGGACGAGCAGGTCCGCGCGCTTCCACTTGGCGAGTTCAGCCTCCAGCACCGGCACGAAGGCGGCGCGGTTCCGCGAGCGGTCGAGGTTGCTGGCGAAGCGCGGGTCGGTGCAGAGGTCGGGCCGTTCCAGCACCTGCTCGCAGAAGCGCCGGTACTGGGCGTTGTTGCCCACCGTCAGCACGATCGGCCCGTCGCCCGCCTCGAACACGCCGTAGGGCACGATCGAGGGGTGGGCGTTGCCGTAGCGGGGCGGATCGCTCGCCTGCACCATGGCCTCCAGGCCGTAATAGGAGGTCAGCGCCACGCCGCAATCGAACAGGGCGAGTTCCACGAGCCGCCCGCGACCGGTGCGCTCGCGCTGGTAGAGGGCGGCGAGCACGGCTTGGGCGGCGAACTGGCCGGTGAAGAGATCGACCGCCGCGAGCCCGAACTTGAGGGGCGGGCGCCCGGCCTCGCCGTTCAGCGCCATCAGCCCGGCCTCGCCCTGGATCACGAGGTCGTAGCCCGGCCGCGTCGCCTCCGCGCCGTCCGAACTGTACCCCGAGACCGAGCAGTAGATCAGCCGCGGGTTCTCGGCTGAGAGCGCCGCGTAGCCGAGGCCGAGCCGGTCGGCGCCGCCGGTCTTGAAGTTCTGCACCACCACGTCGCTCTGCCGGGCGATGTCGCGCACCAGTGCCAGCCCCTCGGGGTCGGCGAGATCGACGCCGATCGAGCGCTTGTTGCGGTTCACGCTGTCGAAATACGAGGTGTTGCTCGGGCCGGTCCGCAGGCCCCAGTCGCGGGTGTCGTCGCCGCGCTCGGGATGCTCGACCTTGATCACGTCGGCGCCGAGATCGCCCAGCACCTGCGCGCACCAGGGCCCGGCGAGCACGCGGGAGAGATCCAGCACACGGATGCCGGCGAGCGGCAGGTCGTCGGGATCGAACAGCATCGGGTCACTCCTCAATCAGGCCTCGCCGCGTCCTCGCGGCGAGGCCTGCCCGCGCGACGGCGCGGCTGCGGTCGTCCGCCGGACCTCATCGATGCCGGCCATGGGCCGGGATCGATGAGACCAGCAATCAAGCGCCCATGACACCTTCGAGGCCGCGCACGGCCTCGATCAGCTTCGGGCGGGCGACGTCCATCAGGAAGCGGCCGTCGGTGATGATGGTCGGCGCGCCGCAATTGACCGACATCGGCGGCAGTCCGCCGCCGGGGCGGAAGCCCACCGCGATGGCCGAGACCGTGTCCTGCCACTCGCCGAAGGAGGTGCAGCAACCGATCTCGCGGTGCTCCTGCACCGCGTGGTCGAGGCCGGCCCGCAGCGCCGGCCAGGCCAGCGGGTCGTAGGCCTGCAACTCCTCGTAGAGCGCCGCGCGCTCCCGGTCCGAGCAGACCGCGATATAGGCCCGGCCCATCGCCGAGCGGGCGAGCGAGATGCGCGAGCCCGTGTCGAGGTTGAGCGAGATCGCGGCGGGACCGCGCTGGCAGTCGATGTAGCGCATGCTCAGCCGGTCGCGCACGCCGAGACCCACGGAGGCGTTGGCCGCCTGCGCCACGGCCCGCAGCGCCGGCCGGGCGATCTGGCGCACGTCGAGGCCGCCCAGCGCCATCGAGCCCAGCGCAATCGTCTGGGTGCCGAGGCGGTATTTCCCCGATTCCTCGACGAGGTGCAGGTAGCCGAGCTTGGTCAGCGTGTAGGTCAGCCGCGACACGGTGGAGCGCGGCAGGCCGCAGGCCTCGGCGATGTCGTGGTTGGCGAGCATTCGCCGGTCGCGTCCGAAGCAGGCGAGCACCGCGAGGCCGCGGGCGAGCGCCGTGACGAAGTGCCGGTCCTCCTTCGGGCCGGCTCCTTCCTCGGTCTCGGGATCGGCGAGGGGATCGAGGGCGGTCTCGCTCATGATCGCGCTCATCGTGCGAAGAAGGCCGCGAAGGCGGCCTGGGCGGCGGGGCCGCGCCGCAGCGCGTGGAAGGTCTCGGCCTCAGCAGCCAGCGTGCGCGCCACGATCTCGGCGTGGCCCGCCCGCAGCGCCCGCTTGGTGGCGGCGACCGAGACCGGGGGGAGCGCGGCCAGCGCCCGGGCTCGCTCCAGCGCCGCGTTGAGGGCCTCGCCCGCCGGCACCACGGCGTTGACGAGGCCGGCCGCCTCGGCCGTCTCGGGCCCGAAGGGCTCGCCCAGCATCAGCAGCTCGGCGGCGCGCTTCGTGCCGGCGACGAGGGGCAGCAGGTAGCTCGACGCACCCTCGGGGCTGAGGCCGAGGCTGGTGAAGGGCAGCCGGAAGCGGGCGCCCGCCCCCGCATAGGCGAGGTCGCAGTGCAGGAGCAGCGTCGTGCCGATGCCGACCGCGTGACCCTCCACCGCCGCCAGGACGGGCTTCGGGCAGGCGGCGAGCACCTTGAGGAGTGCGAGGCCGGGGCTGTCCTCAAGGGTTTCGGCGGTGTCGCGAAAATCCGCGAGGTCGTTGCCGGCGGTGAAGCAGCCGCCCGCGCCCGTGAGCACCACGGCGCGCACGGCCTCGTCCGTGCCGGCCCGCGCGATCGCCTCCCGGATGGCCCCGTAGGTCGCCCGGTCGAGGGCGTTGCGCCGAGACGTCCGGTCGATGGTGAGGAGGCGCACACCCGCGGCCGGCTCGGAGGTCCGCAGGGTCTCGGTCGAGGCGGTCTCGGTCATGGCTCGGATCCTCCTCAGGCCGCGAGGCCGGCGCGGGCCGCGCGGTACTCCCGTGCCAGCCCCGCCACGATCTCGGCGACCGGCCGCACATCGGGGATCGTGCCGACCCCCTGGCCCGCGCCCCAGACGTCGCGCCAGGGCTTCGCCCGGTCGCTGGCGAAGCTCATCGCGGTCTTGTCGGCGGTCGGCAGGGCGTCCGGATCCAGGCCTGCGGCGCGGATGCTGGGCGCCAGGTAGTTGCCGGGCACGCCGGTGAAGAAGGGCGTGTACAGGATGTCCGCAGCGCTCGCGCCCGCGATCATGTCCTTGTAGGCGGGGGCCGCGTTCGCCTCCGCGGAGGCGATGAAGCGGGTGCCCATATAGGCGAGGTCGGCACCCATCGCCTGCGCGGCCAGGATCGCGGATCCGGTGGTGATTGCCCCCGAGAGGATCAGCGGCCCGTCGTAGAAGCGGCGCACCTCGCCCACCAGCGCGAAGGGCGAGAGCGTGCCCGCGTGTCCGCCCGCCCCGGCGCAGACCAGGATCAGCCCGTCGACGCCCGCCTCGAGCGCCTTCTCGGCGTGGCGCACCGTGGTGACGTCGTGGAAGACGAGGCCGCCGTAGCCGTGCACCGGCCGCACCACGGCGTCGGGCGCGCGCAAGCTGGTGATGACGATCGGCACGCGGTGGCGCGCGCAGGTCTCGACATCCTCCGCCAGCCGGTCGTTCGAGGCGTGGACGATCTGGTTGACCGCGAAGGGCGCGATCCGGGCCGCGGGGTCGGCCGCCCGCGCGGCAGCGAGCTCCTCCGTGATGCGGGTGAGCCAGGTGTCGAGCATCGCGGCGGGCCGCGCGTTCAGCGCCGGGAAGGACCCGACGATGCCGGCGCGGCACTGGGCGATCACCAGGTCCGGCCCCGAGACGATGAACATCGGCGAGGCGATGACCGGCAGGGCGAGGTTGTCGCGCAGGATCGGGGGCAGACGGTTCACGCGCTCTGCGCCTCCCGCGCGAAGTAGAGGTCGTGCAGCCGGTCGAGGTCGACCTGCGCCGCCGGCTCGCTGAGCCGCACCTGCCCGCCGCGCAGGAGGTGCACGTCGTCGGCCACCGAGAGGGCGACGCGGGTGTTCTGCTCGACGAGCAGGATCGTGGTCCCAGCCTCCTTCAGGCGCGCGATGATGTCGAACACCTCGTTGACGATCACCGGCGCGAGGCCGAGGCTCGGCTCGTCGATCAGCAGGATCTTCGGCTGCGACATCAGCCCCCGTCCCATGGCGAGCATCTGCGCCTCGCCGCCGGAGAGCGAGCCCGCCGCCTGGCCGCGCCGCTCGCGCAGGCGCGGGAACAGGCCGTAGACCCGGTCGAGGCCGGAGGAGAGGTCGCCGCGGCAGCGCTTCGGGTAGGCGCCGAGGCAGAGATTCTCCTCCACGCTCATGTCGCGGAAGACGAGGCGGCCTTCCGGCACCATCACGATGCCCTGGCCGGCCAGATCCCAGGTCTTGCCCGCCAGACGCTTCCCGCCGAGGCGGATCTCGCCGCCGTGCGGGATCAGGCCGGTGAGCGCGCGCAGCAGCGTGGTCTTGCCGGCCCCGTTCGGGCCGACGATGGCGGTCAGCGCGCCCTCGCGGAAGGAGAGCGAGAGGTCCCACAGCACCGTGATGTGGCCGTAGCCGGCCCGGAGGTTCTGGGTCTCAAGCATGGGCCGTCCCGGTGTAGCTCTCGATCACGCGCGGATCGCGGAAGACCTGGGCCGGGGTGCCGTCGGCGATGATCTCGCCGAAGTTCAGCACCACGGCGCGCGAGCAGAGGCCCGAGATCGTCTCGATGTCGTGCTCGACGATGACGATGGTCAGGTCGAAGCGGCGGTGCAGCTCCTTGAGCTTGGCCGCGAACTGGCGCTTGGCCTGGCTCTCCAGTCCCGCCAGCACCTCGTCGAGGAGGAGGAGCTTCGGCTCGGTGGCGAGCGCCTTGGCGATCTCCAGCCGCTTCAGCTCCTGCAGCGCCAGCGCGCTCTCGGCCGGGCGGTCGCCCTGGGCCTGGAGCTCCATGACGGAGAGGATCTCCTCGATCCGCGCGGGGTCGTGGCGGCCGGCGCCGAAGACCTGGGCGACCGCGAGGTTCTCGCGCACGGTCAGGTGCTTCATCGGCTGCGGGATCTGGAAGGTGCGGCCGATCCCGAGGCGGGCGCGGCGGTGCAGCGGCAGCCGCGTGACGTCGCGGCCCCCGAACAGGATCTTCCCGCGCACCCGGGTCAGCCCCGAAATGCCGTTGAAGAGCGTGGTCTTGCCGGCCCCGTTCGGGCCGACGAGGCCCAGGATCTCGCCCGGCTGCACCGTGAAGGTGACGTCGCGCAGGGCGACCAACCCGCCGAAGCGGACCGTGACGGCGTCGAGCTCAAGCATCGCGGGTCCCCTTTCGGACGAGGCCGAGCAGCCCGTTCGGCGCGGCCAGCACCATCACGACGAGGACGAAGCCCAGAATGATCTGGTGGCCGACCGCGATCAGGCTTTTGGCCACCACTTGGTCGAACAGGTAGATGATCACCGCGCCGCCGATCGGGCCGACGATCGTGCGGTAGCCGCCGAAGATCGCCGCGATGATCGGCATCAGGCTCCAGACGCCCGAGAAGGCGTAGTCGGGCTCAAGGAAGCCGATGATGTGGGCGTTGAGCGCGCCGAACACGCCGGTGATGAAGGCCGAGAGCAGCAGCATCAGGGACTTCAGGAACGTGCTGTTGACGCCGACCACCCGGGTCGCGTCCTCGCTCTCGGCGATGGCCCGCAGGGCAAGGCCGACGTGGCTGCGCCGCACCGCGAGGTAGGCCAGCGCGCAGAGGGTGACCACCGCGACGAGGAGCAGGTAGCTGCCGGTGCGGCTCGCCAGATCCAGCCCGAACACGGTCGGCAGGCCGGGGTAGCGCTGGAAGCCCGCGCCGCCGCCGGTGAGCCAGGAGGCTTCCGTCGCCAGGATGCGGAAGATCTGCGCGTAGGCGAGGATGGCGAGCGCGAAGTAGGGGCCCGACAGCCGGAGCGCGGGCAGCATCGCGAGCGAGGCCACCACGGCGACGAAACCGCCCAGCGGCACGGTGAGCAGCACCGGCAGGCCGAGCTTGGCCGAGAGCAGCGCCGAGGCGTAGGCCCCGACCCCGAAAAAGGCGGCGTGGCCGAACGAGACCATCCCGCCGAGATTGCCGAGCAGCGCCCAGGCGAGCGCGACGCCCGAGAGGATGAGCGCCGAGATCAGCAGGCCCAGCATGTAGTTGCTGGCGCCCATGAGCACCGGCAGCAGGGCCAGGACGAGGAGGCCGAGGCCGAGGGCCGCGCCGCCCGGCACCCGCGAGCGGGCAGGGGCGGCCTTGAGCGCGACGGCGGGGGCGGAATCGAGGGAAGCCATGCGGGTCACCTCAGCCGCGGCGGGCGCGCGCGCCGAACAGGCCGTTCGGCAGCAGGAAGAGGACGAGGAGGAACAGCACCATGCCGGCGAGTTCCTGCAGGGCGGAACTGGCGAGCGTGACGGTGAGCGCCTCGGTGACGCCGAGCAGGATCGCCGCCAGGAACACCCCGGGGATCGAGCCGACGCCGGCCAGCACCGTGACGATGAAGGCCTTGACGGTGAGCGCGTGGCCGAGCGCCGGCTGCACCACGCTCATCGTGTAGAGCGCCACCCCCGCGAAGCTCGCGAGCGCGCCCGCGACGAGGAAGGAGACGAGTTCCGTCCGCACCGGGCTGATGCCCATGAGGGTCGCGGCCGCCCGGTTCGACGAGACGGCGCGCACCGCCCGCCCGTACCAGCTCTTCTTCAGCCACCACCACAGGGCGACCATCAGCGCGAGGCTGACCCCGAAGGCGACGATCTCGCCGTTCATGGCGTAGACGGGACCGATCGACGTCGCGTCCTGGAGCCGTGGCGAGGCGGTGGTGCGCACGTCGCTGGCGAAGACCAGCAGGATCGCGTTCGTCAGGACGATGCCGATCCCGAAGGTGAGGATCAGCGAGTTCAGCTCCCGGTGCTCGCGGATGCGGTCGATCATCAGGAAGAGCGCGGCGCAGACCACCGACACCACGACGAGCGCGAGCGGGATCGCGAGGTAGGGGTCGAGGCCGGCGCGGGCCTCGACCACGTAGGCGCAGTAGGCGGCGAGCAGCACCAGCTCGCCGTGCGCGAGGTTGATGATCCGCATCGCCCCGAAGGAGAGGGCGAGGCCGAGCGCCACGAGGGCGTAGACGCTGCCGACGAGGAGCCCGGAGAACAGGGCCTGGAGGATCAGATCGGTCACGCCGGCCTCACCAGGGCAGGGCCGGGAAGGCGATCTCGCCCGTCGCCGCACTGGCCGGCGAGACCAGCACGATCTTGCCCGCCCGGTGCTGGCCCATCGCCACGGTGAAGCGCGGGTTGTCGCCGGTGGCGTCGAACTGGACGGGGCCGAGCAGGGTCTCGCGCTCGGTCCGGCGCATGGCGTCGGGCAGGCCGCCGGTCTTGAGCGTGCCGGCATCCGCCGCGCGCGCGATGGCCTCGGCCAGGATCGTCGTCTCGACGAAGCTCAGGGTCGAGAGGTACTCGACCTCCTTGTTGTAGGTCTTCTTGTAGGTCTCGGCGAAGCGCTTGCCCTCCTCGTCCTTCATCTCGACCGGGAAGGGCAGGAAGGAGGTCCCGACGACGTTGTTCATCAGGTCGGGGAACTCGGCGTGCATCTTCGGGGTGGCGAGCGACCACGCGCCGACGATGAGCTTGACCGGAGGCTTCAGCACCTTGGCGGCCCGGATGATGCCGACATAGTCGTTCTCGTAGGCCGACATCACCAGGATGTCTGACTTATCCTGCAGCTTCACCTTGTTGATGACCGGCTTGAAGTCGGTGATCGCCGGGTCGAACTCGTGCACCGTGACCTTCACGCCCTTGGCGGCGAGGTCCTTCTGCAGGCCCTTGGCGAGCAGCGCCGGCGCCTCCTTGGTCGAGGCCAGGATCGAGACGGAGGTCGGCTTCAGGCTCTCCAGCAGGGTGCCCATGCCGCGCTGGTAGCCGGCGTTGTTGTTGATGCGGAAGAAGGTCTTGAGACCGCGCGCCGTCAGCTCGTCGCTCACCGCGCCGGCCGTGATGTAGGTGGTCTTCAGCCGGTTCGAGGCATCCGAGGCCGGTCCGATGATGTTCGAGCCGTAGCCGCCGATCACCGCGACCGCGCCGTCCGAGACGAGCTTCTCCACCGCCGACACCGCCTTGGCGGGCGTGCTCTCGTCGTCGATCACCTGGAGGCGGATCTTGTGCTTCTGGGGGCCGGCGTTGAACATCTGGATCGCCACCCGCATGCCCTCGTCGAAGGCCTGACCCGAGCGGGCGAGCGAGCCGGTCAGCGGCATGTGGGCGCCGACCAGGATCTCGTCGGCGCGGGCGGGTCCTCCGGACAATGTGGCGAGGGCGATCGACGCGGCCGCGACGGCTCTGCGAAGCATGCGGGTTCCTCCTTGGGCGCGGGCCGGAGGGCGGCGCGCTTCGTGTTTCGTCCCATGCGCGGAGTCTGCTGCTCCGCGTGGCCCGGCGATCCGCAGGGCGGTCCGAGGCGGCGCCTGGATGGCATACGGTTTCCGGATCTGTCAATTTTTTGCAGATCGATCGTCTGCATGACGGATCGGATCTGTCATTTTGATGCCGGTCTGCACGATCCTGCCTTGACATGCATCCGCCCAAAGCGCGACATCCGCGTGAATTTGCAGATTTTCATTCTGCATTGCAGAACAATAGGAGGAAGCGAGCGTGGTCCGCCAGGAACTTCGCGACGCCGTCGCCGTGCTCACGCTGTCGAACCCGCCGGTGAACGCGCTGGGATACGACCTGCGCGCCGCCC
Source organism: Methylobacterium radiodurans (assembly GCF_003173735.1). Classification (NCBI taxonomy): domain Bacteria; kingdom Pseudomonadati; phylum Pseudomonadota; class Alphaproteobacteria; order Hyphomicrobiales; family Methylobacteriaceae; genus Methylobacterium; species Methylobacterium radiodurans. The sequence goes on along the minus strand of NZ_CP029551.1, from coordinate 530,581 downwards.
TGGACGCTGCGCTGGCGCGAGCGCTCGCCGACGAAGCGGTGCGGGCGGTCGTGCTCGCGGCCGAGGGCAAGGTCTTCGTCGGCGGCGCCGACATCTCGGAATTCGGCACGCCGCCGCGCCCGCCGCTGCTGCCGGATCTGATCGAGCACCTCGACGGGGCGGGAAAGCCGGTGGTCGCGGCGATCCACGGGGCGGCGCTCGGCGGAGGGCTCGAACTCGCGATGGCCTGCCACGCCCGGGTGGTGGGTCCGGCGGCCAAGCTCGGCCTGCCGGAGGTGAAGCTCGGCCTGATCCCGGGCGCGGGCGGCACCCAGCGCCTGCCGCGCCTGATCGGGGCGGAGGCCGCTTTCGGGATGATGCTCGGCGGCGAGCCGGTCGATGCGGAGCGGGCGGTCCGGCAGGGCCTCGCCGAGGCGCTGGAGCCGGGCGATCTCGTCGCGGCGGCCCGCGCGCTCGCCCTGCGGCTCGCCGCGGAGGGGCGTCCGCCCCGGGCCCGGGACCGCGCCGAGCGCATGGACGAGGCGGCGCGCGAGGCCTTCGAGGCGCGCGCGGCCGAGGCCCTCAAGAAGGCGCCGGGCCAGCCGAACGTGGCGGCCCTGGTCGATGCCGTGCGGGCCGGGTTCGAGCAGCCCTTCGACGAGGCCGTGAAGACCGAGCGCGCCCGCTTCCTCGCCCTGGTGGACGATCCGCGCTCGAAGGCGCTGCGCTACGCCTTCTTCGCCGAGCGCGAGACCGCGCGGGTGCCGGGCCTCTCCAAGGACACGCCGCGCCGGGACATCGCCTCCGCGGCGGTGATCGGCGCCGGCACGATGGGCGGCGGCATCGCGCTCTGCTTCGCCAACGCGGGCATTCCCGTCACGGTGATCGAGACCGAACAGGACGCCCTCGACCGCGGCTTGGCGCGGATGCGCGCCACCTACGCCTCGTCGGTCAAGCGCGGCTCGCTCAGCGAGGCGGCGATGGCCGAGCGGCTCGCCCGCATCACCGGCGCGGTCGGGCTGGAGAGCGCTGCGCAGGCCGACATCGTGGTCGAGGCGGCCTTCGAGGAGATGGGCGTCAAGGAGGAGATCTTCTCCGCGCTTTCCCGGATCGCCAAGCCCGGCGCGATCCTTGCCACCAACACCTCCTATCTCGACGTGAACCGGATCGCCGCGGCCACCGACCGGCCCGCCGACGTGCTCGGCCTGCACTTCTTCAGCCCCGCCAACGTGATGCGCCTCGTCGAGGTGGTGCGGGCGGAGCGCACGGCGCCCGACGCACTTGCCACCGCCAACGACCTCACGCGGCGGCTGGCCAAGCTGCCGGTGACGGTCGGCGTCTGCTTCGGCTTCGTCGGCAACCGCATGCTGGCCCGCCGCTCGGCGGCAGGCGAGCGCCTGCTGCTCGCGGGCGCACTGCCGCACCAGATCGACGCCGCGGTCACCGATTTCGGTTTCCGCATGGGGCCCTTCGCGATGGCGGACCTCGCCGGCCTCGACATCGGCTGGCGCACCCGCAAGGCCACCGGCGGCAAGGCCCCGATCGCCGACGCGCTCTGCGAGCAGGGCCGCCTCGGCCAGAAGACGGGACGCGGCTTCTACCTCTACCCGGAGGGCGCCCGGACGGGTTCGCGCGATCCCGAGGTCGAGGCCCTGATCGCCGCCGAGTCCGAGCGCCGGGGCATCGCGCGGCGGGATTTCACGCCCGAGGAGATCGTCGTCCGGCTGATGCTGCCGATGGTCAACGAGGGCGCCCGCATCCTGGAGGAGGGTGTCGCGGCCCGCCCCGGCGACATCGATACGATCTGGCTCAACGGCTACAACTGGCCGGCCTGGCGCGGTGGCCCGATGCACTGGGCGGACGGGCTCGGGCTGGCCAAGGTCGCGGCCGATCTGGAACGCTTCGCCGAGGAATCCGGGGACGAGACCCTGCGCCCCGCGCCGCTGGTGGCCCGCCTCGCCGAGACGGGCAGGGGGTTCTCAGCCTGGGACGCCCCGTGAGCGCCGCGCCCTTCCTTCCCCAAAGCGGGGGAGATTGCCTGCATCAACCCGTAGAGAGCATCCGATGACCGACGCCGTGATCGTCGCCACCGCCCGCACGCCCATCGGCCGGGCGCATCGCGGGGCGCTGAACCTGACCAACGGGGCGGATCTCGCCGCCCACGCCATCCGTCACGCGCTCGACCGCGCCGGCGTCGAGCCGGAGGCCGTCGAGGAGGTCGTGATGGGCTGCGGCTACCCGGAGGCCGCCACCGGCGGCAACGTCGCCCGCCACGCGAGCCTGGTCGCCGGCATCCCCGTGCAGTCGGCCGGTGCCACGGTCTCACGCTTCTGCGCCTCGGGCCTGCAGGCGATCGCGGACGCGGCCAAGCGCGTCCGCCTCGACGGCGTGCCGGTCGCGGTCGCGGGCGGCGTCGAGTCGATCAGCCTCGTCCAGCCGCAGGTGCGGCGCGAGCTCACCCGCAACGCCTGGCTCGAGCAGCACCTGCCCGAGATCTACATGCCGATGATCGAGACCGCCGACATCGTGGCGGAGCGCTATCGTATCTCCCGCGAGGCGCAGGACGCGTTCGCCTTGCTGAGCCAGCAGCGCACGGCCGCGGCACAGGCGGCCGGCCTGTTCGATGCCGAGATCGTGCCGATCACCGCGACCATGGCGGTGACCGACAAGGCGACCGGCGAGACCCGCAACGTCGAGACCCGGCTCGCGAAGGACGAGGGCAACCGGCCCGACACCACGCTGGAGGGCCTCGCCAAGCTGAAGCCCGTGCGCGGCGAGGGCGCCTTCATCACCGCGGGCAACGCGAGCCAGCTCTCGGACGGCGCCTCGGCCTCGGTGCTGATGTCGGCCGAGGAGGCGGCGCGGCGCGGCCTGAAGCCGCTCGGGATCGTGCGCGGCTTCGCGGCCGCCGGCTGCGGGCCGGAGGAGATGGGCATCGGCCCGGTCTTCGCGGTGCCGCGGCTCTTGGAGCGCAACGGGCTGACCGTGGACGATATCGGCCTGTGGGAGCTGAACGAGGCCTTCGCCTCGCAGTCGATCTACTGCCGCGACCGGCTCGGGCTCGACCCGGAGAAGGTCAACGTCAACGGCGGCGCGATCAGCGTCGGACACCCGTTCGGCATGTCGGGCGCCCGCCTCGTCGGCCACGCCCTGCTGGAGGGGCGCCGCCGCGGGGTGCGCTACGCCGTCGTCACCATGTGCGTGGCCGGCGGCCAGGGCTGCGCGGGCCTCTTCGAGATCGAGCGGGAGTAAGAGCCATGGACCTGCGCTTCACCCCCGAGGAGAGTGCCTTCCGCCAGGAGGTGCGCGCCTTCTTCCGCAGCGAGATCCCGGAGGAGATCCGCCGCAAGGTCTCGGAGGGCCGCTCGCTCGCCCGCGAGGACTACGTCACCTCCCAGCGCATCCTGAACGCCCGGGGCTGGGCGGTGCCGCACTGGCCGAAGGAATGGGGCGGCCAGGACTGGGATCCGATCCGGCGCTACATCTTCATGGAGGAGCTGATGCAGGCGGCGGTGCCGCTGCCGCTGCAGTTCAACTGCTTCATGGTAGGGCCCGTGATCGCGGCCTTCGGCAACGATGAGCAGAAGAAGCGCTTCCTGCCGCGCATCGCCAATCTCGACGACTGGTGGTGCCAGGGCTTCTCCGAGCCCGGCGCCGGCTCGGACCTCGCCTCGCTCAAGACCCGCGCCGTGCGGGACGGCGACCACTACATCGTCGACGGCCAGAAGACCTGGACCACGCTCGGCCAGTACGCCGACTGGATCTTCTGCCTCGTGCGCACCGATCCGTCCGCGAAGAAGCAGGCCGGCATCTCCTTCCTGCTCATCGACATGAAGAGCCCCGGCATCGCGGTGCGCCCGATCATCACGATCGACGGCCGCCACGAGGTCAACGAGGTTTTTTTCGACTCTGTACGGGTGCCTGCTGAAAACCTCGTTGGGGAAGAAAATAAGGGCTGGGACTACGCCAAGTTCCTGCTCGCCAACGAGCGCACCGGCATCGCCCGCATCGGGCTGACCAAGGAGCGCGTCGCCCGGGTCAAACGGCTCGCGCGCGAGACCCCGGCGGGCGCCGGCACGATGTGGGACGACGCCGATTTCCGGGCGCGCATCGCTACCATCGAGATCGAGCTGAAGGCGCTGGAGATCACCCAGATGCGGGTGGTGGCGGCGCAGTCGCGGCGCGACGCCTCGAAGCCGGACCCCGCCTCCTCGATCCTCAAGATCAAGGGCTCGGAGCTGCAGCAGGCGGCGACGGAGCTTCTGGTGGAGCTCGCCGGCCCCCTGAGCCTGCCGGCCCCGGTGGCGAACGACGTCGACGCCCTCGGCTGGGAGGCGTTCGCGGCACCCACCTACCTCAACACCCGCAAGGTCTCGATCTACGGCGGCTCGAACGAGATCCAGCGCAACGTGATCGCCAAAGCGATCTTGGGTCTCTGAGACGATCCTGGGGCTCGGAAGGATTTTTTGGCGATGGATTTCGATCTCACCGACGAGCAGAGCCTGCTGAAGGACTCGGTGACCCGCTGGGCCGCCGACCGCTACGGCAGCCTCGAGCAGGTCGAGGCCGCGCGCCGCCGGCCGCTCGGCTTCGACGAGGCGGCCTGGGCGCAGCTCGCCGAGCTGGGGCTGCTGGGGCTGCCCTTCGCGGAGGAGGATGGCGGCTTCGGCGGCGGCCCGGTCGAGACCCTGATCGCCGTCGAGGCGCTCGGCCGGCACCTCGCGCCCGAGCCCTATCTGGCGAGCGTGGTGCTCGGCGGCGGCGCCCTGCGTCTCGCCGGCAGCGCCGCGCAGCGGGAGGCCCTGATCCCCGGCCTCGCCGAGGGCAGCCACCGCCTCGCTCTGGCGCACGGCGAGCGGCAGGCCCGCTACGACCGCGCCGATGTGGCGACGACGGCCCGACGCGAGGGCGGCGGCTACCGGCTCGACGGCGCCAAATGCGTGGTGCTGAACGCCGACGCGGCCCGGACCCTGGTGGTCAGCGCGCGCACGGCCGGCGGCCGGCGCGACGCGGACGGGATCAGCCTGTTCCTCGTGCCCGCCGACGCGCCGGGCCTCGCCCTCAAGCCCTACCCGACGCAGGACGGCGGCCGTGCCGCGGATCTCGTGCTGGAGGGCGTCGCCGTCCCGGCCGACGCGCTCCTCGGCGAGGCCGATGCGGGGCTGCCGGTGATCGAGCGGGTGCTCGACGAGGGGATCGCGGCTCTGAGCGCCGAGGCGGTCGGCGTGATGGAGGCGCTGCACGCGCTCACCGTCGACTACCTCAAGACCCGCAAGCAGTTCGGCACCGCGATCGGCGGCTTCCAGGCGCTCCAGCACCGGGCCGTCGACATGTTCGTGGCCCTGGAGCAGGCCCGCTCCATGGCCCTCTACGCCACCATGATGGCGGCCTCGGAGGACGCCGCCGAGCGCGGCCCCGCCGTCTCGGCCGCGAAGGTGCAGGTCAACCGCTCGGCCCGCTTCGTCGGGCAGGAGGCGGTGCAACTCCACGGCGGCATCGGCATGACGCTCGAATATCTCGGCGCCCACCTGTTCCGGCGCCTCACCGCGATCGAGTACCTGTTCGGCGACACGCCCCACCACCTGCGCCGCGTCAGCGACGCGGGCGGCCTGCTCGGCGCCGCCTGAGACGAAGAATCGGAGGACACGCCCATGAACGCCCCGACCCGTCCGCCCGGCTCCGCCGCCCCCGAGGCCAAGCCCTCGGCGTCCTTCGTCTGGGACGACCCCTTCCTGCTCGACGACCAGCTCACCGAGGACGAGCGCGCCATCCGTGACGTGGCCCAGTCCTTCGCGGAGGAGCGGCTGCGGCCCGGCATCGTGGAAGCCTATGCCGAGGAGAAGACCGACCCGGACCTGTTCCGGCAGATGGGCGAACTCGGGCTCCTCGGCGTGACCCTCCCGGAGGAGTACGGCTGCGCAGGCGCCTCTTACGTCGCCTACGGGCTCGTGGCGCGCGCCGTCGAGGCGGTCGATTCGGGCTACCGCTCGATGATGAGCGTGCAATCCTCGCTCGTCATGTACCCGATCCACGCCTACGGCACCGAGGAGCAACGCCGGAAGTTCCTGCCGAAGCTCGCGAGCGGCGAGTGGATCGGCTGTTTCGGCCTGACCGAGCCGGATGCCGGCTCGGATCCCGCCGGCATGAAGACCCGGGCCGAGAAGATCGAGGGCGGCTACCGGATCTCGGGCGCCAAGATGTGGATCTCGAACGCCCCCTTCGCCGACGTCTTCGTGGTCTGGGCGAAGTCCGACGCGCATGAGGGCGCGATCCGCGGCTTCGTGCTGGAGAAGGGCATGAAGGGCCTCTCCGCCCCGGCGCTCAAGGGCAAGCTCTCGCTTCGCGCCTCGCTCACCGGCGAGATCGTGATGGAGGGTGTCGAGGTCGGCGAGGACGCGCTGCTGCCCAACGTCTCCGGGCTGAAAGGTCCGTTCGGCTGCCTCAACCGGGCGCGCTACGGCATCTCCTGGGGCGCGATGGGCGCGGCCGAGGATTGCTGGCGCCGGGCGCGCGACTACACGCTGGAGCGCAAGCAGTTCGGCCGCCCGCTCGCCCAGACCCAGCTCGTCCAGAAGAAGCTCGCCGACATGCAGACCGAGATCGCGCTCGGGCTCCAGGCGTCCTTGCGGGTCGGCCGCCTGATGGATGCGGGCCGGATGGCGCCCGAGATGATCAGCCTGATCAAGCGCAACAATTGCGGCAAGGCGCTCGACATCGCCCGGGTCGCCCGCGACATGCACGGCGGCAACGGCATCATGGGCGAGTACCACGTGATGCGCCACGCCCAGAACCTCGAGACGGTCAACACCTACGAGGGCACGCACGACGTGCACGCGCTGATCCTCGGACGCGCCCAGACGGGGCTCCAGGCGTTCTTCTGAGCGCCCGGAGCAGCGCTGTCACCGCGGCGCCAGGAAGCCGATCGGCTGGCGCTGCGGGCCCTCCTGCTTGAGGGTGCGCAGCATCTCCTCGTAGTCCCGCTCCATCTCGACCGTCACCGAGGGCCGGGTCTCGCGGGCGGCCTGCTCGAAATGGGCGCGGCCGACCGTCGCCGCCTCCAGGGATTCCCGCAGCGCCAGGAGGCCGGCGCGGCGGGTGAGGTCCTCGAGATCCGCGCCGGTGAAGCGGGCGGTGCGCTCGGCGATCAGGTCGAGATCGACGTCCTCGCCGAGCGGCATGTTCCGGGTGTGGATCGCCAGGATCCGGCGGCGCCCAGCCGCGTCCGGCACCGGCACGTAGACGAGCTCATCGAAGCGCCCGGGGCGCAGCAGGGCCGGGTCGAGCAGGTTCGGCCGGTTGGTCGCCGCCATCACCACGACGCCCTGCAATTCCTCCAGCCCGTCCATCTCGGCCAGGATCGTGTTGACCACGCGCTCGGTCACGGCGGGCTCGCCGAGGCCGCCGCCGCGGGCAGGGGCGAGGCTGTCGATCTCGTCGATGAAGATCACGGTGGGCGCGACTTGGCGCGCCCGCTGGAACAGGCGCGAGACCTGCTGCTCGGACTCGCCGTACCATTTGGACAGAAGGTCGGAGGATTTCGTCGCCACGAAGTTCGCCTCCGCCTCCCGCGCCACCGCCTTGGCGAGCAGCGTCTTGCCGGTGCCGGGCGGCCCGAAGAGCAGGAAGCCCTTGGCCGGCCGGATGCCGATGCGCCGGAAGGCCTGCGGCGAGCGCAGGGGCAGCTCGACGCCCTCGCGCAGGCGCATCTGCGCCTCGGCCAAGCCGCCCACGTCGTCCCAGGTCACGTCCGGCACCTGGATCATGATCTCGCGCAGCGCCGAGGGCTGGATGCGCTTCAGCGCCGACAGGAAGTCGTCGCGCCGGACGCTCAACTCCTCCAGAACCTCGGCCGGGATGCCCTCGCGCAGGTTCACCTCCGGCAGGATGCGGCGCACCGCATCCATCGCGGCCTCGCGCACCAGCGCGCCGAGATCGGCGCCGACGAAGCCGTAGGTGGTGCGCGCGACCGCGTCGAGATCGACGTCCTCGGCGAGCGGCATGCCGCGGGTGTGGATGCCCAGGATCTCGCGCCGCCCCGGTTGGTCGGGCACGCCGATGATGATCTCGCGGTCGAAGCGGCCGGGTCGGCGCAGGGCCTCGTCGATCGCGTCGCGCCGGTTGGTGGCGCCGATCACCACGATGTTCTGGCGCGGCTCCAGCCCATCCATCAGCGTGAGGAGCTGGGCCACGATCCGGCGCTCGACCTCGCCGGTGACCTGCTCGCGCTTCGGGGCGATCGAGTCGATCTCGTCGATGAAGATGATCGAGGGCGCGTTCTGGGCAGCCTCCTGGAAGACCTCGCGCAGGCGCTGCTCGGACTCGCCGTAGCGGCTGCCCATGATCTCGGGGCCGGCGATGTGGAAGAAGCGCGCCTCGGTCTCGTTGGCCACCGCGCGGGCGAGTCGCGTCTTGCCGGTGCCCGGCGGGCCGTGCAGCAGCACGCCCTTCGGCGGGTCGATGCCCAGCCGCTGGAACAGCTCGGGATAGCGCAGCGGCAGCTCGACCATCTCGCGGATCTGGTCGACCGTGTCGCCGAGCCCGCCGATATCGTCGTAGGTGACGTCGGCACGCCGCCCGTCCTTCGGCTCCTCGAAGAGCGGGCGCAGCTCGATCTCGGTGCCCTCGGCCACGTAGACGATGCCGCGCGGCTGCGTCGAGACCACGACGAGGCGGATCTCCTGCAGCCCGTAGGTCGGGCCCTCGAGGTAGGGGCGCAGCTCCGGCGGGATGCGCGGATCGGGCGCCGCGCGCGACTGCGTCGAGGTCGAGATCACGTCGCCCGCCACCAGCGGCCGGCGGAACAGGGTGCGCCGCAGCGCCTCGCCCGAGCCCTGGAGCCGGACGTTCTTCTGGGCCGGCGCCACCACCACGCGTCCGGCCGGCCGGATCTCGGGCGCGGCGCGGATCTCCACATGGTCGCCGCTCGCCGCGCCGGCATTGACGCGCTGGAGGCCGTCGAGGCGGACGAGGTTCAGCCCCTCGTCCTCCTCGTAGGGGCCGACCGCGATCGCCGCGGTGTGGCGCTTGCCGACGATCTCGACGACGTCGCCCTCCCGTAGGCCGAGCTGCGCCAGGGCCGCGTGGCCGAGCCGGGCGATGCCGCGCCCCGCATCCTGCGGGCGCGCGTTGGCGACCTGCAGCCGGAGGGTCTGCGCCTCGGTCTCGGCCATCATGCCTCCCGTCGGTCCTATGCTGCGCGCCGGTCGGCGCACCCGGTCAACCGGTGGTGCCCGGGATGGTTCTGGCGCGCAGCAGGGTGCCACGAGGGCGGCGCTCAGCCGCCGATCCGGCTGCCGGACGGTGACGGGGCGGTTTCGTCGGCGGCCCCGCGGCACCGGGTCGAGCCGGAGGGGCTCACCTGGATCCGCGGATCGACCCGCAGGAGGTAGTTCCTCCGCGCGGGCAGGGCCTGCTCACGATCGCTTGATCCAACGGCCTCGGCCCCGCACGCTCCCTCCTTCGCGCCGTCCCACCGGGAACAGGGAGGTTGCCGTGCTTGCCTTTCGGAACGCCGCGGGCGTAGCCCGGGAGCTGTGGAGCGAGCGCAGGTTCGCCGAGATGGCGCGGCGTGGGGCGGGGCTGCTCTACGCGACGCGTGTCACGATCGGGCTGCGACGCGACCTCGACGCGCCCTCTCCGGCCCCGGCCGCCAAGATCCCGATCGAGGTCCGCCCGCTCCACGACGCGGACCTGCCCCATCTCTTTCCCGAGGACCGGGGCGGCCTGAACCGGAAGGAGCGGCTGGAGCTTGGCACCCGCCGGTTCCACCTGAGGTCCGGCATCCCGACCTGCTGGGTCGCCCTCGACCGTCGCACAGGCATTCCCTGCTACATGCAGTGGCTGATGGGCGCGAGCCACAACCGGCTGATCCAGCAGACCTTTCCGCCGCGCTGGTTCCCCGAGCTGGCGCCCGACGAGGCTCTCTTGGAAAACGCCTATACGCCCGCCGCCTATCGCGGCCAGGGCATCATGTCCTGCGCCATGGCACTCATCGCCGAGCGGGCCGCCGGGATCGGGGCACGCAGCGTGATCACTTTCGTGGAGAACGCCAACGTGGCGTCCCTGCGCGGCTGCGCCAAGGCCGGATTCGCGCCCTATCTCGCCCGCGTCGAGCGCCGGGCCCTGCTCGATACGGTGCGCCTGCGCCGCTTCGAGCCCTTCGAGGCCGCGCGGCACGCGCACGCGTGAGGCGGGGCCGGGCGGCCTCGCCGCCCAACCCCGCCATCCGCGGACACACGGGCCTGCAAGCCGCTGTCTGCAGGCTCGCGGGCCGCTACCGACTCGCTACTTGCCGAGAAGACCCGTCACGCCGCCGAGCAGGCCGCCCACCGTCCCCAGCAAGCCGCCCACGAGACCGCCGACCTGATCGATCGTGCCCGAGACAGCCCCGAGTTCCTGGCTGAGGTCGAGGCTCACGCCGAGACCGACACCCAGGTCCAGCCCGCCGCCGACCGCGTCCAGCTCCGAAGCGTTCAGCTCGCGGATCGTGTCGAAGTTCTGCGTCATGCGAAAATCTCCTAGGTTTCAGTCGCTTCTTTGGAAATTTCTTCCATGTATTCGTGGGGCGATCTGAGTAACAACCCCACGGTTAAGAGAGCATAGTCCTGTATCCCGCGCAAGTCGGGGTCATTTCGCGCCGCAAAATAGAATTTTGTACGAGAATGTATTGTGAGCGACCGATTCAGAGCGGGCGTGCCGCAACCGCCTGGAGGATCGGCATTTTTTCGCACTTCATAGAATCTTGCAAACAGCCAAGCATTCCGCATTCCGCACCGCGCGAAAATCCGGATCAAATTCTGCAAGTCGCGCAGAAGAAAGTACTAAATCGCGTTAATGCGACGTGCTGCCGCAGGCCATTTTCACCGAAGATTTGGACGTATACGGCCCAGGGGCATCAGATCTACGCAAGCGCCTGAGACAAAAAGCTTATTCCGGACCCTGCGTACGATTGTGGACATTCTGGTCGACCAGCCCGTTCGTCCTTCATGCTGCGCTGCAGCAAAAAAGCTTGCGGCCGTGTATTCGTCGCTCTCGGGCGACGAACCCCTTGATTTCATGGGCCGGACGCCGGCATTTTCCGCGCGATGAATGCTCCGCTCTTCCGCCGCGAAGTCGTCGCGGCGCGGCGCGGCGCGATGCTTGGCTCGGCGAGGCCCAGATCGCGCAGCCCCTGCCGGTCCGCCTCACGGTCGGCGTCTGCGTCGTTCTTGTCCTGGGTATCTTGGCCTATGCGGTCTTCGGCACCTATACTCGTCGCGTGCACGCTCAGGGTCTGCTGACGCCCGATATCGGCCTGATCACTCTGACGAGCCCGGCGGCGGGCCGCATCGGCAGCGCGGCCGTGCGCGAGGGCGACCGGGTCGAGCGCGGCCGGCTGCTCTACACGATCGACCTCGACGCGGTCTCGGCGAGCGGGCCGACCCAGACCCGCGTCCTCGACGAGCTGGCCAACCAGCGCGACGCCGTGCAGCGCCAACGGGAGCTGCGCGCCACCACCGCCGAGGCCGAGAAGCGCGCGCTCGCCGAGCAGATCGAGAACTTCGAGGCACAAGGCCAGCAGCTCGCCGAGCAGATCGCCCTGCAGGAGAAGCTGGTGCCCCCCTTGCGCGAGCGGGTCGAGGTCCTGGCCAAGGCCGTGTCGAGCGGCTTTGCCCGCTCCGCCGACCTCCAGAGCCAGAACTACCTCTACATGCAAGCGACCTCGCAGCTCGCCTCGTTCAAGCAGTCGGGCCTGCAGATCGCCGGCAAGGTCGGCGATCTGAAATCTCAGCTCGCCACCTTCGACGACCGGCTGGCGCGCGACCTCGCCGATCTCGACCGCACCGCGGCCCAGCTCGCGCAGCAGCGGGCCGAGAGCGAGGCGCGCCGCGCCATCGAGGTGCGGGCGCCGGAGGCCGGCATCCTCACCTCGATCCGCGCGCAGGGCGGCCAGAGCGTCCAGGCGGGCGCGACCCTGCTGACCCTGCTGCCGAGCGACGGCCGGCTCCAGGCCAGCCTCTTCGTCGATTCCGCCTCGATCGGCTTCATCGAGGCGGGCGCGGGCGTGATGCTGCGCTACGCCGCCTTCCCGTTCCAGCGCTTCGGCCTCTACCGCGGCATCGTCACGGAGGTGACGCGCGCGCCGCTCAAGGGCGAGGACGTGCCGGAGGCCGGTGGAGCCCGGACGGACCCCGCCGGCGGCCTCTACCGCGTGGTGGTGCGGCCGGACGAGGACGGCGTGATGGCCTACGGCGAGCGGCGGCGGCTGGAGGCCGGCATGCGCGTCGAGGCCGACATCGCGCTGGAGCGGCGCCCCCTCTACCGCTGGCTGCTCGACCCGCTGTTCCGGGTCCGGCGCAGCGTCGATCTCGTGACGAAGGGCGGCTGACGCGCGTGGCTCTCGGTTCCCTCCAGTTCGGCTTCCGGCGCCGCCTGCCGGTGGTGCTCCAGGCGGAGGCCGCCGAGTGCGGCATGGCCTGCCTCGCCATGCTGCTCGGCCATCATGGCCGCCACGTCGATCTCGGGGCCTTGCGCCGCCGCCACCCGCTCTCGCTCAAGGGCATGACCCTGCGCAACCTCGTCGACCTCGCCGGGACGATGGGGCTCACCACGCGCGCGCTCCGGATCGAGCTGACGGATCTCGCCCGGCTCAAGACGCCCTGCATCCTGCACTGGGGCCTGAACCACTTCGTGGTCCTGGCCGAGGTGCGGGCTCGGGGTATCGTGGTGCACGATCCGGCCCGCGGCCGGCGCACGGTGGGCCTCGCGGAGGTCTCGCGCTCCTTCACGGGCGTGGCGCTCGAGGCGCTGCCGAACCAGAGCTTCGTGCGCGAGGCCAGGCCGCCCGGCTTTCGCCTGCGCGACCTCTTCCGCAACATCGGCGGCGTGCGCGCGACGCTGGCGCAGGTCCTCGCCCTCTCGCTCGGGATCGAGCTCGTCGCGATCCTCATGCCGATCGCCTCGCAGATCGTGATCGACGAGGTCATCGTGAACGCCGACCTCGACCTGCTGCTCGTGGTGGCGCTCGGCGTCGTGCTGATGCTGCTGGTCCAGCTCGCGCTGGCGGTGGCGCGCACCTGGGCCATCATGGTGGCGGGCTCGACGCTCAACGTGCAATGGTCGGGCGGCCTGTTCGACCATCTCTCGCGCCTGCCGCTCGACTGGTACGAGAAGCGCCATGTCGGCGACGTGATCTCGCGCTTCGGCTCGCTCTCGACCATCCAGAAGGGGCTGACCACGGACCTCGTCCAGGCAATCCTCGACGGGATCATGGCGGTCGGCATGCTGGTCATGCTGGCGGTCTACGGCGGCTGGCTGGTTCTGGTGGTGCTGGCCGCGACCCTGGTCACCGTCGCCCTGCGGATCCTCGCCTTCCGGGCCTACCGGGAGGGCAGCGAGGAGGCGCTGGTGGCCGAGGCCCGCCAGCAGACGCACTTCATCGAGACCGTGCGCGGCATGGCGAGCGTGAAGCTCCTCGACCTGCGCGAGCGCCGCCGGGCCGCCTGGATGAACCAGTTCGTCACGGCGCTCAACGCCCGCCTGCGCCTCCAGCGGCTCGACCTCGTCTTCGGGCGGGCGAACGAGCTGATGTTCGGCGCCGACCGGCTGATCCTGCTGGTGCTCGGCGCCCGCGCGGTGATCGACGGTGCGATGACGCTCGGCATGCTGGTGGCCTTCCTGGCCTATCGCGACCAGTTCGCGGCCCGCATCGGCAACCTCGTGGAGGCGGGCTTCAAGCTGCGCCTCCTCGACGTGCAGACCGACCGCCTCGCCGACATCGTGCTGACCGAGCCGGAGGCGGACGCCGCCGCATTGCCGGAGCCCTTCCGGCCGGAGCCCGTCCGGCCAGCCGCCCCCGCGCTCGCGGGCCGGGCCGCCGGCGCCCTGGAGGCCAGGGGTCTCGCGCTCCGCTACGGGGCCGACGAGCCCTGGATCTTCCGCGACCTCTCGTTCGAAGTCCCGGCCGGCACGAGCTTCGCCGTCACGGGACCGTCCGGCTGCGGCAAGACCACGATGCTGAAGATCCTGATGGGCCTCCTGCCGGCGAGCGAGGGCACGCTGCTGGTCGACGGGCAGGAGGTGCGGGCGCAGGGCGCGGCCGCCTACCGGCGCCGGATCGCGGGCGTGCTGCAGAACGACGGTCTCTTCGCCGGCTCGATCGCCGAGAACATCGCGGCCTTCGACGAGCGGCCGGACCCGGGCTGGATCGAGGAATGCGCCGCCCGCGCGGCGATCCTCGACGACGTCCGCCGCATGCCGATGGGCTTCGAGACGCTGGTCGGCGACATGGGCTCGACGCTCTCAGGGGGACAGAAGCAGCGGGTGATCCTGGCCCGCGCCCTCTACCGGCGCCCGCAGATCCTGTTCCTCGACGAGGCCACGAGCCATCTCGACGAGCCGACCGAGGCAGTCATCGCGGAGGCTTTGCGCGACCTCGACATGACCCGGATCATCGTGGCCCACCGCCCGGCGACCATCGCGCATGCGGATCAGGTGCTGGGCCTCGGCACGCCGGCGCGGGAGCCGGCGCGGGAGCCGGTGGCGTGACCGATATCGACCCTGAGCAGTCCCTGGGAAGGCCCGCTTCCAGGCGCTTGCTGAGACAGAGCCGGAGGACCGGGTTGGGTTGGATTTCTGCCGGTCTGCTTTGGAAGGAGCAACGCGTGGGCGCGGACGCTTGCCCGAGCACGTGCATAACCTCACAGCACTATGTGTCCGGCAAGATCAACGGTTGATCCGCACCCTGGTGACGTACCACGTTGCTACGCGGCTGGGACGAGGGGACGCTTTGCCGCCACTCGCGTCAGCGCGAAGAAGCCAAAAGCCGAGGCGAAGATGACCGCGCCAAAGCTCGCCGCAATGCCAAGCACAAGTCCGAAACCGCCGCGATCGTGCAGGACTGCGATCATCGGTACGACGAAGCCACTCACGGTAAATCCCAGGAAGTAGCGCACGCTGTAGGCCCTCGTCCGGTAGGCCGCTGGCACGTAGCGCGCCACCATCGCGTCGTTGATTACCACCTGCCCGTAGAGCGCCGCCATCGTCAGCACTAGGCCGGCCAGCATCGGCAGGCCCGTGCTCACAGCGGCGATGCCGAGCCCGACCGGCTGCAGGATCGACAGACCGAGGAAGAGTGTCGGCAGGCTGTAGCGATCGATCAGCCGACCCATCGCCAGCTGGGTTAGAGCGCCGAAGGCGAAGACGAGGGTCGCGACCGAGCCGATCAGGGCAAGGGGAAGCGCCGCACCGACCCGCTCGTCCACGACCTTCGGCAGAGCGATGGTGGTGATGTTGAATGTCATCCCGCCCGCGATGATAGCAAAGGCGAAGACGATGAGGAGGGGGATCGGACGCGCCACGGCGATGACCGGAGCGCCCTCTCCCTTACCACGGCTGCCCTCCCCGTCCCCGGGCACCAGGGCGAGGAAGGCCGCGCCGCAGCCGAGACAGAGCAGGCCGGGCACGATGAAGGCCGCCTGCCAGCCGAGGCCGGAGGCGAGCAACGCCGTCACCCCGGAAGCGGTGGCGGCCCCGGCATTGCCCCAGACCCCGTTCATGCCGAGATCGCGGCCGAGGCGGGTCGCATGGGTGACAAGCATCGCCGAGCCGACCGGATGGTAGATCGCCGAGGCGAGCCCCAGCACGCAGAGCCAGAACGCAAAGGCGGTCGGGCTGCCCGCGCTCGCCACCCCTAGGCAGGACAGGCCGTAGCCGAAGAAGAAGATCGCCAGCATGGTGCGGCGGCCGAACCGGTCGGCGAGCCAGCCCATCGGCAGCGAGCAGAGCCCGAAGGCGACGAAAGCGCCGGTCGCGAGCCCAATCAGTTCACCGTAGCCGAGGCCCGTCTGGGCCGCGATGGCGATGACGGCGGTCGGGTAGATGAGGAGCACGAAATGGTCGAGGGCGTGCGCAACGTTGACGAAGCGCAGGGTCCGGCGGGAGAGGATCTCGGCGTTCATGGGTCAGGCATCTCTAGTGAGCCTGCCCGCCTATACCTGACCCGTTGCAAGCGGTCGGGCCGAAGTTGTACGCGATCGGGCCAAAGTGGACGGGGCGGGCACCATGCGGTCGACGCGGGCGGAGGATTATCAGGACGTCCCCCGCGCCGTCGCGGTGATGCCCAAGGCCTACGCCGCCAGCAGCCGCATCGATCCCCACTGCCACAAGCGGGCGCAACTGCTCTACGCCACCGCGGGCTTGATGATGGCCAGCGCTGAGGACGGGACTTGGGTCGTCCCCGAGGGCCATGCCCTCTGGATACCTCCACAGTTGACGCATTCGGTGGCCATGCACGGGGCGGTCTCGATGTGCACAGCCTATCTGGCCGCGGAGGCGGTGCGAGATTTCCCCGCCAAGGCCCGCGTCATCGAAGTCTCGTCCTTGCTCGCCGCCGCTCTCGCGTCCCTCGGGGCCGAACCGGTCCTGTACAATGAAGCGGGTCGCGGCGGGCATCTCGCGGCCCTGGTGCTCGACGAGATACAGCTGGCACCAGAGACGCAGCTGACCTTGCCCCTGCCGAAGGACAGCCGCCTACGCCGGATCTGCCTCGGCCTCATTAAGGCCCCCGCGACGGACCTCGACCTCGACGCGTGGGCTTATCATTGCGGCCTCAGCCGCCGCACACTGACAAGGAGGTTCCGCAGCGAGACGGGCCTGACCTTCGATCAATGGCGGGCCAGGGCGAGGGTGGTGCGGGCGTTAGCTCTCGCCGCTGATGGATGGTCACCGCGCCAAGTAGCGGCTTCAGTCGGCTACCGCAGCATTCAAGCCCTGCGGGGACGGACAGAGGCTTTACTACCGAAGCAATCTACCGATGCACGACCGCTTCCGAGCATCTCGTTCGTCGATTCCTGATTCTGAGTAGGGTCGGAGGCAGAACGTCCGCTTTGAGGCGATCTGTTGGCTTCCGCTACCCACCCTCAGCAGGCTTTCACAAAGGCCAAGCCGATCTGGCGCACCTCTCCGCGTTTCAACATCCAGCCTGGCCGGCTGGACGCGGGCCCTGACCGAAATGGCAGCGGGCGCCCCGTCTCCGAGGCGCCCGCAACTCCACGACGAAAATAGTCAGTCGTTCTTGACCTTGCCGTCCGGACCGACCTTGATCTCCTGCTCGCGGTCGGTGAGAGCGACCTTGATCTCGTACTCGACGGCGTTGCCCTCGCGCTCGACCTCGGCCTCGTAGGCCTTGCCGCCCGCGGCCTTCTGCTCGGCCAGCGCGATCGCGTCCTTGAGCGAGACCTTGGCGTTCTGGAAATCGCTGACCTTCAGGCGGGTGAAGTAGCGCTCGAACGGCTGGTTCTCCGACTTGTAGAGTTCGCCCGTGTCGGCGTTGACGCCGTGCTCGACCAGCTTGCCGCTCGGGTACACCACCTTGATCGAGTAGTGCGCCGGGTTCTTGCCGTCGGCTTTCTCGAAATCGGCGTCGATGGCCTTGCCCTTCTCGTTGTCCTCGGCCTTGGCCTCGGCGGTGGCGATCGCCTGGGCGAGGCCGATCTTAGCGGACTTGGCGACCTGCCACTCCTTCAGGTTGCCGTCGTTCGACTTGGTGGCCTCGGTCGCGGTGGGCGCGCGGCCGGTATTCTCGGGGTTCTTGGTCAGGTCGGGGTTCGTGGTGGTGGAGGGGGCCGGGGTCGTCGTGGTCGTCTGCGCGGCGGCGAGGCCGGCCGACAGGGCGAGCAGGCCGGCGGCGGCGGTGAGGCGGAACGCGGTGGTCTTCATGGCGGGGCTCCCGTTGTCGGGTTGGTGTTGCGCACCCTGAACGGCCCGCAAGCCCGCTTGGTTGCGGTGCGGAGCCTCAGGAAATTTCTCGTATCCGCCGCGGATCCATGCGGCGCGGGGCGGGGTTGCGTCGGCCCGCGGCGCTTGGCATTGCGGGTCGCCAGAGAGCCGGCCGCGGAACCGAATCGCCGCGCCGGGACCCCGGGCGCGTCCGGGACCCGAACCGGCCGCCCGATCCGATCGCCAGCCCATGATCCCGGTCCTGACCCGCCCCGCCGAGGCCCTGCCGCTCTACACCGCCTTCTGCGCGGAACTCGCGGCCCGCGGCTTCTCGGGCGACCTCTCCCTGACCGAGGCCGACCGCGCGGTCTTCGCCACCGACAACTCGATCTATCAGGTCGAGCCCGGCGCGGTGGCCTTCCCGCGCGACCGCGACGACCTCGTGCGGATCGGCAAGCTGCTGGACGATCCGCGCTTCCGCGAGGTGGTCGTGCGCCCGCGCGGCGGCGGCACCGGCACCAACGGCCAGTCGCTCGGCCCCGGCCTCGTGGTCGATTGCTCGCGCCACATGACCCGCATCCTGGAGATCGACCCGGAGCGGCGCACCGTGCGCGTCGAGCCCGGCGTGGTGAAGGACCAGCTCAACGCGGCGCTCAAGGCCCACGGCCTGTTCTTCGCCCCGGAGCTCTCGACCTCGAACCGGGCGACGATCGGCGGCATGATCTCGACCGATGCCTGCGGCCAGGGCTCCTGCCTCTACGGGAAGACCCGCGACCACGTCCTCGGACTCACCTGCGTGCTCGCCGACGGCACGGTGCTGGAGGCGCGCGACCTCGACGCGCAGGCGCTGGCCGCCGCGAAGGCCCGCGACGACCGGGCCGGCGCGATCCACCGGGCGGTCGATGCGGTCGTCACCGAGAACGCCGCGCTCATCGCCGAGCGCTTTCCGAAGCTCAACCGTTGCCTCACGGGCTACGACCTCGCCCACGCGCGAGGCGAGGCCGGCGGGCTCGACCTGAAGAGCCTCGTCTGCGGCTCGGAAGGGACGCTGGCGCTGATCGCCGAGGCCCGGCTCAACGTCCTGCCGATCCCGCGGGCCGCCGCGCTCGTCGCGCTCAGCTACGTCGATTTCGACGCGGCGCTCCGCGACGCCCGCGCGCTGCTGCCCTTCGGTGCGGCCTCCGTCGAGACCATCGACTCGACTGTGCTGGGTCTGGCCCGGAACGATCCGGGCTGGGCCGGCGTGCAGGCCTTCTTCCCCGAGGATCCGGCGGGCCGCCGGGTCGACGGCATCAACCTCGTCGAGTTCGTCGGCGCCGCCGACGAGGAGGTCGAGGCCGCGCTCGGCCGCCTCGTCGCCATGCTCGGATCCGACGCGAGCCCGGTCCGGATCGGCTTCACGGTCGCGCGGGGGCCAGCGATCGAGCGGCTCTGGACCATGCGCAAGAAGGCGGTCGGCCTCCTCGGCGCGGTCAAGGGCGACGCGCGCCCGATCCCCTTCGTGGAGGACACCGCCGTTCCCCCTGAGCGGCTCGCCGACTACATCGCCGAGTTCCGCGCGCTCCTCGACGGCCGGGGCCTGCGCTACGGCATGTTCGGCCACGTCGATGCGGGCGTGCTGCACGTGCGCCCGGCGATCGACCTGAAGGACGAAGGACAGGAGCGGCTGATCCGCGAGGTCACCGAGGGCGTGGTCGCGCTCACCGCCAAGTACGGCGGC
This sequence comes from Methylobacterium radiodurans, assembly GCF_003173735.1. Classification (NCBI taxonomy): domain Bacteria; kingdom Pseudomonadati; phylum Pseudomonadota; class Alphaproteobacteria; order Hyphomicrobiales; family Methylobacteriaceae; genus Methylobacterium; species Methylobacterium radiodurans. The sequence continues at coordinate 511,185 of NZ_CP029551.1, read as the reverse complement.
CTGCTCTGGGGCGAGCACGGCAAGGGGTTCCGCTCGGAGTTCGTGCCTGGCGTGTTCGGGCCGCTGGTGCCGGCGCTGGAAGCGGTCAAGCGCGCCTTCGACCCGGGCGATCGGCTCAACCCCGGCAAGATCGCCTCGGCGCGGGGCGCCGCGCTCACCGCGATCGATGCCGTGCCGCTGCGGGGCGAATTGGACCGCACCATCCCGCGCGACGTGCGGGCGGCCTTCGACGAGGCGCTCCACTGCAACGGCAACGGCGCCTGCTTCAGCTACGACGCGGACGAGGCGATGTGCCCGTCCTGGAAGGCGACGCGCGAGCGGCGCCACTCGCCGAAGGGCCGCGCCTCGCTGATGCGCGAGTGGCTGCGCCGGACCGCGGCCGCGGGCATCGACCCGGCCGCGTCCTTGCGCGACGAGCGGCCCGGCTGGCTCGCACCGCTCGCCGCCACCCTGCGGGGCGCTCTCCGGCCCCGGTCGCAGGGGGAGGACTTCTCGCACGCCGTGAAGGAGGCGATGGATGGCTGCCTCGCCTGCAAGTCCTGCACGGGCTCCTGCCCGATCAAGGTCGACGTGCCGAGCTTCCGGGCGAAGTTCCTGGCGCTCTACCATCAGCGCTACCCGCGGCCGCTGAAGGACCACGTCGTGGCCGCGCTGGAGCCGCTGCTGCCGCTGGCGGGGCGGGCGCCCGCCTTGAGCAACCTGCTCTCCCGCAACCCGTTTGGCCAAGCGGTGCTGCGCCGGATCGGGCTCGTGGCGATCCCGGCCTTCTCGAGTCCGCTCGCCCCGGCGCTCGCCGGGCTCGGCGTGCGGACCGCGACGCCCGAGGCCCTGCGCGCCCTGTCCGAGGCCGAGCGGACGCGCGCGGTCGTGGTGGTGCAGGACGCCTTCACCAGTCATTTCGAGGCGCCGGTCGTCGCCGATCTCTGCGCGCTGCTGATCGAATTGGGCTTCCGGCCCTGGCTCGCCCCGTTCCGCCCGAACGGCAAGCCGGCCCATGTCCACGGCTTCCTGGCCCGCTTCCGCGAGATCGCTGCGGCCAACGCCCGGATGCTGCGGGCGCTTGAGGCGACCGGCGTGCCGCTCGTCGGCGTCGATCCCTCGATGACGCTGACCTATCGCTCGGAATATGCCGGGGCGCTGGGGCCCGAGGAGGTTCCGAAGGTCCGGCTGGTGCAGGAATGGCTCGCCGCCCGGCTCGACGCGATCGTGCCGCGCCCGGCAGGCTGCCCCTTGCGGCTCCTGCCCCACTGCACCGAGCGCACGAACGCGCCGGCCGCCGTGAAGGACTGGCAGGCCCTGTTCGCGCATCTGGGCCTGCCCCTGGAGGTCCCGGCCGCCGGCTGCTGCGGCATGGCCGGCACCTACGGGCACGAGGCCGCCAACCGCGCCACCTCCGAGCTGATCTACGGCCAAAGCTGGGCCCGGCACGTCGCCGAGAGCCCCGAGGGCACCCTGCTGGCCGACGGCTATTCCTGCCGCTGTCAGGCCAAGCTCATCGACGGCCGCGCCCTGCCGCACCCGGTGCAGGCGCTGCTCGCCCATGTGCGGGCGCACGCGCCCGTCGCCGCGGCCGACCAGGCGCCGAAGCGCGCCGCCTGAACGAGGACACGATGGACGCCACCCGCCTCAGCTACAGCATCGACCACGTGCACCTGCGCAGCCGCGATCCGGTGGCGGCGGCGGGCTTCTACGTCGCGGTCTTCGGCGCGCGGGAGGAGGGGCGCGTCGGCGACCCGGTGAGCCGGGTGGTGCTCGATCTCGGCGGCCTGCGGGTCTTCATCGAGCAGGCCCCCGCCGATATCGCCTCGGCGGCGGTGCCGCCGCATCGCGGCATCGAGCATATCGGGCTGCGGGTGGCCGACATCGACGCGGCTCTGGCGGATCTGGAGGCGCGTGGCGTCCCGCTGGCGATCCCGCTCACGCAGGTGAACCCGGCTCTGCGCACCGCCTTCCTCGACGGTCCGGACGGCGTGCGGATCGAACTCTTGGAGCGCGGCGGCAAGGCCTGAACGGCGGCCGTCTCGGTCGTTCGGCCACCGCGAATTCCCTCTCCCCGCTGTGAGGGGAAAGGGCTTCGGCGACCTTGTCGTCGCTGGAGCGAGCCGGCAGGCGACGGTGAGGGAGCGGTTCCGGAAGAGCCTCCTCCGTTCAAGCCCCCTCACCGCCGCTCCGGCTTCGCCTGCGCTTCCCGCGGGCACGACAAGGTGCCCGCGGGCCTCTCCCCGCACAGCGGGGAGGGGGGAGCCGCCGCTGCCGCAGCGTCCAAAAACTCCGGCAACGAGAAAGGGCCGGCGGATCGCTCCGCCGGCCCTTCTCCGTTCGCGTGGTGCCTGGGATCAGGCGCCCATCGCGGTCTTGAGGTTCTGGTCGACCTTGTCGAGGAAGCCGGTGGTGGAGAGCCACCGCTGGTCCGGGCCGACGAGAAGCGCGAGGTCCTTCGTCATGAAGCCCGCCTCGACCGTGTCGATGCAGACCTTCTCCAGCGTGTCGGCGAAGGTGGCGAGTTCGGCGTTGCCGTCGAGCTTGGCCCGGTGCGCGAGGCCGCGCGACCACGCGAAGATCGACGCGATCGAGTTCGTCGAGGTCTCCTTGCCCTTCTGGTGCTCGCGGTAGTGGCGGGTCACCGTGCCGTGGGCGGCCTCGGCCTCCACTGTCTGGCCGTCGGGGGTCAGCAGCACCGAGGTCATCAGGCCGAGCGAACCGAAGCCCTGCGCCACCGTGTCCGACTGCACGTCGCCGTCGTAGTTCTTGCAGGCCCAGACGTAGCCGCCCGACCACTTCAGCGCCGAGGCGACCATGTCGTCGATCAGGCGGTGCTCGTAGACGATGCCGAGCGCGTCGAAGCGCGACTTGAACTCGTTCTGGTAGACCTCCTCGAACAGGTCCTTGAAGCGGCCGTCATAGGCCTTCAGGATGGTGTTCTTGGTGGACAGGTAGACCGGGTACTTGCGGTTGAGACCGTAGTTCAGCGAGGCGCGGGCGAAGTCGCGGATCGACTCGTCGAGGTTGTACATCGACAGCGCGACGCCGGCGTCCGGGAACTTGAACACCTCCTTCTCGATCACCGTGCCGTCGTCGCCCTCGAACTTGATGGACAGGCGGCCCTTGCCCGGGACCTTGAAATCGGTGGCGCGGTACTGGTCACCGAAGGCGTGGCGGCCGACGACGATCGGCTGGGTCCAGCCGGGGACGAGGCGCGGCACGTTCTTGCAGATGATCGGCTCGCGGAAGATCACGCCGCCGAGGATGTTGCGGATCGTGCCGTTGGGCGACTTCCACATCTCCTTGAGGCCGAACTCCTTCACCCGGGCCTCGTCCGGGGTGATGGTGGCGCACTTCACGCCCACGCCGTGGCGCTTGATCGCGTTGGCGGCATCGACCGTGACCTGGTCGTTCGTCGCGTCGCGGTGCTCGACGCCCAGGTCGTAGTACTCGAGATCGACGTCGAGATAGGGGTGGATCAGCTTGTTCTTGATCTCGGACCAGATGATCCGGGTCATCTCGTCGCCGTCGAGTTCGACGACGGGGTTCGCCACCTTGATCTTCGCCATGATCCGAGCGCCTTCCTGAGCCTCAGGCCTCTCCAACGGGCCTTCCGGGCGGCCTCCAGGCAAGCCGGATGCCGCGAACGGGGCCGTGCATAGCGTGCGCCGCAACAGGGGGAAAGGCGCGGGGGCAGGCCCGATGACAGGCTCGGGGGGATGTCAGGTGGTGCCTCCCACGGTCACTCCGCCTCCACCTGCGCCACCCGGTACTCCCGTCCGTGCCGGCAGTAGCCCTCGACGATGCGGGCCATCATGGCGCGCTTCTCGGCGTCGAGGGGCCCCAGGATGCGCGCCGGCCGGCCGCCCCAGAGGTGGCCGCCCTCGAGCAGCTGGCCCGGATCCGTGGTGGCGCCGGCCGCCAGCATCACCTCGTCGGCGATGACCGTGCCGGGCGCGACCGCGGCGCCGATGCCGATCAGGCAGCGGGCGCCGATGCGGCTGTCACTGACGCGCACGTTGTGGCCGATCGTGGTGTCGCGCCCGATCACCACGCCCTCGCCGCGGGTGCGGATCACGGTGTTGTCCTGGATGTTGGTGTCGGCCCCCACCACGATCGGGCCGACCTCGGCGTCGAGCGCGCAGGAGAACAGCACGCTCGCCCCCGCCCCGAGTCCGACACGCCCGCGCAGGCGCGCCGTGCGGGCGACGAAGACCGTCTCGTCGGCCTCGTGCGGCTCGGGCGCCGGGCTCGGCGGATTGTCGCTCATCGATTCGCGCAGGCGCTCGGCCCGCTCGGCGACGCCCGCCCGGTCGATCGGCCGGCGGGACTTGGCTGGACTGCCGCCGTAGACGAAGCCGGATTCGAGGCTCGCGCGCGGGAACACGGTCGTGCCCGCCTCGATCACCACGCCGTCGCCGATCGTGGCGCCGTCGAGGATCACCACGTCGTCCTCGATCACCACGTCGGAGCCCACGGTGCAGGCGTGGACCACGCTGTTGCGCCCCACCGTCACCCGGTCGCCGCAGACCGTGCCGTGCGTGAAGGTCGCGATGTGCACGGTCGAGCGCGGCCCGAGCCAGAAGCGCTCGCCCACCGTGACGCTCTGCCCGTCCGCCCGGATCACGCCGTCGTCGCCGATCCAGGCCTGGGCGCCGATCCGCGCGGCGCCGATCACGGTGCTGCCCCGGCCGCACCAGACCGGGCGGCTCGCGAAGTCCGGCAGGACACCCTCGTAGGGCAGGATCAGGTCGGGGCTCACGGGCTCGTCCTCACGGGCTGGTCCGCGCAGGCCGGTCCACGGCGGCGAACGATTCGTCAGATGATGGGGCGGCGGGCCTGCACCGGGGCGCCCGCCGTGCCATATAGCCGCCCGCGCCCCGGGTGTCAGGCTCGGGGCCGGACAGCCCCCGCCGCGCGTTGAGTGTGCATGCCTGCGTCTCCCCCGCTCGATCTCTTGCCTGATCCCGCGCCCGATCCCGTCAGCATCCAGGCCGAGCCCTTCTGCGTGGCCGCCGAGATCGCCCGGGTCGAGGCGGAGCACGGCGGCCGGGCCGGCGCCGTCGTCACCTTCACGGGTCTGTGCCGGGACGAGGGCGGGCGGCTGAAGGGGCTGGAGCTGGAGCACTATCCGGGCATGGCCGAGGCGGAGATCGGCCGGGTGGTGGAGGAGGCCCGCGCGCGCTGGCCGCTCCAGGCGGTGCGGGTGGTGCACCGGCACGGGCTCGTGGCGCCCGGCGACGGGATCGTGCTGGTGATCACCGCGTCGAGCCACCGGGTCGCCGCCTTCGAGGCCGCGACCTTCCTGATGGATTACCTGAAGACCCGCGCGCCCTTCTGGAAGCGCGAGCATCTCGCCGACGGCACCACGGGCGGCTGGGTCGAGGCGACCGAGGCCGACGACGCGGCGGCGGAGCGCTGGGCATGAGCGCGGGCACGACGGGGCGACGGGAGCGGAGCACGATGGCGCAGGACGGGACGGAGGCCCTGCGCGGGCCGGTCGGGCCCTGGCGGGGGGCGGGCCCGCTGGCGCTCTCGGGCATCGGCGTGGTCTGCTTCTGCGTCGCCCTGGCGCTCGCCTGGATGGCCGCCGACACGCTGCTCCTGATCTTCGCCGGGATGCTGCTCGGGGTCTTCCTCGACGGGCTGACGCGCGGCCTCGGCCACGTCCTGCCGATCGCGCGCGGTCTGCGGCTCGCGCTCGCCAGCCTCGTGCTGGCCGCCGCGGTCGCGGGCTTCGCGGGCCTGGGCGGCGCGACTATCGCGCAGCAGGGGCGCGAGCTCGGCCAGACGGTCGGTGCTCAGGCGGGCACCGTGAAGGACTGGCTGCAGCAGCGGGGCATCGACGTGCCGTTCCCGGGCGAGGGCGCCGCCGCGGACCAGGATCGATCCGACAAGGACCAGAGGGAGCCTGGCAAGGGCGGCCTCGGCGGCTTCGCCAGCAGCATCCTGAAGAATTCCGGCTCGCTGATCTCCGATGCTGGCAGTTTCCTGGGTCCCGCCGCCACAGTGGTGCTGGGCCTGTTCAACGCGCTCGGCAACGTCGCGGTGATCGCGTTCCTCGGCCTCGCCTTCGCGGCCGATCCCCGCAGCTACCGCGACGGGCTGCTGCGCTTCGTGCCGCCGCGCAAGCGCCCGCGGGGCACGGCCGTCCTCGACGGCGCGGGCGAGACCCTGCGGCACTGGCTGTTCGGCCAGCTCCTCACCATGGCGGTGATCTTCCTCTGCACGTGGGCCGGGCTCACCGTCCTGGGGATCGGCGGCGCGCTGATCCTCGGGCTGCAGGCGGGGCTGCTCGCCTTCGTGCCGACCATCGGCCCGCTGGTGGCGGGCGTCATCATCCTGCTGGCGAGCCTCGGCTCGGGCCTCAACGGGGTGCTCGGCGCGATGGGCGTCTACCTCGCGGTGCAGTGCCTGGAGAGCTACGGGCTGACGCCCTTCATCCAGAAGCGGGCGCTGGACATCCCGCCGGCCACGATCTTCGCCGGGCAGCTGCTCCTCGGCGTGATCTTCGGCCTCTGGGGCATCGCCCTGGCGCTGCCCCTGATGGCGGTGATCAAGGTGCTGTTGGAGCAGCTCTACGTGGAGGACACGCTGGGCGAGCCGGCCGACGGCTGAGGCCGGCGCCGCCCGCCCGCTCCAAGTCGCTCCGGCCGCGCGATGGCTCCCGCGATGGCTCCCGCGATGGCTCCCATGCGGGCCGGGGGCTCGATTCCGTGCGCGTGAGCGTTTAACGGGCGGCCAACGCTCTTTGCACAACCGGACGTCCGCGATGATCTCGTCTCCCCTGATGACCGTGATGGTCGATGCCGTGCGCAAGGCCTCCCGCGGCCTGCGCCGCGACTTCGGCGAGGTCGAGAACCTTCAGGTCTCGCGCAAGGGGCCCGGTGACTTCGTCTCTGCGGCCGACCGCAAGGCCGAGGAGGTCCTGCGCGACGCCCTGATGAAGGCGCGCCCCGGCTACAGCCTGGTTCTGGAGGAGAACGGGCTGATCGAGGGCACCGACAAGAGCCACACCTGGCACGTCGATCCGCTCGACGGCACCTCGAACTTCCTGCACGGCATCCCGCATTTCGCGATCTCGGTGGGGCTGGAGCGCGAGGGCCAGATCGTGGCCGGCGTGATCTACGATCCGGTCAAGGACGAGCTGTTCGTGGCCGAGCGCGGCAAGGGCGCTTACCTCAACAACCGGCGCCTGCGCGTCTCGGGCCGCATCGACATGGCGGACGGACTCGTGGGCTACGGCACGCCCTATCTCGGGCGCGGTAACCATCCGCGGCTCCTGCGCGAGATCGCGGCCGTGATGGCGGTCTCGGGCGGCACCCGCCGCATGGGCTCGGCGGCGCTCGACCTCGCCTACGTGGCCTGCGGGCGCCTCGACGCCTACTGGGAGCGCGACCTCCAGACCTACGATTTCGCGGCCGGCGTGATCCTGGTGCGCGAGGCCGGCGGCTTCGTCACCGCGGCGGACGGGGCGGCCGAGCCGCTCGCCTCCCGCTCTGTCTGCGCCGGCAACGAGACGCTCCAGCGCGAGTTGCTCACCATCCTGCGCAAGGCTCAGGGCTGAGCGCTCTCCGATTCGCCAGCCGGCGCGGTCTGCTCTATGGCCGTCGCCGCAACAGGATGCCTTGAGGAGAGTCCTCGCCCCATGGAAGCCCGCCGCCACGCCGCGCTGAAGGACTCGATCCGCTCGATTCCGGACTATCCGAAGCCCGGCATCATCTTCCGGGACATCACGACGCTGCTCAGCGATCCGCGCTCCTTCCGCCGGGCCGTCGATTCGCTGGTCCATCCCTTCGCAGGCGGGCGCATCGATCAGGTCGCGGGCATCGAGGCACGCGGCTTCATCCTGGGGGGCGCGGTCGCCCACCAGCTCTCCTCGGGCTTCGTGCCGATCCGCAAGCGGGGCAAGCTCCCGCACAAGACCGTCTCGATGGCCTACGCGCTGGAATACGGCACCGACGAGATCGAGATCCACGTCGACGCCGTGAAGCCCGGCGACCGGGTGCTGCTTGTGGACGACCTCATCGCGACCGGCGGCACCGCGACTGCGGCGATCAACCTGCTGCGCGGCATGGGCGCCGAGATCGTGGCCGCGTGCTTCGTCATCGACCTGCCGGAGATCGGGGGGGGGCAGCGCCTGCGCGACCTCGGCGTGCCGGTCCGAACCCTGATGGAGTTCGAGGGGCATTGAGGAACGCCTGACCATTTCCCGCAGGGCTCCGGCGCGGGGCCGGCGGCGCGTCGTCGCTTCGCAGGTTGCGAGACGGAATTGCCACCCGAGGTTGTTGAGTTGAGTTCTCTTCCAGCTCGGAATCGATAACCTGCCGGGGTATGCGCAGTTTGACAGGTTTGAGAATTTAACAGAGGCTTTTCATCTCTTCCGCTGGCGCGCGGAGATTGGGGCGCGCGCTGCGGGTTCGGTTCGATGTCTCACCTCACTGCGGTCGCCCTGCCCAGCGGCGTCGTCACGATCGGCCTCGGCTGGAGCCAGCTCGGCGCCAGGGTCCTTGTCCTGGCGCCGCTCGTGGCCAGCCTGAGCACGCTTGCCTGCGCCGTGCTTCTCAGCCGGCGCGAGAGCCCTGCCGCCGCCGGGCGCCGGATCCGCGACATCCGGGCCGGATCGCCCGAGGTCGATGACCGCCGCGCCGGACCGGTCGACCTGTGCCGCCGCCGCGCCTGAGGCCGGCAGCGCGCCGCGAAACGTTGACTTCGCCGCACCCTTCCGCCATAAGCCCGCCAGTCGCGTGGAGGCGCCCTGTTCGGGCGCCCTTCGCGTTTGCAGACACTCTCCAGGACGCGTGAAGGTCGGGCACACGGCAGCAGCCGTCCGCGAACGCGCCTCGACCCTGAAGGCATCGCCATGAAGAGAACCTACCAGCCGAGCAAGCTCGTCCGTAAGCGCCGTCACGGCTTCCGCGCCCGCATGGCGACCGCCGGCGGCCGCAAGGTGATCGCGCGCCGTCGCGCCCACGGCCGCAAGCGCCTGTCCGCGTAAGGCGGACCCCCTCGCGGCACCCGCCCGGGTGCCCGCGACCATCGAGGCCAGCGGGGTCGGATCGGCGATGTCGACGATCGAGCGGCTCAGGCGGCGGCCCGATTTCCTGGCGGCGGCCGACGGGCGCCGCTTCCATACCGAGCGCATGACCGGGCAGGGACGACTGCGCGACGCCGCGGACCCTGACGACCCGAAGGCTCTGCGCGTCGGCTTCACCATCACCAAGCGCGTCGGGCACGCCACGGAGCGCAACCGCATCCGGCGGCGCCTGCGCGCGGCCGTGGCGGCGGTGGCGGCCGATCTGCCCACAGTCCGGGCCGACGTCGTGCTGATCGCCCGGCGCCCGGCGCTCGACGCCGCCTTCGACACCTTGAAGGACGACCTGCGCCGCGCCGTCTCCGCGGTGGTCAAGCCGCGCGGACCCGACGCGCGCCCGCGTCGATCGGGTAAGCGCCCGGGCTCTGGCGCTCAGCCGAATCAACCCACACCTCACGGTCGCGCGGCGGGTTCACCCGCTCCGGCCGCGTCTCTCCCGCAACCCCTTCCGAACGCGTGCGGCGGTGTCCCAGATGGGCAATGACAAGACGAACATGATCGTGGCGATCGCCCTGTCGCTCGTCGTGCTCCTCGGCTGGAACTACTTCGTCGCCGCGCCGCGGGTCGAGCAGCAGCGGCAGGCCGCGCTGCAGAACCAGCAGGCGCAGACGCAGGCGCAACCTCCGGGCGTGAGCCCGGACGGCGTGCCCTCGCCCGCGCCGAAGGAGGGCGGCCCGGCCGCGCCCGTGCCCGGCACGAACCCGTCCTCCCCCGAGCCGCGCGACGCGGTGCTCGCCCGCTCGCCCCGCATCCGCATCGAGACCCCGGCGCTGTCGGGCTCGGTCGCGCTCAAGGGCGGCCGCATCGACGACGTGAAGCTCAAGGGCTACCACGAGACGGTGAGCGACAAGAGCCCGGAGATCGTGCTGTTCTCGCCCGCCGGCACCGAGACGCCGTACTACGCCGAGTTCGGCTGGGTCGGCCAGAACGCCGGCCCGCTGCCCACCAACGACACGCTCTGGACGGCGAGCGGCGAGACGCTCTCGCCCGGCATGCCGATCACGCTGAGCTGGGACAACGGCGCCGGCCTCGTCTTCCGCCGTATCCTGGCGGTCGACGACAAGTTCATGTTCACGGTCCGCGACGAGGTCGAGAACAAGGGCTCGGGCGCGGTGACGCTCTTTCCCTACAGCCTCGTCTCGCGCTGGGGTAAGCCGCACACGCAGGGATACTACGTCCTGCACGAGGGCATGATCGGCGTCCTCGGCAACGACGGCCTGCAGGAATACACCTACGACCACCTCGCCAAGGAGGGCGCCTACGGCGGCGCCAACACCAAGGGCAAGGCGTGGCAGAACGTGACCGGCGGCTTCGTCGGCATCACCGACAAGTACTGGGCCGCGGCCGCGATCCCGGACCAGCAGACCCCCTACACGGGTGCCTTCACCGAGCGCACGGACGGCCGCACCCAGGTCTATCAGGCCAGCGTGCGCGCCGACGGCCGCAGCGTCGAGCCCGGCGCCACCGTGGCCTCGACTCAGCGCCTGTTCGCGGGCGCCAAGGAGGTCAACACCATCAACGCCTACGAGAAGAACCTCGGCATCAAGCAGTTCGATCTGATGATCGACTGGGGCTGGTTCCACTTCATCACCAAGCCGATGTTCCGGGCGCTGGACTTCTTCTATCACCTGTTCGGCAATTTCGGCGTCTCGATCCTCGTCGTGACGGCGATCCTGAAGCTCTTCTTCCTGCCCATCGCCAACCGCTCCTACGTCTCCATGGCCAAGATGAAGGCCGTGCAGCCCGAGATGACCTCCATCCGGGAGCGGTACAAAGACGATAAGATGAAGCAGCAACAGGCGATGATGGAGCTGTACAAGAAGGAGAAGATCAATCCGGTCGCCGGCTGCTGGCCGGTGCTGATCCAGATCCCGGTCTTCTTCGCGCTCTACAAGGTGCTGTTCATCACTATCGAGATGCGGCACGCGCCCTTCTTCGGCTGGATCCAGGATCTGGCCGCGCCCGATCCGACCAGCATCCTCAACCTGTTCGGCCTGCTGCCGTTCGCGGCGCCCGACATCGTGCACCTCGGCATCTGGCCGATCATCATGGGCATCACGATGTTCGTGCAGATGAAGATGAATCCCGCGCCGCCGGACCCGGTCCAGGCGCAGGTCTTCACCTTCATGCCGATCATCTTCACTTTCATGCTCGGCTCGTTCCCGGCGGGTCTGGTGATCTACTGGGCCTGGAACAACACCCTCTCGGTGATCCAGCAATACGTCATCATGCGCCGCAACGGCGTGAAGGTGGAGCTGTGGGACAACCTCAGGGGCACGTTCCGTCGCGGCGCGTCGAAGAGCGCCGCCGCCAAGAGCTGACCCGCCAAGAGCTGAGACACACCAAGAGCTGAGACACGCTTCGTGACCCAGACGGACGATGACAAGGAGGCCGGCCTCGTCGAGGCCGGCCGCCTGCTGTTCGCGGGCAGTGCCGATTTCTACGCGGCCGCCCAGACCCTTGACCGGCTGCCGCCGATGGAGGATGTCGAGATCGCCTTCGCGGGCCGCTCGAACGTCGGTAAGTCGAGCCTGATCAACGCGCTCACCGGCCGCAACACCCTGGCGCGCACCTCGCACACGCCGGGCCGGACGCAGCAGCTGAACTTCTTCAAGGTCGGCCCGCGGCTCAGCCTCGTCGACATGCCGGGCTACGGCTACGCCGCGGTCGAGAAGGCGAAGGTCGAGGCCTGGACCCGGCTGATCCACGACTACCTCAAGGGCCGGGCCAACCTCGCCCGCGTCTTCGTGCTGATCGACGCCCGGCACGGCCTGAAGAGCCTCGACACCGACGTGCTCGACGGCCTCGACAAGGCCGCGGTGAGCTACCAGATCGTGCTGACCAAGGCGGATGCCTTGAAGAAATCCGAGGTCGCGAGCCGGCTCGCGGGCATCGAGGCCGCGCTCGCCCGCCGCCCGGCGGCCTTCCCGCAGGTCATCCTGACCTCGAGCCGCGACGACAGCGGCGTGCCGGAGCTGCGCGCGGCGATCGCCCGCCTGCTCTCGGAGCGCGCCGCGTGAGCCTCGCAGACCGCCTGATCGTGGCGCTCGCCGCGCTGGCGGGCGGGCTCGGCGTCGCGGCCTCCGCGGCGGCGGCCCACGGGACGGGCACCGACGCGCTGAAGACCGCGGCGCAGTTCCTGCTCTTCCACGCACCCGCGATCCTGGCGCTCGCCGCCCTCGGCGGCGCCGGGCTGACGCGGGCGCTGCCGACGCGGCTCGCCGCCCTCCTGCTCCTCGCCGGCCTCTGCCTGTTCAGCGGCGACCTCGCGCTGCGGGCGCTCTACACGAGGCCGCTCTTCCCGATGGCCGCGCCGATCGGCGGCACGGCCCTGATGGCGGGCTGGCTCGCCGCCGCGCTCGCCGCGCTCATTCCGACGCGTCGCTGAACGCGTCCGGATAGGCGAACAGTCCCGGCACGCCGCCGGTCATCACGAACAGCACTGCCGAGCCCGCGGGGTAGAGCCCGGCGCGGATGTCGTGCAGCAGGCCCGCGAAGGCCTTGCCGCTGTAGACGGGGTCGAGCAGCATCCCCTCTGTGCGCGCCATCAGCCGCACGGCCTCCCGCATCGCGTCGGTCGGAATGCCGTAGCCGGGGCCGCGATGCGCGCCGTCGAGCACGATGCCGTCCGCCGCGATCCTGGCGCCGGGCTTGATCAGGTCGAGCGTGGCGTTGGCCTTCTCCAGCGTCTCGGCGAAGGCCTGCTCCGCTTCCGCCAGCACGGCGTAGGACTTGGCGAGCCGCGGGTTCCGGCCCGTGGCGGCGAGGCCGGCCGCGAGGCCCGCATGGGTGCCGGCGCTGCCGTTCGGCACCACGATCTGCGCGAGATCGAGCCCCATCGCCTCCGCCTGCCCGAGGAGTTCGGCCGCGCAAGCGGCGTAGCCGAGGCAGCCGACCGGGCTCGACCCGCCCGCCGGGAAGACGTAGGCGCGCCGTCCCTCCGCCTTCAGCGCCTCGGCCCGCGCCTGCGCCGCCGCGAGGTTGTCGGCCTCGCGCGGCAGCTCGTGGACGCTCGCTCCGAACAGGTCGTCGAGCAGGCGGTTGCCATTGCGCCGGTAGGCCTCCTGCTCGCGCGGCACGCTGCGGGTCAGGAACAGCTCGCAGGCGAGGCCGCTGCGCGCCGAGGCCGCCGCGGTGAGGCGGGCATGGTTCGACTGCAGGGCGCCCACCGTGATCGCGGTGTCGGCGCCCTCCTGGCGGGCGGCGCCGAGGAGGAATTCGAGCTTGCGCAGCTTGTTGCCGCCGCCGCCGAAGCCCGCCAGGTCATCCCGCTTCACGAACAGGCGCACGCCGTTCAGCGCGTCGCCGAGTTGGCGCGTCAGCCCGGCCAGCGGCTCGATCGGCGTGGGAAGGCCGAGGAGCGGCAGGCGGGGGAAGCGGGCGAGGTCGAGATCGGCCATGGCCGAGCTGCGCCGCTCCGCGCTCGCCTGTCAACGCCGACGACGCTCATTCGGCCGCCGAGAGCGGCTCCGTCCGCGTCCGCTGACCCTTGCCCCGGGCGGTCTCGTCGAGCGCGTCGGTGAACTGGAGGGCGGCGAGCTGGGCGTAGAGCGCACCCTGGGCGAGCAGGCTCTCGTGCGTGCCCTCTTCGACGATCCGGCCCTCGTCCAGCACGAGGATGCGGTCGGCGGCGCGGATCGTGGCGAGCCGGTGGGCGATGACGAGGGTGGTGCGGCCCCGCATCAGGGTGTCGAGCGCCTGCTGCACGGCGCGCTCCGATTCGGCGTCGAGCGCCGAGGTCGCCTCGTCGAGGAGCAGGATCGGCGCGTCCTTCAGGATCGCCCGCGCGATCGCGATGCGCTGGCGCTGGCCGCCCGACAGCGTCACCCCGCGCTCGCCGATCTGAGTGTGGTAGCCCTGGGGCAGGGCGTCGATGAAGCCGGCGGCGTGGGCGAGTTCGGCCGCGCGCCGCACCTCCGCCTCGCCGGCCTCGGTGCGGCCGTAGCGGATGTTCTCCATCACGGTTCCGGAGAACACGGTCGGGTCCTGCGGCACCAGCGCCATGCGGGCGCGAAGTGCCTCCGGATCGACGCGCGACACGTCGATTCCGTCGACCAGCACGCGCCCGCCCTGCGGGTCGTAGAAGCGCAGCAGCAGCTGCAGCACCGTGCTCTTGCCGGCGCCCGAGGGCCCGACCAGGGCGATGCGCTCGCCGGGCGCCGCCCGGAAGTCGAGGCCGTCCAGCGCAGGGCGCTCCTCGCGGGTCGGGTAGGCGAAGCGCACGGCCTCGAAGGTCACGGCGCCGCGGGCCGGCGCGGGGAGGGCGGCAGGCTCGGCGGGGCGCCCGATCGCCGGCTCGGCGGCCAGGATCTCGGCGAGCCGCTCGGCGGCGCCGGCCGACTGCGCCATCTCGCCGTAGACCTCTGAGAGCTGGCCGAGCGCGCCCGCGCCGAACACCGCGTAGAGCACGAATTGCGAGAGCTGGCCGGCGCTCATCTGGTGGCTGAGCACGCCTTGCGCCCCGTACCACATCACCCCGACGACGCTGGTCGAGATCAGAAATATGGCGACGCCGGTGAGGAGCGCGCGGGCCCGGATCGAGTCTCGGGCGGCCCCGTAGGCCTCCTCGGAGGCCTCGGCGAAGCGGGCGGCGGTGGCTTCCGAGCGGCCGAAGGCCTGCATGGTGCGAACCGCGCCGACGGCTTCCGCCGCGTAGGCGGAGGCGTCGGCCAGCCGGTCCTGCGCGGCGCGCGAGCGGCGGCGCACGCCGCGGCCCGAGACGATCAGCGGGAAGACGATGAGCGGGATGGCGGCCAGCACCATCACCGAGAGCTTCGGGCTCGTCACCACCATCATGACGACCGCACCGATGAACAGGAACAGGTTGCGCAGGAGGATCGAGATCGAGACCCCGAACACCGCCTTCACCTGCGTGGCGTCGGCGGTGAGCCGCGAGACGATCTCGCCGGACTGCGTGCGGTCGAAGAAGGCCGGGTCGAGCACCGTGAGGCGCCGGAAGACGGCGCTGCGCAGGTCCGCCACCACGCGCTCGCCGAGCGTCGTCACCGTGTAGGTGCGCGCGGCCGAGGCCAGGGCCAGCACCGTGACGACGCCCATCAGCGCCAGGAAGTAGGCGTCGATGACGGCCGAGCCCTCCGCCGAGAAGCCGTGGTCGATCACCCGGCGCATGGCGATCGGCACCACCAGGGTGGCGGCGGAGGCGGCCATCAGCGCGACGAGGGCCGCGACCATGCGGCCGCGATAGCGCGCAGCGTAGGGGAGGAGGGGGCGCAGGGCGCTGAGCGATGCCTTGCCGCGGCCCTCGGCCCCGCGTGTTGTCTTACCCATGGCGTTCCGTTCGGATCCCACCCTGTACGAGTGCGCTTGTTCGCGGACGGAGCCTGGGATATACGCGCGGCTTCATCCGATTGCGCGTGTTGAATGGCCGCGGGCCTCTGAGACGGGCCGGTCGGCGTTGCACGAGCCGTTGCCATGAACCCCGGGTTCATTGCAACAATTCCAAGAACTCCAGGTCAACCCGGCGGGACGGGGCGAGCCCCCGATCCCGGACGGCACTGCAGGGACAAAGGTCATGGCGAAGGACGCGGCCGCGAAGGCCAAGGGTACCGAGCACCCCGACTACCACTTCATCAAGGTCGTGATGACCGACGGCAGCGACTACCGGACGCGCTCGACCTACGGCAAGGAAGGCGACACGCTGAACCTCGACATCGATCCGCTCACCCACCCGGCCTGGACCGGCGGCGAGCAGAAGATGCTCGACCGCGGCGGCCGCGTGTCGCGCTTCAACTCGCGCTTCGGCAACCTCGTCGGCCGCCGCTGAGGGCGGCGCACCGGTCCTCGGACCGGGCGCGGACGGGACGGATCAGGGGGCGGCTCCGCAAGGAGCCGCCCCTTTTTCGTGTCCGGACGAGGATCCTGGGGAGCGCGGCGATCGGGCCGGGACCCGGGACCGGGGATCGCGGGTTCTGAAGGGACGGTCGCCGAGGGGCCGCCGCCGCGTGCCGCGGCGGATGCCTCTTGCGCCGCGTCCCGTCTCCATCGCGCGTTCACCCCTGAGCATCCATGGCCAAGCGGAAGACCAGAGCCGAGACCCAGACCGAGTCGGAGGCGCCGCTCGTGCCGACCGGCGCCCTGGCGGTGGCCCTGCTGGGGCTCGCCGGGCAGGGTGCGCCGCTGGTCCACGTCGCCCGCGACGAGCGGCGGCTCGAGGCGATCGCCGCTATCCTGCGGGCGCTCGATCCGGGGATCGGCATCGCGATCCTGCCGGGCTGGGACTGCCTGCCCTACGACCGCGCCTCGCCCTCGCGGGGCGTGATGGGCGCGCGGGCCGGCGTGCTGCGCTGGCTCACCGATGCGGCGAACCGCCCCCACATCGTGCTGACCACGCCGCCCGCCCTGATCCAGCGGGTGCCCCCGCCCGCCACCTGGGCCGACGCCCGCGTGGTGATCCGCGTCGGAGACAGTCTCGACGCGGAGGCGATGACGGAGGCCCTCCGGCGCCTCGGCTACATCCTCGACGACCGGGTCGACGAGCCCGGCGAGTTCGCGATCCGCGGGCGCACCCTCGACGTCTTTCCGGCCGCCTCCCCGCTGCCCTGCCGGGTCGAGCACGACGGCACCCGGGTCGCCCAGATCCGCGCCTACGACCCGCTCACGCAGCGCTCGCACGCGCAGACCGAGGAGCTGGTGATCGACCCGGCCACTGAGATCATCCTGCCCCCGGGCTCGGAGGAGCGCCTGCAGCCCTTCACGGGCCAGGAGCACGGGCTGGCCCGGTTCTACCCGGCCCTCGCCTCCCTGCTCGACACGCTGCCCGAGGCCCGCCTCGTGGTCGAGGCGGGGGCCGAGGCGCGGACGCAAGCCTTCTTCGAGCAGATCGCCGACGGGCGCGAGAGCGGCGGCGCGGGGAGGGGCAAGGACACGGGCAAGGACAGGGGCAAGGACAAGGACAAGGACAAGCCGGGCGCCGACCCGCTCTACCTCGCCCCGAAGGAGTGGGCGCGGCTCCTCCGGGAGCGCGCACTGGCCGCGGCGACCGAGGCGGCGGACGTCTCCCTGCCCGCCTTCATCCGCCAGGCCCGCCCGACCGCGGCCTTCGCCAAGACCCTGCGGGAGCGGCTCAAGGCCGGCGACCGGATCGTGCTGGCCGGGCCGGAGCGGGCGCTCCGCCGCCTGGTCCGGCAGGCCGAGCGCTCGGGCGAGCGGCGGGTGCGGCCCGTCGCGGACTGGGCCGCAGCCGAGGGCGCCAAGCCGGGCGAGATCGTGGCGCTCGAAGCGCCCCTCGATGCCGGCTTCCGGGTGCCCGAGGCGGGGCTCAGCGTGTTCGCGGCGGCCGACCTCTACGGCCATCATGCCGGCGGCTCCGGGCCGCGGGCGGCCAGCCTGCCGCTCGGCGAGGTGGAACTGCGCACCGGCGACGTCGCGGTCGACCGCGACAACGGGCTCTGCGTGTTCGAGGGGCTGGAGCGCGTCGGCGCGGGGGAGGCCCTGCGCCTGCGCTTTGCCGGCGACGACGTGCTGATGCTGCCCGTGGATCAGGCCGACCGGGTCTGGCGCTACGGCTCGGACCCGGAGGCGGTCGGCCTCGACAAGCTTTCTTCCGCGTCCTGGCGCCGGCGCCACAGCGAGGCCGAGGCCACGATCGCCCGCACCGCCCGCGCCATGGTGGCGCTGGCCGGCGAGCGCGCCGAGGCGCGGGCCCCGGTCCTGCGCCCGCCGGAGCGCGAGATGGAGCGTTTCGGCGCGGGCTTCGGCTTCAGCCTGACGCCGGACCAGGCCGCCGCCACCGACGCCGTGCTCGCCGACCTCGCGTCCGGCCGGCCGATGGACCGGCTGGTCTGCGGCGATGTCGGCTTCGGCAAGACCGAGGTGGCGCTCCGCGCCATCGCGGCGGCGGTCTTCGCCGGCAAGCAGGTCGCGCTGGTGGCGCCGACCACGGTGCTGGTGCGCCAGCACATGCAGACGCTGGAGCGGCGGTTCGGTCGCTTCGGCATCGCGGTCGCGCAACTCTCGCGCCTCGTCGGCCCGGCGGAGGCCCGGCGCGTGAAGGCGGGGCTCGCCGACGGCTCGATCCGGATCGTGGTCGGCACGAACGCGCTCGCGGGCAAGGGCGTCGCCTTCGCGGATCTCGGCTTGACCGTCATCGACGAGGAGCAGCGCTTCGGCGCCAAGATGAAGGAGTCCCTGCGGGCGCTCGCGGGCGGCGGCCACGTGCTGACGCTCACCGCCACGCCGATCCCCCGCACCCTGCAATCGGCGCTGGTGGGCCTGCGCGCCCTCAGCGTGATCGCCACGCCCCCCGCGGTGCGCCAGCCGATCCGCACGGTGATCGCGCCCTTCGAGGCCGAGACGGTGCGGGCCGCGCTGATGCGCGAGCACCGCCGCGGCGGCCAGAGCTTCGTGGT
The DNA here is from genome assembly GCF_003173735.1 of Methylobacterium radiodurans. Taxonomy (NCBI): domain Bacteria; kingdom Pseudomonadati; phylum Pseudomonadota; class Alphaproteobacteria; order Hyphomicrobiales; family Methylobacteriaceae; genus Methylobacterium; species Methylobacterium radiodurans. The sequence goes on along the minus strand of NZ_CP029551.1, from coordinate 492,741 downwards.
CTGCCCGCGCATCGAGGACCTGGAGCCGATGGCGGAGCGCCTGAAGGCGATCGTGCCGGACCTCGCGATCACCCTGGCGCACGGGGCGATGAAGCCGGCCGAGATGGACGCCGCGATGATCGATTTCGCGGATGGCACGGGCGACGTGCTGCTCGCCACCTCGATCATCGAGAGCGGGCTCGACGTGCCGCGGGCCAACACGATGCTGGTCTGGAACGCCGAGCGCTTCGGGCTCGCTCAGCTGCACCAGCTGCGCGGCCGGGTCGGGCGCGGCCAGCGCCGGGGCGCGGCCTACCTGCTGAACGATCCCGAGCGCCCCCTCTCGGCCGGCGCCGAGAAGCGCCTGCGGACGCTGGAGGCGCTCGACCGGCTTGGCGCCGGCTTTACCATCTCGGCGCGCGACCTCGACCACCGCGGCGCGGGCGACCTCGTGGGCGACGCCCAGGCCGGCCATGTCCGGCTGATCGGGCTCGGCCTCTACCAGCACGTGCTGCAGCTGGCGCTGCGCGCCGCCAAGGGCGAGCCGGCGGAGGATTGGCGGCCGGAGATCAACCTGGGGCTGGAGGGCGCGATTCCCCCCGACTACATGCCCGAGCCCGAGATCCGGCTCGGCCTCTACACCCGCCTGCTGCGGGTGGGCTCGCCGCAGGAGATCGACGCGCTCTGCGCCGAGACCGACGACCGCTTCGGCCGGATGCCCGAGAGTGTCGAGACCCTGGTGACCCTGGCGCGGCTGCGGGTGCAGTGCGGGGTCCTCGGGATCAGCCGGCTCAGCGGCGGCCCGCAGGGCGTGGCGGCCGATTTCCGGGACGGTCGCCGCGCGCGGGCGCTGGCGCTCGACGGCGACCTGACCGTGCGGGACGGCCGGGTGATCCTGAAGCGCCCGGCGGCGGACGCGGCCGAGCGCGGCCGCCTCGCCGTGGAGCTCCTGGAGCGCGTCGCAGAGGCCTGCGAGGCGGCGTGAGGGCCCCGAGACCCGCCTAACCGGCCTTGGGGAAGGGCCCCGCATGGGTGAAGTCGCCGATCGGGCGGCGGCCGTTCGGGGTCTCGCGGGTCCGCTCCTCCTCGGTGAGGTCGTCCCACGCCACCGCGCGGCCGACCGCGTAGGCCGCCTCGATCCGATGGTGCTCGGGCAGGTTCAGCGCCTCGGGCGCCCGGGCATGGTCGAAGCCGCCCATGCCGTGGACGTGCCAGCCCTGGCGGATCGCCTGGAGCTGGAAGGCGAGCGAGGCCGCGCCCGCGTCGAGCGAGTGGCTCCACGAGGGCTTCAGCTCGTCGCCGACCTTCATGCGCGCGCTCGAGACCAGGAACAGGATCGCGCCCGTGTCCTTGGCCCATTTCTGGTTGCCGGGCACGAGAAGCCCCAGGAACGCCTCCCAGTTGGCGTCGCCGCGCAGCGCGTAGAGGAAGCGCCAGGGCTGCGAATTGTAGGAAGAGGGCGCCCAGCGCGCCGCCTCGATCATCCGCTTCAGCTCGGCTTCCGGCAGGGCCTCGCCGGTGAAGCGGCGCGGCGAGCGGCGCGCCAGGAAGAGCGGGTCGATGTCGTGGTCGGGCTGGCGGGGCGTCGGCCCGGTCGTCGCGTCGGTCAAGGTCGGTCTCCAGTGGCAATCGATTTCGATCGGAGACCGATCCGTTGCGCCGCGCAAGATGGCGGCGGCCCGCCGGCCCCGCCTACGGCGCCTTCAGCACGGCCCGGCAGGCGGCGGGCAGGGCGGCCATCGTCATCGGGGGCCTCGGCTTCGGCTTCACCTTCGGGGGCTTGGGGTTCAGCACCGCGTCGCTGAACCAGTAGGCCAGCTCCTCGCCGCAGCCGTCGCCGGGCGGGGGCGGCGCCTGGTCGTCGCAGGCCCCCTGGCCGGCCGGGCAGGCGAGCCGGATGTGGAAATGGTAGTTGTGCCCGTACATCGGGCGCACCTTCGAGAGCCAACGGCTGCCCCCGGCCTCGCGGCAGAGCGCCCGCTTGATCGCCGGGTTGACGAAGATGCGCGCCACCTCGGGCTGCTCGGCGGCGAGCCGGATGATGCGGTGGTGCTGCTGGGTCCAGACCGCCGGGTCGATGTCGAGTCGGTCGTCCCGCACCACGTTCGTGGCCGACATCTCCTCGCGCTCGGCCCGGGTGAGGCGGCGGTTCGGCATCGGGGTCAGCCAGATGTCGGCATCGAGGCCGAGCTGGTGCGAGGCGTGGCCGGTCAGCATCGGGCCGCCGCGGGGCTGGGACATGTCGCCGACGAGGAGCCCCGGCCAGCCGACCCGCGGGGCCTGGTTCGCCAGCCGTTCCAGGAAATCCACGAGCGGCGGGGTGCCCCACATGCGGTTGCGTGAGAGCCGCATCACCTGCCAGGTCGCCCCGTCCACGGGCAGCGCCTCGCCGCCCGAGAAGCAGCCCTTGGCGTAGGAGCCGTAGGCGTGGGCCGGACCGCCGGTCGGCCCGGTGGCGCGCCCGAACAGGGCCTTGGCGGGGGTCGCGGGATCGTCCGGGTTGGCGAGGGGCGGCAGCGGCTTCGGGGTGAGGGTGCCCCGGTCCTGCGCCTGGAGCGGGCCGCCCGCCAGGAGGATCAGGGCGGCGGCGAGAGCGAGGCGCGGCGTGATCGGCATCGAGGCTCCGTCTAGCGCGTCGAGCGGGCGGGCGTCGAGAGCCCGCGCGGCAGACAAGTCTGCCGGCGCAAGCTTGCCGGGCCCTGGTGCCGCGGCGGGGCAACCCTCTGGCGGCCCGCCGGACCTCAGCCCGAGACCGGCCCGCACCAGCCCGGCAGGTAGCCCGCGTCCTGCGACTTAGCGAGCTGCAGCGCGTTCTCCAGCGCCTCCGAGAAATCGGCCTCGACGCGCTTGGCCTTCATGTTCCGGCGCAGGAAGTCGGCCCAGAGGAACTCGCTGAAGGGCGTGGTGTCCTTGGCGAAACCCCCGGCCCGGCGCAGCTCGCCCGCGAGGCTGCGGAACGGGTCGTCGACCAGATCCGCCACCGCCTTGGGGATCTCCTTGAAATGCTGCCGGACTCCGTCCGCGTCGTAGGGGTGCGCCCAGGACTTATGGTCGCACACCGTCCAGAAGGCGTCCTTGTCGAGCTTGTGCAGGTCGGCGACCACCGTGACGAGCACCGCCTCGACGCCCTCCAGCTGGAGCGCGCGAGAGAGGTGGTGGTGGTCGATGACGTAGTGGCGCTTCTTCGGTCCCAGCAGCGTCGGGATCATGTGCGAGCCGAGGAACTTCTCCTTCTTCTCGGAATCGTGCTCGCGCCAGCGGCGGCGCTTCTCCTCCACCTCGCGGTGGCCCACGGTCATCTGCGTCGGGCGCAGCTCCGCGATCGGCACGAGAGTGAGGATCGGTTCGCGCGGTGCCATGATGCTCTCGGAAACCCCGGTTTGTGTGACCGGGGCGCATCTGTCACGCGCGTCCCTCCCCGGCCAAGCCGCGGTCGTTCACGTTCGCGGGAGTCCGCGCGCGACTCCGTCAGTACCGGACCGTCAGGGCGGTGAGCCAATCGGGCGAGGCCGCGACAGCCCAGGCCTCCGCCCGCTTGTCGAGCCCGCTCAGCACGAGGAATCCGAGAGCCGCCAGCAGGGCGCCGAGCGCCGTCCGCGCGCTTTGCCCGAAGGCCGCGAGCCCGCCCCGGCGGCGCGCCAGCGCCCCGTGCGAGAGAAGGCCGAGCAGCAGCAGGGGCGCAGCGGCTCCGAGCCCGAAGCCGAGCATCGTCAGCGCCACCGCGCCGAGGTTCTCGCCCCGCGCCGCCAGCAGCGAGGCGGCCCCAAGGGTCGGCCCGACGCAGGGGCTCCAGGCCGCGCCGAGCAGGAGGCCGACGCCGAACTGCCCGGCGAGGCCGCGGCCCGCCACGGTGCCGAGCCGCGCCGCCGCCCAGGCGCCCGCGGGCCCGAGCGCCGCGGAGAGGCGGGCCTGCAGCGGCGGCAGCATCAGCACGAGGCCGAGCGCGACGAGGAGCACCGCCCCGAGGCTGCGGAAGACGTCCCCGTCGAGCCCGATCGCGAAGCCGATCGTGGCGACGAACAGGCCGATCCCCGTGAAGGCCAGCGCCAGCCCGGCCGCCAGCGCGAGGGGCCCGAGCCGGTGCTCCGAGGCGGCGGCGGCCAGTACGATCGGCACCAGCGGCAGCACGCAGGGCGAGAGCGTCGAGAGGAGACCGGCCAGGACGGCGAGGCCGAGGGTCGTCAGCATGGGAGTTCCTGGTGCGGCCGGGCGCGGCCGCCTCGGGTCTTCGCCCGCGGGGCACGCCGGGTTTCGTCGGCCGGGGGACTCGGATCCTGCGGGATTGCCCTGCGCCCCGGTCCTGGGCAACCGGGCCCCGGGAGTCAGCGCTCGTCGGCGCGGCCCTACTGGCGCCGGCGCGGCCCTACTGGCGCCGGCGCGGCCCTACTGGCGCCGGCGCGGCCCTACTGGCGCCGGCGCGGCCCTGCCGGCGCCGGGGCAGCCCCGCGTTGCGGCGCGGGCCGGGGCGGAATAACCCGGAACCCATGCGCTACTATCTCGGCCTCGCCACCACCTTCCACGATCCCGCCCTCGCCCTGGTCGGGCCGGACGGCGACGTGCTGTTCGCCGAAGGGGCCGAGCGCTTCCTGCAGTACAAGCGCGCCCCGAACTGCGAGCCCGACCCCGCGGGCCGGATGATCGGCCTGCTCGAACGCTACGTGCCGCGCGGCTCCGAGATCGTGGTGGCGTCGAGCTGGGGCGAGCAGTTCTCGGACTTCCTGCGCGGGCAGCAGGCGAGCGGCGCCTTCGACCTGATGGCTTTGGCCGCCCATCCGACCGCGCTCAACCGCTCCTTCGTGCCCGAGCGGGCCGAGCGCATCTTCATCGCCGACCTCGCGCTCGCGCAGGCGCGGGCGGGCTACGGCACGCTTCTCGCCCTCAACCAGGAGACCCGCGGCACGGGCGCCGCGCCGCGGGCCGAGATCGTGGCGCAGGCGCGCTATCCCCACCACCTGGCGCATGCCGCCTACGCCCTCTGGGGCAGCCCCTTCCGCGACGCCACGGCGCTCGTCGTCGACGGCATGGGCGAGACCGGGGCGGCGGCGATCTACACCCTGGAGGACGGGCGCATCCGCGAGGTGCGGCGCCAGCGCGGGCGCGGCTCGGTCGGCTTCCTGTACGGCCTCGTCACCGATCTCGCCGGCTTCGATCAGGTGAAGGGCGAGGAGTGGAAGATCATGGGGCTCGCCCCCTACGGCCGGCCGGACCCCGACCTGATGGCGCAGCTGCGCCGCCTCTACGCGGTCGAGAACGGGCGCCTCAAGTTCGCCGACGACGCCACCGTCCAGGCTGTCGCGGCCGAGATCCGGGAGCGCCGCCCGGCCGATGTCGGGGAGGGCGGCTGGGCCGACCTCGCCCGCTCAGGCCAGGAGATCTTCTGCGAGCTGATGGATGTGCTGGTGGCCGAAGCCCACGCGCTCGCGCCGCACGACAACCTCGTCATCGCGGGCGGCTGCGGGCTGAACTCCTCCTACAACGGCCGGGTGCTCGGGCGCTCGCCCTTCCGCAACCTCCACGTCCCCTCGGCGCCGGGCGACGACGGCAACGCGGTGGGCGCCGCCTGGCTGGCCTACGCCGCCGACCATCCGGACTGGACCGGACCGGCGCAGGTGTCGCGCCCGCTCACGCCCTATCTCGGCTCGCGCGTCTCGACCGAGCCGATGGAGCGCCTGGCCGAGCAGGAGCCCCGCGCCCGCCGCCTCGATCCGGCGGGCGTCACCCGCGAGGCGGCCCGCGTGCTGGCCGCGGGCGGACTCGTCGGCTGGGTGCAGGGCCGGGCGGAGTTCGGCCCCCGGGCGCTCGGCAACCGCTCGATCCTGGCCGATCCGCGGCCGGCCGACGCCAAGGACGCGCTCAACGCCAAGGTGAAGTACCGCGAGGCTTTCCGGCCCTTCGCGCCCTCGATCCTGGCCGAGGCGGGGCCGGACTGGTTCGAGGATTACGCCGACAGCCCCTACATGGAGCGCACGCTGGTCTGGCGCGAGGCGGTGCGCGACCGGGTGCCGGCGGTGGTCCACGCCGACGGCACGGGCCGGCTCCAGAGCGTGACGCCGGAGCGCAACCCGGCCTATGCCGGCCTGATCGCGGCATTCGCCGAGATCACCGGCGTGCCGATCCTGCTCAACACCAGCTTCAACGTGATGGGCAAGCCGATCCTCCACACCGCGGAGGACGCCATCCTGATGTTCTACACCACGGGCCTCGACGCGCTGGTGGTCGAGGACTGGATCGTGGTGAAGTAGCGGAGCCCTCCCCCGCGATAGGGGGAGGGAGATCGCGCGCTACTCGCAGACCTCGACGCGCTTGTAGGTGAAGTCTTCCTCGTTCAGCCACACCTTGCGGCGCTCGTAGTGGCAGACGGGGCCGCGGGGGCGGCGGACGACGACCTCCTCGGGCTCCTCGACCACGACCCGGCGCGGGCGGTACTCCTCGACCGGAGGCGGGGGCGGAGGCTGGTTGACGGCGCCGCTCAGCAGGGCGCCGGCGGCGACGCCGCCGACCACGCCGGCCGCGAGCCCGCCGATGAGGGCGCCGTTGCGGCCGTCGCGGGCCTGGCCCGGCGCGGCTGCGGCGATGAGGAGGGCCCCGACGAGCGCGGCGCGCGCCCCGTGACGGATCGGCCCGGAGGACAGGATGGTGCGCACGCTGACATGATCTCCCGCTGGTGCGGGACGAGTTCAGCGCCCGGATGCTTAAGAATCCGCCAACAGGCGGGGCACAATCGTGTTGTGCTCGCGTGTTGTGCGTAGGACCGTCCGCGCGGCGCGGTCAGGCCTGTCCCGACGCGGGAGGGAGGCGGGGCCGCGAGGGCCGGCCTTCCTCATCCCAGCAAGCCCGGCAGCGCGAGCGCGGTGGTGGTCAGCCCGATCGCGGCGAGCAGCGCCAGGACGATGGTGCGGAAACGCCGCTGGTCGATCCGGGCGAAGAGCGAGAGGCCGGCCAACACGCTTACCAGCACCACCGGCAGCGCGAGCGCGAGGTCGCCGACGAGGTCGGGCGGGACCGGGTCGAGCCAGAGCAGGATCGCGAGCGCCCAGACTTGCATCACCAGGGTGAAGCTCTGGTAGACCGCCCGCTGGGTGCGCGGCTCCCAGCCCCGCACGAGGCTCCAGGCGGTGGGCAGGGCGCCGGACAACCCGGCGATGCCGCCGAGCACGCCGCCGAGGAAGCCGACCGCCCCGTCGCTCCATGGGTTGCCGAACGCCACCCGGTAATCGGCGCGCAGCAGGGCGACGGTGCCGCTGTAGAGGATCAGGAAGGCGCCGATCGCCACCTTGATCAGTTGCGGGTCGAGGTCGTGCAGCAGGTGGATGCCGATCGGCGCGCCGACCAGCCCCGGCAGGATCATCGCGAAGGCGGTGTTCCGCGGTGGCCAAGCCCGCAGGCGCAGGATCGAGATCACCTGCGAGACGGTGCTGCAGACCAGCACCAGAGCGGTCGCCTCGACGGGCGAGCGGATCGACAGCAGGGTGCCCGAGGCGATCAGCGCGAAGGCAAAACCGGTCAGCCCGGAGATCAGGCCGGCGCAGCCGATGCACAGGACGAGGAGCAGCGTCTCGTTCACCGGAGAGGGTCTCTCCGGCCGCTCGTTTGCCAACCCATCGCGCGCCTCTCCTCGTGCCGCACCGTGCAGCTCACCGTCTTTTGAATATAACTTATATAAGACTTGCGTAGTGGCAAGGCAGAAGGCCGACGCACCGTAGTCGCTGGGCGTATCGTCTGGCAACGTGGAGCCCATCATGCCCCCAGCGGCGGTCCCGCGTCGCCGTCGCAAGAGCCGTTGACCCCGAACGCCCCGCCTCCCCTGCGGGGAGCGGAGCACGGAGCGGCGACCAGTTCCTCGACCGGATGCGCACCGCCCCGCAGATCAGGCATTGACGCCACTCAACATATACGTCTTATATAAGACCAGTCGCCGTCAAGAAGCCGACGACAGCCAGCAGGAGGACCGCATGAGCAGCCACGCCGCAGCCGGCGAGGGGCGCCGCAAGCCGCATCTTCTCGCCCACTCCCCCGACGACAACGTCGCCGTCGCGGTGATCGAGGGCCTCTCGGCCGATACCGACGCCTTCGGCGTAATCACCGAGAACGACAGCACCTTCGAGGTGCATGTGCGCCACGACATCCCGATCGGCCACAAGGTCGCGCTCACCGACCTGAAGGCCGGCGACACGGCGATCAAGTACGGCCAGGACATCGGCAAGGTCATCAAGGACGTCGCCAAGGGCGAGCACGTCCACGTCCACAACGTCAAGACGAAGCGCTGGTGAGGTGATCATGTTCAAGGAAGCCGCTCAGCTCGAACACGAGATCGCCACCCCCTTCGTGGGCGGGGCCCCCGACCAGTTCGCCACGAAGGCGCTCCAATCCAAGCGCGCCTCGGAGGATTACCGCGCCGCCACGTTCATGGGCTGGCGCCGCGAGAACGGCCGCGTCGGCGTGCGCAACCACGTCGTCCTGCTGCCGCTCGACGACCTCTCCAACGCCGCCTGCGAGGCGGTGGCCAACAACGTGAAGGGCACGATGGCGCTGCCCCACGCCTACGGCCGGCTCCAGTTCGGCGAGGATCTGGAGCTGCACTTCCGCACCCTCATCGGCATCGGCTCGAACCCGAACGTCGCCGCCGTGGTGGTGATCGGCATCGAGGACCAGTGGACGAACCGGGTCGTCGAGGGCATCGCCCGGACCGGCAAGCCCGTGATCGGCTTCGGCATCGAGGGCCACGGCGACATCGCCACGGTCGCCAAGGCCAGCTACCAGGCCAAGCGCTTCGTGCAGTGGGCGACCGAGCTTGCCCGCGAGGAATGCCCGATCTCGGACCTCTGGGTCTCGACGAAGTGCGGCGAGTCCGACACCACCACGGGTCTGGCCTCCTGCCCGACGGTCGGCAACATGTACGACAAGCTGATCCCGCACGGCATCTACGGCGTGTTCGGCGAGACCTCGGAGATCACCGGCGCGGAGCACCTCTGCCGGGAGCGGGCGGCGAGCCCGGAAATCTCCGACAAGTGGTACGCCATGTGGAAGTCCTACCAGGACGACGTGATCGAGGCCCACAAGACCGACGATCTTTCGGACTCGCAGCCGACCAAGGGCAACATCGCGGGCGGCCTGACCACGATCGAGGAGAAGGCGCTCGGCAACCTCGAGAAGATCGGCCACGAGTGCCGCTACATCGACGCGCTGCAGCCGGCGGAGGCGCCCGCCAAGGGTCCCGGCCTCTACTTCATGGACACCTCCTCGGCGGCGGCCGAGTGCGTGACCCTGATGGCGGCGGCGGGCTACGTGGTGCACACCTTCCCCACCGGCCAGGGCAACGTGATCGGCAATCCGATCGTCCCGGTGATCAAGATCACCGGCAACCCCCGCACGGTGCGCACCATGGGCGAGCACATCGACGTCGATGTCTCGGGCGTGCTCACCCGTGAGATGACGATCCCGCAGGCCGGCGACGCGCTGATCGACATGGTGGTGCGCACCGCCAACGGCCGGCTCACCGCGGCCGAGTCCCTCGGCCACCGCGAGTTCGTGATGACGAAGCTCTACCGCAGCGCCTGAGACAGCTGCCCAGGGGGGCCGCGGAAAGATACAGGGTCCGCGGCCCCCGCCCCGACGCCATGGGGCACGACACGCGAGAGGAAGCGCGACCGCGGGGATACATCGCGGCGGTTTTCGTCCCGTCACAAGGAGGAACGCATGCGGTTGTTGCGGTCGATCTACGGCCAGGTCCTGCTTGGCATCGCGCTCGGCATCGCCGTCGGGGTCGTCGCCCCCGAATTCGCGGTCGGCTGCAAGATCCTCGGCGACATGTTCATCAACCTGATCAAGATGATCGTCGCCCCCGTCATCTTCTGCACCGTCGTGGTCGGCATCGCGCATGTCGGCGACATGAAGGCCGTTGGGCGGATGGGCCTGAAGACCATCGTGTATTTCGAACTCGCCACCACGGTGGCGCTCGCGGCGGGCCTCATCTTCGTCAACGTCCTGCGTCCCGGTGACGGGGTGAACGCCACGGTCGAGAGCCTCGACGCGAAGCTCGTGGCGGGCATTGCCGGCAAGGCGCACGCCCAGTCGCCGATGGAGATCGTCGCCAACATCATCCCGCACAGCGCGGTCGATGCCTTCGCCAAGGGCGACCTGATCCAGGTGATGTTCTTCTCCGTCCTCGTCGGGATGGGACTGGCCATGCTCGGCCGCAAGGGCGAGTTCCCGCTGCGCGTGGTCCACGCCTTCGGCGACGTGCTGATGAAGGTGGTGGGCATCATCATGCACTTCGCCCCCGTCGGCGCCTTCGGCGCGATGGCCTTCACCATCGGCAAGTTCGGCCTCGGCATCCTGGCCCAGTACGGGATGCTGATCGTCTCGCTCTACCTGACCTTCATCGTCTTTATCGTGTTCTTCCTCGGCGGGGTGATGCGATTCTACGTGGGCCTCAGTCTGTGGAAGCTGTTCCGCTACAGCCGCGAAGAGATGTTCATCCTGCTCGGCACCACCAGTTCGGAATCGGTGCTGCCGCGGATCATGGCCAAGCTCAACGGGCTCGGCGTGGACAAGAGCGTGACGGGCCTCGTGATGCCGGCCGGCCTCTCCTTCAACATGGACGGCTCGTGCATCTACCTGACCATGGCGGTCGGCTTCATCGCCCAGGCGCTCAACATCCCGCTGACCTGGGAGCAGGAACTCGGCATCCTGGCGATCGCGCTCGTCACCTCGAAGGGCGTGGCGGGGGTCGCGGGCGCCATCCTGTTCGTGCTGGCCGCGACCCTTCAGGCCTCGCAGCTCCTGCCGGTGGCCGGCATCGCGCTGATCATCGGCGTGGACCGCATCCTGAACGAGCTGCGCTGCGTGACGAACGCGGTCGGCAACATGGTGGCGACCCTCGTGATCGCCCGCTGGGAGGGCAAGATCGACCTCGCCCACGCCCGCGCGGTGCTCGACGGCCGCATCACCCCGAACCTCGACACCCTGGACGACGAGAGCGACGCCGACCTGCCCGCGCAAGAGCCGGCCACGCTCCGGGGTCCCCTGCCGGCCGCCGTGCCGGCGACCTGAGGAAGAGAGTCTCATGCCCGAAGGATCCACCCCCAAGGTCGTCATCAGCGAGTTCATGGACGAGGCGGCGATCGCCGCCGAACTCCAGGGCTTCGACACCCTCTACGATCCCGGCCTCGTCGACCGCCCCGACGCGCTGGCCGCCGCGCTGAAAGGGGCCGACGCGCTCATCGTGCGCAATCGGACGCAGGTGCGCGGCGCTCTGCTGGAGGGCGCCCCCGACCTCAAGGTGGTGGGCCGCCTCGGGGTCGGCCTCGACAACATCGACGTCGCGGCCTGCCGCGCGCGCAACATCGCGGTCTACCCTGCGACCGGCGCCAATGACGGGTCGGTGGCCGAGTACGTGATCGGCACCGCGATGCTGCTCCTGCGCGGCGCCTACGGGGCCACCGCGGCGGTCGCGGCCGGTACGTGGCCGCGCAACGCCCTGATGGGCCGCGAGATCGCCGGCAAGCGCCTCGGCCTCGTCGGATTCGGCGCCATCGCCCGCGAGACGGCCCGCCGCGCCGCAGCCCTCGACATGACGGTCTCCGCGCACGACCCCTTCGTCGCCCCCGACGACCCGGCGTGGAACCCGGCTTACGGCCCGGTCGCGCTAAGCAGCCTCGACGCGCTGATCGCCGAGAGCGACGTGCTCTCGCTGCACGTGCCGCTCACCGACGGCACCCGCGGCCTGATCGGCGCGGAGGCGATCGCCCGGATGCCGAAGGGCGCCGTGCTGATCAACGCGGCCCGCGGCGGCGTGGTGGACGAGGCGGCGGTCGCCGCCGCGCTCCGCGCCGGTCATCTCGGCGGCGCGGCCCTCGACGTGTTCGAGCGCGAGCCGCTCGACGCCGGGGCCGGCGCGGTCTTCGCCGACGTGCCGAACCTCGTCCTCACCCCGCACATCGCGGGCGTGACAAGCGAATCGAATGTGCGCGTCTCGGCCGTCACCGCGCGGGCCGTGCGCCGCCACCTCACGGAGCGCTAGAGCGATGGCGACCCTCACCCTCACGGAAGCCGAGGCGCTGGCGGCGGAGGCGCTGATCCGCTGCGGCACGGCAGAGCCCGCCGCCCGCAGCGTCGCCCGCGCGCTCGTCGGCGCGGAAGCCGACGGGCTCAAGGGCCACGGCCTCTCGCGCGTCGCGCCCTACGCGGCGCAGGTGCGCGCCGGCAAGGTGGTGGGCGACGCGGTCCCGCGCGCCGAGCAGCCGCGGCCGGGGCTGCTTGCCATCGATGCGGCCCACGGCTTCGCCTACCCGGCGATCGACCTCGCCCTCGAGGCGCTGCCGGGGATGGCCCGCCAGCAGGGGATCGCGGCGGCCGGCATCCGGCGCTCGCACCATTGCGGCGCGGCCGGCCGCCCGGTCGAGGCGCTGGCCGAGGGGGCTTGCGTCGCCCTTCTCTTCGCCAACACGCCAGCCGCCATGGCGCCCTGGGGCGGGCGGCGGGCCGTGTTCGGCACCAACCCGCTCGCCTTCGCCTGCCCGCTACCAGGCCGCGCGCCGATCGTGGTCGATCTCGCCCTCTCGAAGGTGGCCCGCGCCAACATCGTCGGCGCAGCCAAGCGCGGCGAGTCCATTCCGGAGGGCTGGGCCCTCGATGCGGAGGGACGCGCCACCACCGACGCCAAGGCCGCGCTCGCCGGCACGATGGTGCCGCTCGGCGACGCCAAGGGCACGGCGCTCGCCCTGATGGTGGAGTTGCTCGCCGCCGGCCTCGTCGGGGCACGCTTCGCGGACGAGGCCTCCTCGTTCCTCGACGCCGAGGGCGATCCGCCCGGCACCGGCCAGCTGATCATCGCCATCGACGCCGCCGCGCTGAGCCCCGACGCACCGGAGCGGTTCGCCGCGCTCGCCGGGGCGATCGCGGGCCAGGACGGCGCGCGTCTGCCGGGCACCCGTCGGCTCGCCCTGCGGCAGCGCGCGGCGGAGGCCGGCCTCGACCTGCCCGACGCGCTGCTGGCGGAGATCCGGGCCCTGTGAGTGGATCGCCTGTGCGGCGCGGCAAACCTGTGATTGCCCCGGCCGGTGGGCCGACGTAAGCGAGAGGAGGGAGAGGTGCTGGACACATCCTTCGACGCTCTGCCCGCGGGTGGGGCACAGCGTCGTCACGAGATGGAACGGTCAGGCGGAGGTCAGGCGGGTTCGGGGCGCGGTGCCGCAGGCGGCGCGGTCGGCTTCCGGCCGCTGTACCGGCAGGTCTACGACACGCTCCTGAAGCGCCTCGCCGACGCGGTCTGGCAGCCCGGCCAGATCCTGCCGAGCGAGGGGCAGCTCGCCGCCGAGCTCGGGGTCAGCCAGGGCACGGTGCGCAAGGCGCTCGACGCGCTCACCGCCGACAGCCTGCTGGTGCGCCGCCAGGGCCGCGGCACCTTCGTGGCCGATCACGACGACAAGCAGAGCGTCTTCCGCTTCTTCAAGCTGCGGCCGGACGGCGAGGGCACCGGCATGCCCACCAGCCGGGTCACGGCGATCGCGGAGGCCGCCGCCAGCGCCGACGAGCGCGGCCGCCTCGACCTCGCGCGCGCCGCTCGCGTCGTGCGGATCGAGCGCGTCCGCCTCATCGATGCCAGGCTCTGCCTGATCGAGACGATCAGCGTGCCGGCCGCCCTCTTCCCCGGCATCGCCGAACTGGCGCTGCCCAACACCCTCTACAGCCTCTACGCGACGCGCTTCGGCATCACGATCGCGACCGCCAACGAGCGCCTGAAGGCGGTGGCCCTCGGGCCCCGCGAGGCGGGGTTGCTGGAGGTGGCGGAGGGCACGCCGGCCCTGGAGATCGACCGCGTCGCGATCGATCTGGAGGACCGCCCGGTCGAGTGGCGTCTCTCCACCTGCCTGACCCAGGACATCCACTACCTCTCGGTCCTGCGCTGACCGGCGCTTGCGCCGGCAAGAAGCCGGCGGCGGGACGCATCATGGCGGATACCCGGGACCCTCTGTCGCGAGAGGCTCCGGAGCACGAAAGACTCGCTGCAACAGCCTGCACGGGGAGCGCGCGATGACGGATCGCGGACGACGGGACGTTCTGAGGATGGGTGCGCTCGGCGCCCTCGCGCTGGCGGGCGGCGCCCCGCGCGCCCGGGCGGAATCGGTCGCGCTGCCCTTCGGCAACGGCGAGCGCCCGCTGGTGGCCTATCCGGGCAAGCGCCCGCTCCTGCAGATGACGGCGCGCCCGCCCCAGCTCGAGACGCCGTTCTCGGTCTTCGACGCGGGCGCCATCACGCCGAACGACGCCTTCTTCGTGCGCTACCACCTCGCCGACATCCCGACCGAGATCGACCCGGAGACCTACCGGCTGACGATCCAGGGCCATGTCGAGCGCCCGCTGACCCTCTCGCTCGCCGAGCTGAAGGCGATGCCCGGCACGGAGGTCGTCGCGGTCAACCAGTGCTCGGGCAACTCGCGCGGCTTCTTCGAGCCGCGGGTGGCCGGCGGGCAGCTCGCCAACGGCGCCATGGGCTGCGCCCGCTGGACCGGCGTGCCTTTGAAGGCCGTGCTCGACAGGGCCGGCCTCCGGCCCGGGGCGGTCGAGGTCGCCTTCGAGGGGCTCGACGGGCCGGTCGTCCCCGAGACGCCGGACTTCGCCAAGTCGCTCGGCGTCGATCACGCCCGCGACGGCACGGTCATGCTCGCCTTCGCGATGAACGGCGAGGACCTGCCCTGGCTCAACGGCTATCCCCTGCGCCTCGTCGTGCCGGGCTATTACGGGACCTACTGGGTCAAGCACCTCGACAGTGTCCGGGTGCTCGACAAGCCGTTCGACAATTTCTGGATGAAGACGGCCTACCGGATCCCGGACAATCCTTGCGCCTGCACCGAGCCGGGCCAGGCGCCGAAGGCCACCGTGCCGATCAACCGCTTCACCATCCGCTCCTTCCTCACGAACCTCCAGGACGGTGCCGCGGTGAAGGCCGGGCGCACCCCGTTGCGCGGCATCGCCTTCGACGGCGGCTCAGGCATTCGCTCCGTTTCCGTCTCGGCCGACGACGGAAGGAGTTGGACAGAGGCGCGGCTCGGGCAGGATCTCGGCCCCTACGCCTTCCGGCCCTGGACCCTGGACCTCGATCTCGCCCCCGGCGCGCACGCGATCCGGGTGCGGGCGACGGGCAATGACGGGGCGAGCCAGCCGATGGAGCCGCTCTGGAACCCGGCCGGCTACCTGCGCAACGTGGTCGAGACCACGCGGGTGCGCGCCTCGTGAGGGAGAGAACCATGCCCCGGCGCTTGTCCCGGTCGCGTGCCTGTCTGGCCGCGCTGGTCGCCCTGTCGGCGGGCGCCGCCCTGGCGGCCCCGCGCAGCTACGCGGTTCCGGAGCCGACCGCCGAGTTGCGCCCGCCCGCGGACGGCGCACACGCGGCGGGTTTCGCGGCCGCGCAAGCAAATTGCATGACCTGCCACTCGGTCGACTACATCGCGATGCAGCCGCCGGGCAAAGGCCGTGCCTTCTGGGAGGCGGAGGTGACGAAGATGATCAAGGTCTATCGCGCCCCCATCGACGAGGCGGACGGCCGGGCCATCGCCGCCTACCTGAGCGCGCAGTATTGACACCGTCGATCGCCCCACGATGCTGCGCTGTGCCAGCCGGCGCTCAGGAGCCGGCCCCGGCGTCACGAGCCCAGCTGGCCGGCGGCGACCTGAACCGAGGCGTGCGCGGCGGGCGGGGACGCCGCATGCGCGTCGAGATGAACGCGGCCCACGACGAGGAGGAGCGCGACGCTCCAGAACAGCGCGACGGCGAGGTTGCGCGCCCGGGAGCCGTCCGGCACCGCCACGCGGAGGCAGGCGCCGTCGATGCGCTCGCCGAACGGATCGAAGGCGGGATGCCGCGGACGGATATCGGTGGGCATGGGCCGATTATCGCGCCCGGCTTCGGAGCAGACAATGGTTGTGCAACTTCGATTTTTGAAGTCGTAGGAGAAATTTGTTCTGCCATCAGCTCAGCATGGAGAGCCTCCTTCCCTTGCCCCGTGAGGATGAGATCATGAGCGCCAAGGCACCCGCGAAGGAGGTCGCGAAGGCGGGCCCGTCCGGTACGGCCGTCGGCGCGGTGCCCTCGCTCCTGCCGGGCCTCCTGGTATGCCTCGCGATCACCGCGGCGGCGGTCGCCGTGCAGGCGGTGGAGGAGCACCTCACCGGCCATCCCTATGTCGAGGCGCTGGTCATCGCGATCCTCGCGGGCATCGCGCTGCGCACCGTCTGGGTGCCGGGCGAGCGCTACCGGGCCGGCATCGCCTTCTCGGCCAAGCAGGTGCTGGAGGTCGCGGTCACGCTGCTCGGCGCCTCGATCAGCCTCGGGGCGATCGTGGCCTCCGGCCCGGCGCTGCTGGCCGGCATCGCCGGCACGGTGATCCTGGCTATCACGGCGAGCTACGGCATCTGCCGGGCGCTCGGCCTGCCCGCCCGCATGGCAATCCTGGTGGCGTCCGGCAACGCGATCTGCGGCAACTCGGCGATCGCGGCGGTCGCCCCGGTGATCGGCGCCGACAGCAAGGACGTGGCCGCCGCCATCGCCTTCACGGCGGTGCTCGGCGTGCTGATGGTGCTGGGCCTGCCGCTCTTCGTGCCGCTGGCGGGCCTTAGCGAGCACCAGTACGGCGTGCTGGCCGGGCTCACCGTCTACGCGGTGCCGCAGGTTCTCGCCGCCACCGTGCCGATCAGCCTGCTCGCCACGCAGGTGGGCACGCTGGTCAAGCTCGTGCGCGTGCTGATGCTCGGCCCGGTCGTGGTCGTCTTCGCGCTCATCGCCCCGCATCTTCCGCCGGAAGGGGCTTCGGTCCGGGGCAGCCCGCAGCGGCTCGGCTTCTTCAAGCTGGTGCCCTGGTTCATCCTCGGCTTCCTGGCGCTCGCGAGCCTGCGCTCGCTCGGGCTGGTGCCGGAATCCCTGGTGCCGTCGGTGACGCGGCTCGCAGGCCTGCTGACCGTGGTCTCGATGGCCGCCCTCGGCCTCGGCGTCGACGTGCGGGTACTCGCCCGGGTGGGGGCGCGGGTGACGCTCGCGGTCACCGGATCGCTCCTCGTGCTCCTGGCCGTCAGCCTCGTGCTGATCCGGGGCTTCGGCCTCGGCTGAGCCCGACACGCTGACGAAGCGCCCGGGTCCGTCAGCCGCCGACGCCCTCGCGGGGGACGACGAGGTCGACCCGGACATTGTCGGTCTTCAGCGCGGTGGCGAGTGCGTCGAGCTGCGCCGTCGGGACCAGAGCCTCGACGGTCTGGGCCGACAGCGACAGGCTGTCGGGCACGAGCTCGGCGCCGTGCTGGGCCAGCGTCCCGTCGAGGTTCTGCTGCCAGGCCTCCATCTCCGCCCGCCAGGCGTTCCTGTCGCTCGAAGCGGGCGATCCGCGATACTGCGCGGTGACCGTGACCGCTTCGGCGCCGTCGGCCGTCTGGTGGACGAGCCCGAGGCGGCGCAACTTCTCCAACGCGTTCTGATCCGGCATGGCCAACTCCCACGGCAGCGAGGGCACGGTGCGGACGGGCGGAACCCGGCTCACCGCAGCGTGCGACCACAACACCACGGAGCAAGCTGCCGGTTCCACCGAGCGGCAGCCTGCCCTAGGACGTCAGCGCCTCGACGCCCAAAGCCCCCAGATCGACGCGCCCCTTGCCGACGACGTTCTCGGGGAGAGAGATTGGCGCAACCGCCGCGTCGAGCAAGGCCTTCCTCATGGCGGCGGGGGTGACTGCGAGACCCTTTTGCCGCCGCTCCTGCAGGATCAGCGCGAGTGAACCCGCGACGATCGGTGTCGCCATCGAGGTTCCGCTGATGCGGCCGAAGAGATCGACCCGGGCGGGGTCCGCCACGAGCTCTCCGTTCGCGAGGCGCGGGGCCGGCACCGTCGACATGATGTTGACGCCCGGCGCGCAGAGATCCGGCTTCGACAGGCCGAACGACGCGGGGCCCCGGCTCGAGAAATCGGCCGGCAGGAAGGTTCGCTTGGTGATCGCGCCCACGGTGATGGCGCCCCGGGATTGCCCGGGGCATCCCAGCTCGGTGTCGAAGGAGGCGCCGTGGCCGAAGCGCCGCAACGCGTCCGCGCGCTGATGCTCGTTGCCGGCCGCGACGCAGACGATCGCCCCGAACCGCACCGCGTTCTCGACGGCCGTGCAGAGCGGGCACCGCCCGTCGGTGCAGCTCCATCCGTGCCCCCCGTCGGACCATGTCGGCAGGTGATTGAAGCCGAGGCTCATCGACAGGATGTCGGCGTTCAGGTCCAGAGCCGCATCGACGCCCCGCGCGATGTTGGTGTGGGTTCCGCTGCCGTCGCTCTTGAGGACCTTCACGTTGAGAAGGGCGACGTCGGGCGCGATGCCCGGGAATATGGTGTCGCGCGAGGCGATGGAGCCGGCGCAATGCGTGCCGTGCCGGCCGGGGATGGCCACGTCCTCGCCGCAGGTCGAGATCGACCTCTCCACCGCGAGGCAGGGGTGCCGCTCGTCGACGCCGGAATCGAGCACCGCGACTCGTACCCCCTGGCCGGTGAGCGCACCGAACCGGTTCCGGAACGCGTCGAGCCGCAGGTCCACGACGGCGTCGTCCATGCAGGTCGGATAGACGACCGGGTCGAGTTCGATCCGGTCGATGTCGTCGAGGTCGGCGAGGCCGCCGACCCGTTCGGTGGCGACCGTCGTCGCGAGCGCGTTGGCGAGGAAGAGGGGCTCTGCCCGCCCGCCCGCCAGCACAGCGTTCCTGGGTTCGAGCTCCGCGCCGACCCGGTGCTTGAACTCCTCCCAGGTCTCGCCGCGGGCTGGCTTGGCCGGCTTGAACTGCAAGACGAGCGGCAGGTGGTCGCCCGTGTCCGAGCCGCCGATATGGGACGCGATCAGACGCATCTCCCGGCCGCGCAGATCGTCCCCGGCCTTCTCGACCTTGTCGATCACGCTCCGCAGCAGCGGTCCGATCTTCGCCATGGCGGCCCCTCCCCTCGTTCGGGTCCCCTCAGACCTCGGCCCGGATGCCCGCGAACGCCGCGAGCGCGGCGATCGACGGCGCGAAGAAGTAGCCGCCGCCGGTCGGCGTGATCCAATCCGCCAGGGTCGCGACCCGGACCGGGGCGGCGGTGGCGGATGCCCGGAAGGCGGCGGTGCGGCCCGACCGCGATGTCGGCGCCTGCCCGACGAGCACGTCGTGGCCGCCATCCGCTTCCGGCTTGATGTCGGAGTTCATCCAGTCCTGGGCGAGCTTCTCGAACTGCTCCCGGATGCTGCGCTGGTAGCTCAGGAAGAGCAGGCCGCGGTCGACGCCGTCCTCCCCGGTCGCATCGTCGGCGATCGGAGGTCCGTAGGGGATGCCCCGCCGGAGCAGGCGGAGCTTCTGGGTCTGGGAGGGCGGCCCGAGATTGGTGCCGAGATCGCGCGGGTTCACCTTCCGGATATGCGCGTGGAGCGGGCAGACGAGGCCCGCGGGATCGGACGGCGCGGGCGGGATCGGCTCGCCCGCCGTCGTCGTCACGGCCGGCATCGGTTCGCGGAACCCGAAATGGTTGAACGCGCCGAGGGAGCCCGGCGGCTCGCCCGGATCGGCGTCGGGGTACAGGAGGATCGGAGCGCCCGAGGGCCAGCGCCCGACCAGGCGGGAGCGCAGCCACGCGTCCGTGACGTCGGCGAAGGCCGCCGCCTTTCGCAGATCCGCCGCGAGGGCCTGCGTGGCCTGGCGGAAGGTCCCGACATGCTGCCGCAGCCTGCGGAAGACGAGGTACGATCCGCCATCCATGAACGGATCGACCGCCGGCTCCGCCGCGGGCCGCCTGAAATCGTGGGCGTCCTGCCCCGGATAGCCGAAGATGAACTCTCCGGGCCAGAGCAGGACTTCGCCGGGCGCGGAGAATTCGGGCCCATCGGACGCCCCGTCCGGCGGAAGCCGCCGCGGCGTCAGGAGGTCGTCGGAATCCGCGCTCAGCCGGCCGCGCAGGCCCGGCTGCGAGATGCCGTCCCGGAAGCCGAAATGCTCGATGTCGTTCTCGAGCCGCTCGCCGGCATCCGTGTGGAGGATCGCGGCGCCCGCCGCGCGGCAATCGGCCTCGACCGCCGCGACGAACCCCGCGAGCGCCTCGGGATCGTCCGAGCCGAGGATCAGCAGCAGGGCGATCGGCGCCGACGGTGCGCCGACGACCCATCCGTCCCGGTGGCCCGGCGTGCCCGGGGCGGAGGGGTCGCCGAGCAGGCTCGAACGCTTCGCGAGGCCGAGGGCGAAGGAGCGGTCCAGCCGCGCCGGTCCGTCGAAGCCCGCCCCGGCCAGGGGCTCCGCCCCGATCGCGACGTTGAGCCACTGGAGCGGGGCCCCGTCCGCGAGCCGGAAGCTCTCCTTGCCGAAGACGCGGAGTTCCTTGGCCTTCTCGATCCGCCTGCCGTGATAGGCGGCCGCCTCCGAGGCCGCGGTGACCCGCGGCAGCAGGCGCCGCACGATCTCCTGTGCCTGCCGCGTGTCGGCGCCGACGGCGACGATCCGCTGGAAGGGCAGCCTGAACCCGGGCGCGATGTTGGCCTGGATCCCGGCTCCCGGAAGGATCGGATCGGACACGGCCTCAGATCCTTCCGACCGTCCGCGGCAGGGCGTCGGCCGACACGACGTCGGCGACCGAGGCGGTCAGGGACGGCAGCACCGACCCTTCCGCCTGCACCTCCATCGTCAGCGGAACCTCCGGGCAGGGCTTGTCGATCTCGACGATCGAGACCAGCCGCGGGCTCGCGGGGACGCGGCAGCACTTGTAATCGCAGCCCTGTCGGGGCGCGTCCCCCGCGCTCGCCACGCCGACGCCGTGGATGACGATCGTTATGAGCTCCGCGAGCTGTCCGCCGTACCGCAGTGGCTCGCCGCCGACGAGGACGTCCGCGAGCTCGAAATCGGCGCCCTCGGGCGGCGAGAACTCGGCGCGCAGGATCAGCCGGTCGTCCTGGCGGCCGCGCAGGACCTTCCAGCAATCGGCCGCCGTGGCGCCGCCCGGAACCTCGATCGGCGCCAAGTCCAGCTCGCCGATATAGAGCCCGACCGGGTCGGCGATCGTGACCTTCAGGCCGTTGCGCACCAGTTCGTTGACCTTGCCGCCGATCGTGGGGTCGCTCGACCGATTGGGGCTGCCGTAGGCCGCGCAGCAGATCAGGCGGGCGTCGTCGGTCAGGACCTGCCCCGTCCCGTCCGTCCGCAGCACCGTCGCGTCGGCCGCGAGATAGATCTCCGCCTGCAGCGAGTTGGCCGGATGGGTCAGGTGGACCAGACCGTCGGTGGTGTTCCACTTGTTGAGGGGATTGTAGCGGCCCCGCAGGTTGACCGGTCCCTGTTCGCCGCTGACGAAGATGTCCGTCTGGAAGAACAGGTCCTCTGGCTGGACCTGCTCGCCGACGAGCTGCCGGTAGAGCTTCAGCAGCTTGTCCCGGTCCTGCTCGGCGAGCGTCGTCCAGTATTCCGGATTCTCGCAGGTGAACACGATGCTCTTGAGGCGGCCCGTGCCGGGATCGCGGATGCACCGCCACTCGCAATACTCGTCCTGATCGCGGAAGGGCAGGTTGGCGTTGCGGAACTTGCCGTCCCCGGCGGGCTCGTAGTAGCCGGCCCTGCGATCGTTCATGTCGCGGCTGACGACGGTCTCCGCCGTCCGCCAGCGGGTCTCGACGTCGTCCGGCCAGCGCAGCGTGAACTTCCTCGGGAAGGCGTTCCACGGGATGAGGGCCGTCGGCGAACCGGCCGGCGCCGGATCGTCGACCACGTTGAAGAAGCGATGTCCCTCCGGCAGCCGTCCGGCCGCGTCCTGGAACCAGCTGTGAAGCGCCTCGGCCCAGGCGGCACGGCCCGCCTCGTCGAGGTCGTCGACGAAGGCGGGCGTCGAGAATTTCGTCGTCATGGCGTCACCCTCTCAACAACGGGAAGCTGGTGGAACAGGTCGGGCCACGGGCCACGGGTGCGCGCAGCGCGTCCGGCACAGTGCCGCCCTCGCGGCTGCGCGCGCCGATGCGGGACGAACGGAGGGACACGAGGACAGATCGAGGAACGCGCCGGACCGGGTTCATCCGAGTGCGCGTATTCCCGAACGCGAGAACGGCAATCCCGCTGCCGTCCGGCACCACTCTTCCCACGTCCTGGAACAATTATCGATCCATTATTCGATTCTGGTCCGATTCGCAATGATCGTTCAAGGGTCCATGACGCGTTGCGGTGAAAAAAATCAGTAAGCGACGATCATGGCGTACAACAT
This sequence comes from Methylobacterium radiodurans, assembly GCF_003173735.1. Classification (NCBI taxonomy): domain Bacteria; kingdom Pseudomonadati; phylum Pseudomonadota; class Alphaproteobacteria; order Hyphomicrobiales; family Methylobacteriaceae; genus Methylobacterium; species Methylobacterium radiodurans. The sequence goes on along the minus strand of NZ_CP029551.1, from coordinate 470,540 downwards.
TACTTATAACCTTCACGGGCTTCTCTGCTGTGTCGGGCGTGCATGAAGATGCGGTGCGTTTCCCGCCTTGCACGACGTTCTGCTCTGATCGAGGATCAAGTATTAGTCCTTCGGTACTAGAGCAGGAATTGCGTATAGGTTTGCCGATCCGCCCGCCGATCTGTTCAGTGCTTGTGACGACGCTGCCGCGTCGGATTCCGCATCGGCCAGGGCGTCGCGGGCCCGGCCTCAGGCGTCCGCGGCCGGCAGGCGGACCGCCTGAGCGGCTGATCGGAAGCGGCGCCGGGACGCCTTGCCGCCGGAGGGGGATCTGGGACTTGCAGGTCCCGACCGCGCCTCCGGACGGTGCGCGTAGATGCGCCCGCGATCCGGTCAGGACTCCGTCGGACGGGAGGTCGGCGAGCCGGCACGGGACAAGGCCCGCTTGACCGTCGAGCGCGCGGCGTCGATGGCCACGGTGGCGGCGCCCAGCGTGCGCGGCTCGGTCGGCCGGTTCAGGGCGTGGCGGGCGATGCTGCCCGCGAGGTCGTCCACCTCGCCCGCCAGCGCGTCCAGGCGTGCGCGGTCGGTCTCGCGGCGCGCCTCCGTCCGGAGTTCCAGCAGGCGCGCCGTCGCCACCTCGATCCGTTCGCGGCGGATGCGCCCAAGACGCCGCCGCAGCCAAGCGAGCGTGGAGCCGACGCCGCCGGCCAGGATGGCCACGAGGTAGATCCAACTCTCGTAGCGCTCGATGAAGGTCTCCTGCTCGCGCTCGTAGTAGTCGATCGCGCCCGGGTGAATGGGCAGGCGGGCGCTGGTGGCGTCGGCCGTGTCCTCGTAGTCCGGATGGCTCACCTCCTCGGCGGCCGGCACGGTCTCGGCGAGCGCCGCGCGCATCTCGAACAGGTGCTGCGTCACCTCCGAGGCGACGCTGCGCGACAGGTCGGCGCGCGCCATCAGACGATAGGACGAGCCTACCGTCGCCACGTCCTCGGCCGGCAGCCGTGGGCTGCCGCCGAACAGCGTGGCCGGCACCGTCACCGGTTGCAGGCGGGGCCAGCGCGCCAGCACCGCCGCGGCGTCGGGCGCACCGAACAGCGCGACGTCATCCGCACTTGCCTCGCGCACGAGGCCCACCACCCGGCGCGCGGCCGGCGAGGTGGGGGTCGTCACCAGCGCCATCGCGTCGATGCGCCCGTCCCGGAGCGCGGCCGGGATGTCGGCTTCCTCGACGGGGGCCAAAGCCACGGCCTTCGTCGGCACGGTGCCGACCGCCGCTTCTGTCGGGAGGTCCAGCCCGTGCTGGGCGACGAGGTTGCCGACCAGGGTCCGGTCGGCGGTCCGGCTCGCCAGCATGCCCAGTCGCTTGCCCGCGAGGTCCGGGATGCTCCTGATGCCGGAGGCGCCGGGCGCGACGACGAGGACGGCCAGTTCCCGCAAAACCGCGAGGGTGAGGCCGTTGCCCGGCATCGCCACGTCCGGCCGGACCACCGCGAGATCGGCCCTGCCGGCTTTCAGCGCCTCCGCGCTCTCGCGCACCCCGCCAAACGGGACCACCTTGAGCCGGATGCCGAGCTTCCGCCGGGCGAGCTCGTCGGCGTAGGCCCGCAGCAGCGCCGGCTCGGTGCCGCCGCTCGGGGCGACCGCGAGGGTCAGGGTCGTGGGCCGCGTCAGGTGGTAGGCCGCGGCGGCCCCGAGCAGGAGCAGGGCCGCCAATCCGAGGGCGAGCCACGCCTCGCGGCCGCCTGGAAACCCCAGCTTGCCCACGCGCCCACCCCCTCGCTGCCGGTGCTCCCGGCCGTGCGGCCCAGGTGGGTACCGGGAGGCCGGTTTGCGAGGGCGCGCCGATGATCGAGCCGGATCGCAATCCTAACGGGACACTTATGGAATCGGCCCCGCTTCCCGCTCGAACCCTAACGCGGCCGGGCCCAGCTCAGGAGCGCGGTCCCCAGAGGATCGCGTGAGACCAGGACACAGGATGTCTCTCGCCGTCCAAGTCGCCGTCCAAGTCGCCGTCCAAGTCGCCGTCCAAGTCGCCGTCCAAGCCGAGGTCGCCCCGGCCCCTGGCGGCGCCACCACCGCTGAGGCTGCCCGCTTCGTCGTCGGTCAGGATCCGACGGGCCACTGGGTCGCCATCGAGCTTCACGGGCGTGCCGGCGGCCTGTTCCGGAGCCGGGAGGACGCGATCGCCTACGCCGAGGACGAGACCGGCCATCGCCCCAACGCCGTGCTCCTGTCGACGGCGCGCGTCGCGCTGCGACTCTGAGGCCCGTGGCCGCCTGCCGACCGGCCAAGCCCTGCCGGGTGCGGCCAAGCCCTGCCGGGTGCGGCCAAGCTCTGCCGGGTGCGGCCAAGCCCTGCCGGGGCCGGCGAGCGCGGATCCCCGCCGCGCTCAACCGTCTTCAAATGCCTGGCCCGCGGCCGGCCCGGTCAGCGGTCCAGGACGGCGCGGTCGTTCTTGACCACGAGCGTGCGGAAGTGCGGCGTCAGCTCGCTCTCCGAGAGCCCGAAAGCCTGCGCGAACTGCATGATCAGCCGTTCCTCGCCAGGCTCGGCCTCGCCGTCCGACATGGCGCTGTCGATCATGTTCAGCACGATGCAGAGCTTCTGCTCCGGCCGCAGCCGGGGGGCGGCCTCGGCGAGGAACCGGGCCGGCTCGGTGGATCGGGCGTAGCGCAGCACTGCGTCGAGTTGCTGGCGCGTCGCGTTGCGGCCCATGACCGAGACGAGGTGGCCGATCTCCTCGGGGTCGATCTCGCCGTCGGAGGCCATGCAGTAGATCAGGGAGGCGGCCAGACAATTCCGGGGTGTCAGGTCGAGCGACGCCTGCGACTTGAACATGTTGAACATTATCAGGTCTCTCCACGCGGCGCTGAGCCTGAACGCCGGCGAACCGGGCTCATAGAGAAAGCATTTGTCGCCGTCCAGGGCGACGGTATCAATACAGGATGAATTTAAATTGTCTCAATCCGGATGATTGCTTGTCTTTGCACGTAGTCGCGGAGTCTGAGAGGACGCCGGGTGCCGGTACCTCGCCCATGCAGGGCGCGACAAGGATAGGTCCGGCCGGATCTGCCCGCAGCCAATGAAAAATTCGAGGCTCCCGGAACCGAGGCCGCGTCCCGGCGTTACGCGCGTGCGAGGCCCAAACGGGCTCGCATGTTGGGCGCCGGACCGGGTGTCCGGCGGCCCTCGTCATCACGTTGCTCCAAGGAGGATGTGGTCATGAGGACCTACGACTTCGCGCCGCTCTATCGTTCCACGGTCGGCTTCGACCGCCTGTTCTCGATGCTCGACCAAGCCGCCCGGGTCGAACCCTCGACCCAGTGGCCGCCCTACGACATCGAGAAGGTCGCCGACGACGCCTACCGCATCACCATGGCGGTCGCCGGCTTCTCGCGGGACGAGATCGAGCTGACGCAGCACGACACCGCGCTCATCGTCACCGGCCAGAAAGCCGACAAGGACGGGGAGCGCGCCTACCTGCACCGCGGCATCGCGGCCCGCGCCTTCCGCCAGACCTTCAGTCTCGCCGACCACGTGCGGGTTACGGGCGCCAGCCTGGAGCACGGCCTGCTGACCGTGGAGCTCAAGCGCGAGGTGCCGGAGGCTCTGAAGCCCCGCCGCATCGCCATCGGCGGCACGCAGGCGGCCCTCGGGCAGGACAACGCGCCGGCCCAGGTCGAGGCGCCTGACAAAGTCGAGGTGTCTGGCAAAGTCGAGGTGTCTGGCAAAGTCGAGGCGCCCGCCAGGGCCGCCTGAGCCCCGGCGCTCCCCTGACAAACAGATAGTCCCGGGGGCCTGCGGCCCCCGGGGCCCGAACCCTTTTCGTGCACCAACCCGCACCATCAGGGAGGATGACCCGTGCCGACGATGGAGACGCACCTCACGCATGACGGCCCGCATCAGGGCCCGATGAGCCACGGCCCCATGAGCCACGGCCCTATGAACCCGCAGGGCGCGCGGCCCGCCTCCTTCGAGGCGTGGCAGGCGCTCGTGGCGCCCGGCGACGTGTTCCGGCAGCCGCGCGAGGTTCTGGAGCACCCGCAGCTGACCCTGGGGGAGAAGCGCGCGATCCTGGCCTCCTGGGCCTCGGACGCCTGCGCCCTGGAGAACGCGCCCGGCCTGCGCTGCCTCTCCGGCTGCCGGGCCGAGCCGGTGCCGGTGGACGCCGTGCTGGCGGCCCTGGCCCGGCTCGACTGCGCGGCCGCCGCGCCGCCCGCGCGGCGGGAGCCCCCGCGTAGGCGGCTGCGCGGTTTCTCGAAGCTGCACCGGACCCTGCGCCCGCGCCGCCGGGACGACGACGACGACCCGCCGCCGTGCCCGGCCGCCGCGATGCCGCGCCCGCGCACGCCGCCCGGCCCCGCGACGCTCGCCCTCTGCCTGCCGGCCTGAGGGCCGCCGCCTCGCGCAGGGGCTGAGTCGATGCGGGCGTGAGAGGCCACGCCCGCCCCCTCGACGATCGCGCGCCGCACACTCTCTTACGGGCGTGCGGCACGCCTGGGGGCGCCCTTTGACTCGTCGTATCCTGATCACCGGCGCGAGCGTCGCCGCCAACACCGCTGCCTGGTGGCTGGGCCGGCACGGGTTCGACGTCACGGTGGTCGAGCGGGCGCCCGCCTTCCGCGATGGCGGGCAGAACGTCGACGTGCGCGGCGTCGGGCGCGAGGTGCTGCGGCGGATGGGCCTTGAGCGGGCCGCCCTGGCGAACGGCACCGGCGAGCTGGGAACCGTCTGGGTCGACGGGCAGGGCCGGGTCGCGGTGCGGGCCATCACCGAGGAACTCGGTCGGGACGGGCCGACCGCCGAGATGGAGATCCTGCGCGGAGACCTGGCGCGGCTCCTCTACGAGCAGGCGCGCGAGCGCGCGGCCTACCGCTTCGGCGACAGCGTGCGGCGCATCGACGAGGACGGGGGTCTGGCCGAGGTCGCGTTCGCGAGCGGTCGCTCGGAGCGCTACGACGCGGTGATCGTCGCAGAAGGCGTCGGCTCCTCCACGCGCGATCTGGTCTTTCCGGGCGAGAACGCGCCGCGCTGGATGAACCTGACGATCGCGTACTTCACGATCCCGCGCACCTCGACGGATGACCGGATGTGGCGCTGGTACAACGCGACCGGCGGGCGGAGCGTGTCATTGCGGCCCGACCGGCACGGCACCACGCGGGCGATGCTGACCCTCTGGGGAGCGCCGGGCGGCGAGCAGGACTGGGATCGCGACCGGCAGCAGGTCTTTCTGCGCCAGCGGTTCGGGGATGCGGGCTGGGAGGCACCGCGCGTGCTGGCCGCGATGGAGGACAGCGCGGACTTCTATCTCGACGTGCTGCGCCAGGTGCGGATGAAGCGGTGGTCGAAGGGCAGCATCGTGCTCACCGGCGACGCCGCCTGGTGCGCGACGCCGCTCGCCGGGATCGGCACGACGCTCGCCGTCACGGGCGCCTACGTCCTGGCCGAAGAGATGGCGCGCGCCGAGCGCCTCCCCGACGCCTTCGCCGCCTACGCGCGGGCGATGCGTCCGATGGTCGGGCAGGCGCACGGCATACCGAAGCTTGTTCCGCGCCTGATGCATCCGCGCAGCCCCGCGGGCATCCGCCTGCTCCATGCCGCGCTGCGCTTGGCCAACGCCCCCCTGATCCGCGGGCCGGCCACCCGGCTTTTCGGCCGCCCGTCCGCCGAGCCCGACCTGTCCCGGTACGCGACGGGGTGACGCCCCGCCGCTGCTCAGGGCCGATCGAGGAACCTCAGCAGCGTGCCCGTGACGGCCTCGGCCCGCGTCACGCTGTGGGCGTGGCCGCCCTCGGGCATCAGGTCGAGCCGCGCGTTCGGCAGGCCCGCGGCGAGCCGCTCCGAGGCCGTGTAGGGCACCAGCACGTCGTCGCGCGCGGCCATCAGAAGCGTCTCGTGGGGGATCGCGCCGAGGCGATCCGTCAGGTCGAAGGCCTCCAGGGCGGCGATGCGGGCCAGAACGGTGTCGTCCCCGGGGAAATGCGCGAGGGCGTGCGCCTCGTCCGCGCCGAGGCGCTCCGCATGGGCCGAGATCCAGGGGGCCGGATACAGGAAGATCGCCTGCGCCCGGACGAAGGCCTCGGGGCCGGCCCGGGTCAGCAGCGCCTTGCGGGCGGCGAAGCAGCGCCGGGTCGCCGGGGCCATGGCGTCCCAGCCGTTCATGACGACGATGCGTCCCACCCGCTCCGGGCAGGTCAGCGCCAGCTGCAGGGCGATCAGCCCGCCCAAAGCGTGCCCGACGATGTCGGCCGTCCCGATGTCGAGCCGGTCGAGGAGGGCGCGCACGTCCTCGGCCATTGCCGGGATGTCGTGGCCGGGCTCCAGTGGACCGGCCGAGCGGCCGGTCCCGCGGTGGTCGTAGGCGACGACGCGGAAGCGCTCGGCGAGCGCCGGCAGTTGCGGCGCGAAATAGCCCGCCGACCCGCCGAGCCCTGGCGAGAGCAGGATTGTCCGCCCCTCCGCCCGGCCGTGGATCTCGTGATGGACCGGCGCGGCCATCGGCTCAGGCGGCCTTGCCGACATGGGCGACGGAGGCGATCTCGACGAGCGCCTCCGGCTTCACCAGCCCGCACTGGATGCAGTAGCGCGCCGGCTTCTCGCCCGGGAAATAGGCCGCGTAGACCGCGTTGATCGCGGCGTAGTCGGCCCAGTCCTTCAGGAAGATGTGATTGAAGGTGACGTCCTCCATGGTGCCGCCCGCGGCCTCGACGACGCCCTTGATCGTCTCCAGCACGTGGCGGGTCTGCGCGCCCGCGTCCCCCACATGGACGACGTTGGCCTCGGCATCGAGCGGCAGGGTGCCCGAGACGTAGAGCACGCCGTCGGCGAGGGTCCCGGGCACGTAGGGCGCGAGCGGCTTGCCGGTGCCGGGCGGGATCACGACGGTCTTGGGCATGGTCTCGAAATTCCCCTGTTCAGGCCCGTTCGGGCGCGTCGCTGCGTTCGGGGCCGAGCGCCGCCGCCAGGGCGTCGACGTCGGAGACCCAGCCGAAGAACGTCTCGATGTTGCGGAGCGCGCCCTCCTGCAGGCTCGGCGGCCCGGCCTGATGCGTGGCGTCGGCGAGCACGATGCCGAAATACTCGCGGTGGTAGCCGTCGCGCAGGGTCGATTCCACGCAGACGTTGGTGGCGATGCCGGTGAAGATCAGGGTGCGGATGCCGCGCGCCCTGAGCATGCTGTCGAGCGGGGTGTTGTAGAAGCCGCTGTAGCGGGGCTTGGGCAGGACGATGTCGCCCGGCTCCGGCCGCAGCGCGTCGACGAGTTCGTAGTCCCAGCTTCCCCGAGCGAGCAGCCGCTGGTTCATCTCGGGGCGTCGGCGCATGGTCTTGAGGGCGTTCGACTTGTGCCAGTTCGGCGAGCCCGGGCCCCCGGCCTCGACATAGTCGGGGTCCCAGCCGTTCTGGAACCAGATCACCAGGATCCCCGCCGCCCGGGCGGCCGCGACGGCCCGGGCGATCCGCGCGATGACCGGGCCGGTCTGCGAGACGTCGAAGCCGGCGAGATCGAGATAGCCGCCCGCGCTCGCGTAGGCGTTCTGCATATCGACGACGATGAGCGCGCTGGTAGCCGGGTCGAGGGCGACCGGCTCGGGCCGCGCGGGCAGGACCACGCCGCCGCAGCGGCCCTGCGCGTCGCGGTACCCGGCGGGTGTCTCAGCCTCCATCACGCCACCTGCGCCATCGGTGCGGCGGGCGCGACGTGCCGGCGCGTCTCCATCAGCGGCTGGATCCGCTGTCCGAACGCGTCGAGCCCTGCGAGGAAGTCGTCGAAGACGAGGAGCACGCCGCCGGTGCCGGGCACCGTCATCACCGCATCGAGGAGCCGCGCCACGGTGGCGTAGGAGCCGACGAGCGTGCCCATGTTGATGTTAACCGCGGAGGTCGGGTCCGCCATCTGGCGCACGTTGGTGTCCGCGCCGGACTTCGTGTCGGCTTGGCCCTGAAGGCCGAGCCAGGCGATCGCCTCCGCGTCGGCGCCGGCCTTGTAGTGCTCCCACTTCGCCTCGGCCGCCGCGTCCGTCTCGTCGGCGATGATCATGAAGAGCACGTAGGACGACACCGCCCGGCCGGTCTTCGCCTTGGCTTCCTCCAGCCGGGCCACGGTCGGCGCGAAGGCCGTCGGCGTGTTGACGCCCTTGCCGAAGCAGAAATTGTAGTCCGCATGGGTCGCGGCGAAGGCCATGCCGGCGCCGCTCTGTCCGGCGCAGATCAGCTTCATCGGCGCCTGCGGGCGCGGACTCAGCCGGCAATCCTCCATCTGGAAGAATTCGCTCTTGCGGTCGCTGCGGCCCGTCTCCCAGAGGTCGCGCAGGATCTGCGCGTACTCGGACAGGTACTCGTACCGGCGGGCGAAATATTCGTCGCCCGGCCAGAGGCCCATCTGAGAATATTCCGGCTTCTGCCAGCCGGTGATCAGGTTGAGGCCGAAGCGGCCGTTCGAGATCGAATCGATGGTGGAGGCCATCCGGGCGACGATGGCCGGCGGCAGGCACAGGGTCGGCGCGGTCGCGTAGAGCTTGATCCGGCTGGTGACGGCGGCGAGCCCCGACATCAGCGTGAAGGATTCGAGGTTGTGGTCCCAGAACTCGGTCTTGCCGCCGAAGCCGCGCAGCTTGATCATCGAGAGGGCGAAGTCGAGCCCGTATCCCTCCGCCTTCAGCGTCACCTGCTTGTTCAGCTCGAAGGTCGGCTTGTATTGCGGCGCGTTCTCCGAGAGGAGCCAGCCGTTATTGCCGATCGGGATGAAGACGCCGATCTCCATGGGCTCGGTCATGGTCGCCTCGCGCTCTGGTGCCGCCCCGTTCCGGGGCGCCGTCCGAAGACTTGCCGTGTAGGCTTGCCGTGAAGACTTGCCTTTACGCGATAGTGGCTTTTCAGACCGGATGGTCAAACTTCAAATCGCGACGTTTGACCATCTGCACAAACTCTCCGCGGATTGCCCGCGCGGCGGGCCGGTCCTGCCTAGGAGGCGAGCGGAAAATCCCGTGCTCACGCCCCGGGCCGCGGCGCGGGCCGCGAATCAGGCGAGGCCGAGGCCCGCCAGGACCAGCCTCTGGGTGCTCGCGACGGTCGCCTCGAAGAAGTCCGGGTCGGACAGGTCGCGTCCGGTCACCGCCTCCACCTGCACGGCGAAATCGGCGTAGTGCTGGGTGATCGCCCAGATCGAGAAGATCAGGTGACGGGGGTCGTGGGGCCCGATCCGTCCCTGCGCGATCCAGCTGCCGAGCACGGCCGCCTTGGCATCGACCAGCGCCCGCAGGGGGCCCGCGAGTTCGGCCCGCAGAAGCGGCGCGCCCTGGACGATCTCCAGGCAGAACAGGCGGGATGCCTGCGGCGCGTCGCGCGACAGCGTCATCTTCGCGCGGATATAGGCCTTGAGGGCGTCGGCCGGCTCGCTGCCCGCGTCGAGCGCCTGGAGCGGATCGAGCCAGACCGTGAGCACCCGTTGCAGCACGGCGAGGTAGAGCGCCTCCTTCGAGGCGAAGTAGTAGAGCAGGTTGGTCTTCGAGAGGCCGGCGCGCTCGGCGATCTGGTCGAGGCTCGCCCCGTGCAGGCCGAGAGTCGAGAAGACCGCGAGCCCGGCATCGAGCACCGCGTCGCGCCGCAGGGCGCCGTCCCGCCGCCGACGCCGCCCGGGCCCTGCGGCCGCCTCGCCAGCCCTGTCGATCGCCACGTCGCCGCCCCCCGAAGCCGCTGCGCGGATTGCCCGGCGCGCCCTTCCTAGCCGATCGCGCGGGGCGGCGACAAAGCGGGGATCGGGCAGCGGAGGGTTCCGCCGCTCACCCGAGCCGCAGGCCCCGCCGGGCCCTGCGCCGCTGCAGGTAGAGGCTCGCGCCGAGGGCGGCCCCGATCACCGCGAGCGACAGGCCGGTGGTGAGCGTGCCGAGCGCGTAGATCTCCGGCGTCGTCACGGTGGTGGTCAGGCCCTGCAATTCCAGCGGCAGGGTGTTGCGGCCGCCGATGGCTTGGCTGGTGCGGGCGAGCTCGTCGAAGGACAGCGTGAAGCCGAAGAGCGCGACGCCGACGAGCGAGGGCCCGAGGATCGGTACCACGACGTGGCGCAGGGTCTGGGGCCCGGTGGCGCCGAGGTCGCGCGCGGCCTCCTCGTAGGCCGGGTCGAAGCGGTTGAAGACCGCGAACATGATGAGGAGGCCGAAGGGTAGCGTCCAGGTGAGGTGGGCGCCCAGCGCCGAGGTGTAGAGACCCATCAGCGTGCCGTGCTCCTGCAGCCAGCCCCAGCCGGTCTCGGCGGCCAGCCACTTCACCGCGTCGTCGAGGAGCCGGAACTCCAGCCCGATGCCGAGCGACACGACGATGGAGGGCACGATCAGGCTCGCCACCGCGACCGTGAACAGCGCGCCCTCGCCGACGAAGCGCTTGCGGAAGGCGAGGCCTGCGAAGAACGCGATCCCCACGGTGAGCACCATCACCACGAGCCCGAGGCGGAGCGAGCGCCAGAGCGCGCCCCAGATGTCGACGATGCCGCCGCCCGCCCAGAGCTTGCCGAACCAGTGCGTCGAGACTCCGTTCATCGGGAAGGTCAGGCCGCCCTGCGGGCCCTGGAAGCTGAGGACCAGGATGGTCAGCGTCGGCCCGTACAGGAAGGCGACGAACAGGGCGAAGAAAGCCGCGAGCGCGTAGAAGGCGGGGGTGCGGGGCCGGTCGCTCATCGGGGTGCTCTCACGGCGCTCACAGCTCCTTGCGCAGGTCGATGAGCCGCGTCATCGCGACGATCATCAGCATCACGGCGCCGAGCAGCACCACGGCGTTCGCCGCCGCTGCGGGCAGCTGGAGCGCCGACATCTGCACCTGGATGACCTTGCCGACCGAGGCGATCTGCTGGCCGCCCATGACGCCGACGGTGACGAAATCCCCCATCACCAGGGTGACCACGAAGATCGACCCGATGGCGATGCCGGGCTTGGAGAGCGGGATCACCACGTTCCACAGGGTCTGCCAGCCGCTGGCGCCGGCGTCGTAGGCCGCCTCGATCAGCGCGCGGTCGATGCGCGCCATGCTGTTGAAGATCGGCACGATCATGAAGACCGTGTTGAGGTGCACGAAGGCCAGCACCACCGAGAAGTCTGAGTAGAGCAGCCCCTCGATGGGCCGCGCGATCAGCCCCAGCCCCATCAGCGTGTCGTTGACGAGGCCGTTGCGGCCGAGCAGCGGGATCCACGAGATCATGCGGATCACGTTCGAGGTCCAGAACGGGATGGTGCAGACGAGGAAGAGCACCATCTGCAGGTTACGCGATCGGACGTGGAAGGCGACGAAATACGCCACCGTGAAGCCGATCAGCAGAGTGAAGACCCAGGTGAGCGCGCAGAACTTCAGCGTCGAGAGGTAGGTCCGCAGGGTCGTGCAGGCGTTGCCCGTGTCGAGGCAGCCCTCGAACACGTCGACGTAGTTCTGCAGCGTGAAGGACGGGATGATCTCGTACTCGTTGTACTCCCAGAAGCTGACCATCAGGGTCAGGAGGAGCGGCACGAGGAAGAAGACCGCGAAGACCAGCGCCATCGGCGCCGCCTGGACATAGGCCAGCGCCTGCCGTCTGCGGGTCTTCGCGGCGAGGCTCGCGGCGGCGGCCGGCGCGATGGGCGCCTCCGCGAGGGCGGGCAGGGCGGCGTCGGTCATGGCCGCGCTCCCGCGGGACACCGGAACGCCCTCACGCCGCGATGAACTCGTTCCACTTGCGGACCATGTAGGTGTTCTCGTCCATCACCGCGTTCCAGCAGGCGACGCCGCCCATGCGCGCCTCGAAGGAGCCGCCGTCGCGGGTGGCGCCGGCCTTCTCCAGCACGCTCCCGTCCGGGCCCTTGATGTCCCGCTCGGCGGGCTTGCCCTCCATCCAGTAGGCCCACTCGTAGGGCTCCATCTGCGCCTTGGCGGTCTCCAGCACCGCCGAGTAGTAGCCCTGGCGGTTGAGGTAGGCCCCGGCCCAGCCGGAGAGGAACCAGTTGATGAAGTCGTAGGCCGCGTCGAGCTTGCGGCCCGTCAGCGTCTTGGGCAGGCCGAAGCCGGAGGCCCAGGCCCGGTAGCCCTCCTTGAGCGGCTGGTAGGTGCAGGCCACGCCCTGAGAGCGCACCTTGGTGACGGCGGGCGACCACATGGACTGGATCACCGTCTCGCCCGACGCCATCAGGTTCACGGACTCGTTGAAGTCCTGCCAGAAGGCGCGGAACTGGCCGGCGCGCTTGGCCTCGATCAGCACCTTGATGGTGCGGTCGATCTCGGCCTTCGTCATGTTGCCCTTGTCGGGATAGGCGTAGTCGCCCGTGGCCTCGATCACCATGGCGGCGTCCATGATGCCGATGGAGGGGATGTTGAGGATCGAGGCCTTGCCCTTGAACTCGGGGTTCAGAAGCTCCCGCCAACTCGTGACAGGGCGCTTGATCAGGTCCGGCCGGATGCCGAGGGTGTCGGCGTTGTAGGTGGTGGGGATCAGGGTGATCCACTCGGTGGCCGAGCCCGCGAAGGTCTTGGCGTTCTGGCCCTCCAGGTAAAACACCTTCTTGGGCGCCGTACCCTGGTCGCCGATCTTCCTTCCGCCCACCTCGCCCCGGGTGAAGACCGGCGTGATGTTGTCGGCCTGCTTGATCCGGCGGGCGTCCATGCCCTGGATGTTGCCCGAGGGGATGAGTTTTCTCAGGCTGAAATACTCGGTGTCGAGGAGGTCGAAGGAGTTCGGCTGCGTTACCACGCGCTTGGTCACCTCGTCGGTGACGACCGGGATGTACTCGATGGTGATCCCGAGATCCTCCTTGACCTTGCGGGCGATGTCGCCGGACTGGTTCACGGCGGTGCCGAGGTAGCGCAGGGTCACGGGCTCGGCGGCGATCACGCTGGGAAAGCCGGTGATCGGGCCGGCACCGAGCGTCAGCCCGGCGGCACCCGCTCCCTTGAGCAGGGTGCGGCGGCTGAGCTTGATCGTGGTGGTCATGCAGGGTCCTCGACGCTGGAAGAAGGAAATCAGGCGCTCAGGCGGTGGGCGGCGGCCGCGTCCCAGCCGAGCGGCACGGTCTGGCCGAGGGCGAGCGGCCGGGCGGCGTAGGCGCCGTCGTCGATGATGGCGGTGAGCGCGGCGGGCTCCCGGCCGCCGAGACCCTCCGCCTCCAGGCCGACATGCACGCTGGTGCCCTGGTACTCGATGGACACGACCCGGGCCGGCACGGCCTCGGCGCCCGCCTCCGGACCGAGGCGCATCCGGTCGGCGCGCACGGCGATCGCGCCGGCATCAGGCAGGCGGACGACGTTGTGGCCGCCGATGAAGCGGGCGACGAAGGCGGTGGCGGGCCGCTCGAACACCGTGCGCGGGTCGGCGGCCTGCTCGATGCGGCCGCCGTTCATCACCACCACGAGGTCGGAGAGCGCCATCGCCTCCTCCTGGCTGTGGGTGACGTGGATGAAGGTGAGGCCGAGCTCGGCCTGGATCCGCTTCAGCTCGGTCCGCATCCGCACGCGCAGGAAGGGGTCGAGGGCCGAGAGCGGCTCGTCGAGGAGCAGGACCTTCGGGCCGGTCACGAGGGCGCGGGCGAGCGCCACGCGCTGCTGCTGGCCACCCGACAGCTGGGCCGGCATCCGTTCGGCCAAGTGGGCCATCTGCACGAGGTCGAGCATGGCCAGCGCCCGGGCGCGGCGCTCGGCCTTGCCGACGCCGCGCATCTTCAGGCTGAAGGCGACGTTGTCGCGGCAATCGAGGTGGGGGAACAGGGCGTAGCTCTGGAACATCATGGCGGTGCCGCGCTCGGCGGGCGCCGCGTCGCCCACGGCGCGGGGGCCGATGACCACGTCGCCGGAGGACACCGTCTCGTGCCCGCCGATCATCCGCAGGGTCGTGGTCTTGCCGCAGCCGGAGGGGCCGAGCAGGCAGCAATAAGCGCCGGAGCGGACCTTCAGGTCGATCCCGTCCACGGCGACCGTGCTGCCGTAGCGCTTCGTCAGGCGGATCAGTTCGACATCCATGCGTCTCTCCCGCCCATCGCAGAGCAAGGGGCGGGCCAGTCGAGGGCCGGATCGGCGGGGCCCGCGGCCGGATCGAGGCGCGCGACGGATGGCGGGCGGGGCCGGAGAATCCGCCCACCGCCGGAACCCGGCGCCCCCACTCCTCGGTTCATCGGCGGGGTCTGATCGGCCAACAGGCCCGAAGGAGCCAGAACATGACCGGTACGGTACTGATCGTCGGCGCGAGCGGCATCGTCGGGAGCGCGACAGCGTCCCTGATGGCGGCGGAGGGGTGGCCGGTCTACGGGCTCGCCCGAAACCCGCCCGCGCAGCCGGGCATCCACCCGGTGCCGGCCGACCTGCACGACGCGGAGGCGCTGCGGCGGGCGCTCTCCGAGATCCGGCCGAGCCACGTCGTGCTCGCCACCTGGACGCGGCGGCCGACCGAGGCCGAGATGATCCGCCTCAACGGTCAGGCGGTCGCCGACGTGCTCGACGCCCTGCGGCCGGGCGGCTCGGTGCGCCACGTCGCCCTGGTGACGGGGCTGAAGCACTATCTCGGGCCGTTCGAGAACTACGGCAAAGGCAGCCTGCCGCAGACGCCGTTCCGCGAGGAGCAGGGGCGGCTCGACGTCGAGAACTTCTACTACGCGCAGGAAGACGCGGTCTTCGCGGCGGCCCGCCGCGACGGCTTCACCTGGAGCGTGCACCGCCCGCACTCGATCGTCGGCAAGGCGGTCGGCAACGCCATGAACATGGGCACCACGCTCGCCGTCTACGCCACGCTTTGCCGCGAGACCGGGCGGCCCTTCCGCTTCCCGGGCTCGGCCGCGCAGTGGAACGGCCTCGTGGACGTCACCGACGCGCGCCAGCTCGCCCACCACATCCTCTGGGCCTCGACCGCCCGGGCCGCGGAGAACGAGGATTTCAACGTCGTCAACGGCGACGTCTTCCGCTGGAGCTGGATGTGGGAGCGCATCGCCGGGTGGTTCGGCCTGGAGCCCGCCCCCTTCGACGGCACGGTGCGGCCCCTGGAGGAGCAGATGGCGCAGGACGCGCCCGTCTGGGCGGAGATCGCCCGGCGCCACGGCCTCGCGGAGCCCGATCTCGACCGCCTCGCCTCCCCCTGGCACACCGACGCCGATCTCGGCCGGCCGATCGAGGTGGTGACCGACATGGGCAAGAGCCGCCGCCTCGGCTTCCTGCGCTACCAGGCATCCGACGACGCCTTCTTCGACCTGTTCGGGCGGCTGCGCGCGGACCGGCTGATTCCCTGAAGGCGGCCGGATGACGAGCGACCGGCTCTCTCCTTCGCGCGCCTCCTGACTCGCCTCCTGGCTGCCCGGGCGCTGCTCGCTCGCGCTGATCGCGGCAGGGTCAGTGCCGATCGACTGGGGCGGCTGAGAGGCCGTTAACCTGCTGTCCCGATGATGGGCGCCTCGGATGGAGGTCTCCCGATGGACAGGTTCTACCGCGGCGTGGAGACCGGGGTTCTCGGTCTCTCCTTCTGCCTCGGCCTCGCGGCCTTCGCGGTGCTCGCGGGGCCGCCGCGCGAGGCCGACGCGCTCGCCGTGACCCTGCCGATGCTCTCGGTCACGACGGGCGCGACGCCCTGACGGGGACGACCCGCCGCGCGGCGCGGCGGGCCCGTCCCGGAACGGGTTCGACCGCTCCTTACGAGGCCGCGCGCGCGGGCTTGCCCTGCGGGGCCGCCGGGGGCAGCGTCCCGTGGCTCCGGTTGCGGACCAGATAGGTGGCGAGGCAGGCGAGCGCGATCGCCAGCAGCACGGCCTGCGTGCCGATCGCCTCCCAGGTCCCGTTGAAGCCGATCTGGGTCACGAAGGCCGGGACGCCCTCGTCGTGGACCGGGATGAGCGTCTGCTCCTGGAACTCCTGGAAAGCCTCGCCGACGAGCTTGAGGCCCATCACGAACAGGAAGGCCGAGGTGATCACGAACATCGGCCGCAGCGGGAGGCGGAGCGCCAGCCACTG
The DNA here is from genome assembly GCF_003173735.1 of Methylobacterium radiodurans. Lineage (NCBI taxonomy): Bacteria > Pseudomonadati > Pseudomonadota > Alphaproteobacteria > Hyphomicrobiales > Methylobacteriaceae > Methylobacterium > Methylobacterium radiodurans. Next base: position 454,622 of record NZ_CP029551.1, on the reverse strand, counting down.
CATGGCCACGAACATCGCGCCGAGCGCGAGCGCCGCCACCGCGAGTCCCCCGAAGAGCGAGCCGTCGAAGCCGTTGTTGCTCTTGGCGAGCGCGTGCAGGAACAGGACCGTCTCGGCGCCCTCGCGGAACACGGCCAGGAAGGCGATGCCGGCGAGCGACAGCACGGTGCCGGCGCCAAGCGCCCGCTCGGCGAGGCGGTTCAGGTCGGCCTGCCACGCCTTCGGGTCCTGCCGGACGAAGAGCCAGCCGCTCATGTAGAACATCAGAGCGGCTGCCGCGAGCATCACCCCGGCCTCCATCAGGTCGTTGTGGTTGCCGTCGAAATAGGTCTCGAACACCCAGGCCATGGCGAGGCTCGCCAGCGCCGCGGCCCCGGCCCCGGCATAGACCGGGGCAATCCGATCGGCCGCACCCGCCCGGCGCAGAAAGGCGACAAGCGCCGCGATGATCAGAAGCGCTTCCAGGCCTTCCCGAAACAGGATCGTGAAGGCCTGAACGAACGTCGAGCCGTCCGCCATGTCGTTCTCCAGATTGGAATTGTTAAAACATGAGGATCGATCGGGCCGTCAGTGCTTCCGCTGTCTGGAAGCATTCTGAACAGGCCAAATCGATCGTCGAGATCTTGGCGTATCGTCCCGATCTGTTTGCGCGGGCATGACTAGGGCCTGAGCCGGACGGCGGCAAGGTGCGGGCCGCCGCGCTGCGCTGAAATGGCCGCGTGCGGACCGCGGCGTGGGATCGGATCCGGACGTGCGTCCTGGGGAGAATCATGGCGATTGCGTGGGTAAATCCTGTCCTCCCGGTGCAACCGGAAGGCTCAGCCGTGCATTGAGCAAACGACAGATCGCGCGGGCCCGAACGGCCGGTCGAACCAGGCGGACGGCCGCGGCACGGACCGGCGGCGAACGAACGGACATCCCATGCTCAAGCTATCCGCCGCCGGCCTCGCCGCGGCCTCTCTCCTTGCCCTCGCCACCCCCGCCTCAGCCGCGCCGGCGGCCTCCGACCGCAGCATCGCGAAGGTCGCCGAGGCGAGCCCCGTGCGCCCGGCAGCCGCCTCCGCGGGCGAGACCGAGGAGGACGCCAATTGCAGCCGCACCCGCCGCCGGCTCTGGATCGAGGGCGAGGGCTGGATCGTCCGCCGGATCACGACCTGCCGCTGAGCCCGGCACCGGCCGGCACCGGCCCCGGTCAGGACAAGACTTGGCCAAAACCAGCCCCGGCCCCGCCGGGGCTTTCTCGTTTCCGGATGGCCGGTTACGCAGTCTGCGCGGCTGGCGCGCCGTCCGGTCCCGGAACGACACCGGACGGCGTGACGTTCCCCGAGAACGGATAGGCGCGCCGGAGGATCAGCATGTCGGCACACGTGACCCGAGCGGCGCTCGCCGCGCTCGCCCTGGCGGTCGGGATCGGGGGCGCGGGCGCGGTCGAGCCGTACCGGTACGGCCACGGCGCCGGGTACGGGACCGCCTACGCGCCGGCTTACGGATACGGGGCGCCCCGGTACGGCTTCGCCGACGAAGCGGTGCGCGGGGCCTATATCGGCGCGCCGCTCACACGCTTCCCGCGGCCCAGCGAGATCGTGCCGCCGGCCTGGAGCTACGGCACCTACGGCGTGCCGACCGTCTCCGGGATCCCGCCGGCCCCCGTGGGCGAGCCGACGCTCACCGTGATCAACGCCCGCGAGCCGGCGCGCCGGCCCGCGCCCGGCCCCCGCATTCTCGCGCGCGACGCGGGCGGCGGCTGGTCGTCTGCAGAGGCGGGCGGCTACCGCCCCGCGGGCGTGCGTGTCATCGAGGTTCAGGTCCCGCGGCGCTGATTCGGGCCCACGGGGGCCCGGCTCACCCTTCCTCCGCGCCCGCGAGGCCGGCGAACCACGTGGCGTAGCGCGTGTTGCGCGCGAGCCGCCGGGTCTCGTCCGGGGCGCCGTCGTCCCACCAGACCGGGCCGCGCTCGCCGAGCGCCTCCTTGGCCCCCTGCACGGCGGCCCGCGCCGCGCGGAGCGCTTCGAACGCTCCCGGGTCACCGGCCCGCTCCGCGGCCTTGGCGACGCGCACGGCCCGCCGCGCCGTCATCAGCGCCGCGACCGCCCGCGCCCGCGCGGCCTCCGTCAGCCCGGGATCGGCGCGCCGCCACAGCCGCCCCCGCACCACGATGTAGCGCCCGTCCGGCGTGACCGGAGGCGCGCTCACGGCCGGCCCCACCGAGCCGTGGAGAGGCCATTAATCATTCTGCGCCACACTCCACCGCAGGGCCGATCGCTGCCGGAAGGCTGTCCATGAACATCGTCATCGTCGATTCCAGCCGTGTCGTCCTGAAGATCGTGGCGGGGCTGCTCGAACCGCGCGGGCACAGCGTCCACTGCTTCACGGACTCGGCGGAGGCGCTCACCTTCCTGACCGAGCGGCCCGAGATCCGCGTGCTCATCACCAGCCTGCAGGTGCGGCCCTTGAGCGGCCTCGAACTGTGCTGGTCCGCGCGACTGCTCGCCGACGAGCGCCGCCCCCTCTACGTCATCACCATGTCGTCGGCCCGCAACGAGCGCACGCTGGCCGAAGCCCTCGATAGCGGTGCCGACGACTTCATCGACAAGCCGCCCTGCGCCGAGGAGTTGCACGCGCGCCTGCGCGCCGCCGAGCGCCTGACCACGCTGCAGGACCACCTGATCCGCCTTGCCGAGACCGACCCGCTGAGCGGCCTCCTGAACCGGCGCGCCTTCTTTGCCGAGGCCAACCAGAGCGCGGACCGGGCGGGCAACCACGGCCGCCTCTCGATGATCCTGGCCGACATCGACCATTTCAAGCGCATCAACGACGAGCACGGCCACGATATCGGCGACCGGGCGATCCAGGCGGTGGCCAAGCTGATCGCCGAGGAGGGCCGGGCGGGCCGGCTCGGCGGCGAGGAATTCGCCCTCGCGCTCGCCGATACGGGACTGGAGGCCGCCGAGGCGGTCGCCCGGCGGCTCTGTCTGAAGGCGCGCGACCTGCGCATCCGCGGCAATCGCGGCCCGGTGCGGCTCACCTGCAGCTTCGGCGTCAGCACCTGGACGGAGGGCGACTCGGTCGAGGCACTGGTGAAGCGGGCCGACATCGCCCTCTACGAGGCCAAGACCGGCGGCCGCGACCGCGTGGTCTCGGCGGCAACCGACCTGATCCTCGCCCGCGCAGGCTGACTTCGGATCGTATCGGCACAGACTTCCCCGGGGGGTCGACTCGCTTGTCCGAACCCGGGACAGTCCTTAACCAACCGTTGCGGCACGCTCCTTCGGAATAGCCCTGCGTAAACCTTAACAGATCCAGAATTCACTTGGACTCGATCTTGAACCCTGTCCCCCGGGAACGGCGAAGCCGTCTCATAGCGGGAAGAGAGGGCGAGGGGTCATGAGTGCTGCGGTGGGCGTGCTGATCGTGGATGAGCCGCAGGATCTGTGTCCGACCGTTCGGGCGACGCTCGAACACCTGCCCGAACTCCAGACCGTGCAGGAGGCGGATCTCGAGGAGGCCGGTCCCGAGCGCCTCGTCGCGCTGGTCTTCATCGACGAGCGGCGCATCGCCGACGGGCTCTCCCGCATCGGCGCCCTGAGGGAGCGGCAGCCGCGGCTGCGGATCCTCGCCGCGTTCCAGGCGCTCTCCGGCGCCGAGCTCGGGGCCCTGCTCGCGGCCGGAACGGACGCCGTGATCGCCCGCTCGGGCCACCCGCGCGAGCTCAGCGCGGCGATCCTGGCGCTCGCCGCCGGACAGGCCTGCCTCTCGGGCCCGGGCGCCGAGCCGGCGGCGGAATCCGGCGAGGCGCTCGGCCTGACCCCGCGGGAGGCGGAGGTGCTGCGCTTCCTCAGCGCGGGCTTCAGCAACAAGGAGGTCGCCCGCCGCCTCGCGCTCAGCGTGCGCACGGTCGAGACCCACCGGCTGAACCTGCGCCGGAAGACCCAGACCGGGCGCCTGAAGGACCTCGTCTCGCTGGCCCGCCAGCTCGGCCTCGCGCCGGTGCTGGAGGAGCCCCGCCCGGCGCGGCACTGACCCGGGGCGTGGCCCCGGATTCCACCGAAGGGCCCGAGGTCCTTCGGGATTCCAACCTCAGACGTGGATCGCGCGCTTGGAGACCGCGAGGGCGGCCTCCTTCACGGCTTCCGTGAGGGTCGGGTGGGCGTGGCAGGTGCGGGCGATGTCCTCCGAGGATGCGCCGAACTCCATCGCCACCGCGACCTCGGCGATCAGGTTGCCGGCATCCGCCCCGACGATGTGTACGCCGAGCACCCGGTCGCTTGCCGCATCCGCCAGCACCTTCACGAAGCCGTCCGTGGTCCCGTTGGCCTTGGCGCGGCCGTTGGCCGTGAAGGGGAACTTGCCGGCGTTGTAACTGATGCCGTCCTTTTTCAGCTCCTCCTCGGTCTTGCCGACCGAGGCGACCTCCGGGAAGGTGTAGACCACGTTCGGGATCACCGCGTAGTTCACGTGGCCCGACTGGCCGGCCAGGATCTCGGCCACCGCCACGCCCTCGTCCTCGGCCTTGTGGGCGAGCATCGGGCCGGCGATCACGTCGCCGATCGCGTAGATGCCGGTGACGTTGGTGGCGAAGTGCTCGTCCGTCTGGATGCGGCCCCGGTCGTCGGTCTGCACGCCGACCGTCTCCAGGCCGAGGCCCTGCGTGTAGGGCACGCGGCCGATGGCGACCAGAACCACGTCGGCCTCCAGCGTCTCGGCCGCGCCGCCCTGCGCCGGCTCGACCGTGACCTTCGCGCCCTTCTTAGCCACCTCGACGCCCGTGACCTTGGTGGAGAGCCGGAAGGCGAGGCCCTGCTTGGTCAGGATGCGCTGGAACTGCTTGCCGACCTCGCCGTCCATGCCCGGCAGCACCCGGTCGAGATACTCGACCACGGTGACGTCGGCGCCGAGGCGCCGCCAGACCGAGCCGAGTTCGAGCCCGATCACGCCCGCGCCGATGACGAGGAGCTTCTTCGGCACCTTGTCCAGTTCGAGCGCGCCGGTGGAGGAGACCACCACCTGCTCGTCGATCTCGATGCCCGGAAGCTTGGCGACATCCGAGCCCGTGGCGATGACGATGTTCTTCGTCTCCAGCATCTGGTTGCCGCCGTCCTCGGAGACGACCTCGACGCGCCCGGCCCCGGCGATGCGGCCGGTGCCGTGGTAGGTGTCGACCTTGTTCTTCTTGAGCAGGAACTCGACGCCCTTGGTGTTGCCGGCGACCCCTTCCGACTTGAAGCTCATCATCTTCTTGAGGTCGAGCTTCACCCCGCTCACCTCGATGCCGAGATCGGCGAAGTGGTGGTTGGCCTCGTCGAAGGCTTCCGAGGCGTGCAGCAGAGCCTTGGACGGGATGCAGCCCACGTTGAGGCAGGTGCCGCCATGGGTCGCCCGCTTCTCGACCACCGCGGTCTTCAGCCCGAGCTGGGCCGCCCGGATGGCGCAGACATAGCCCCCGGGGCCGGTGCCGATGACGACGAGATCGTAGGACATGCGGTCTACCTGATGCGGCGGAGAAGGAGGTGGATCAGCCAGCGTGTCGAATAGAAGATGGCGATCAACACGAGGCAGAGCGCCGCCAGGAACGACGCCGAGGATAGGGTCCCAGAGAACCATTGCAGCGGTTCGACATCGCCCGCCGCGGAGGCGGGCCCGCTCGCGAGAGCGGGCACCGCGAGACGACCGACCTTAGAGGTCGAGAACAAGGCGCGCCGGATCCTCCAGGGCCTCCTTCACGCGCACCAGGAAGGTCACGGCCTCCTTCCCGTCCACGATCCGGTGATCGTAGGAGAGGGCGAGGTACATCATCGGCCGCGCCTCGATCTTGCCGCCCCGCACGACCGGACGCTCCTCGATCCGGTGCATGCCGAGGATGCCCGATTGCGGCGCGTTGAGGATCGGCGTCGACATCAGCGAGCCGTAGATGCCGCCGTTGGTGATCGTGAAGGTGCCGCCCTGCATCTCCTCGATGGAGAGCTTGCCGTCGCGCGCCTTCTTGCCGAAGCCCGCGATCTTCTTCTCGATGCCGGCGATCGAGAGGTCGTCGGCGTCGCGCACCACCGGCACGACGAGGCCCTTGTCGGTGCCGACCGCGATGCCGATGTGGTAGTAGTTCTTGTAGACGAGATCCTGCCCGTCGATCTCGGCGTTGACCGCCGGCACGTCCTTGAGCGCGCCGATCACCGCCTTGGTGAAGAAGCCCATGAAGCCGAGCTTTGTGCCGTGCTTCTTCTCGAAGATATCCTTGTACTGCGCGCGCATCGCCATCACGGCCGACATGTCGACGTCGTTGAACGTCGTCAGCATCGCGGCAGTGTCCTGCGCGTCCTTGAGGCGGCGCGCGATGGTCTGGCGCAGCTTCGTCATGCGCACGCGCTCCTCGCGCGCGGCATCGTCCGGCGCGGACGGGGCGCGGGGCAGGGTGGGCCGGGCCTCTTTGGCCGGCGCCGCCTGCGACGGCCCCTTCGCGATGGCGCCGAGCATGTCGCCCTTGGTGACGCGGCCGTCCTTGCCGCTGCCGTTCACGCCCGAGGGATCGACGCCCGACTCGCGGGCGAGCTTGGCGACCGCCGGGCCGTTGTCGCCGACCGGGCGGCCGGCCTGCGGCGGAGCACCCTCGCCGTGGCTGCCGTAGCCGGCCGAGGATTCCTTCGGGGGTTCTGCCTTAGCGGAGCCGCCCTGCTTCGGGGCCTCGCTGCGGCTCTCGGCCTTGGTCTCGGCGGCCTCCTTCGGGGCGGCTTTCGCCTCGCTCTTGGCCCCACCGGCGCCCGCCTCGACGATCGAACCGAGCAACGCGCCGGGCTCCACCGTCTCGCCGTCCTTCACCAAGATCTCGCCGAGCTGGCCGGCTGCCGGGGCGTTGACCTCCAGGGTGACCTTGTCGGTCTCCAGCTCCACCAGGGGCTCGTCGGCCGCGACCGTGTCGCCGGGCTTCTTGAACCAGCGGCCGATCGTGGCCTCGCTCACGGATTCGCCGAGCGTCGGGACGAGGATGTCGGTTGCCATGCTCTCACTGCCCCGCGGGGGGCCTCCTGTGGCTGTCGGTTCGCGGCCTCAACGCCGCAGAATCAGGTTTGGAACGGCCGAGAGGGTGTAGGCGAAGCCGGCTCCCGCCCGGATGACGGGGTCGTCGGCCCCGAGCGCGCGGGCGCCCGCGTCGTCGGCCGCCTCCACCAGGGCGAGGCCCCAGGTGCCGGCGGCGTCGAAGACGGGCCCGACCGCCACGGCCTGCCCCCGCTCCGCGCGGTCGATCCAGTAGGCCGCGTGCTCGGAGAACAGGGCCTTCTCGGCGTCCGTCGCATCGAACGGGAAGCTCGGACGCGGCGGCTCGAGGCGGAGCAGGAAATAGGGCATCGGGGTTCGGTCAGACCGCCAGGGCCTCGTTGAGGAAGGCCTGGAGCTGCGCCTGGTGCTTCGACATCAGGCCGACCGCCGTGGAGGCCGAGGCCGGACGCCCGACATAGCGCGGGCGCTTCACGGCGGAGCCCGCCTGGCCCAGCACCCACTCGAGATAGGGCTCGACGAAGGACCACGCGCCCATGTTCTTGGGCTCCTCCTGGCACCAGATCACCTCCGCGTTGCGGAAGCGGCCCATCTCGTGGGCAAGCGCCTTGAGCGGGAACGGGTAGAGCTGCTCGACGCGCAGCAGGTAGACGTCGTTGACGCCCCGCTTCTCGCGCTCTTCAAGCAAGTCGTAATAGACCTTGCCCGAGCAGAGCACGACGCGGCGGATCTTGTCGTCGCGCACGAGCTTCAGCTCGCTCGACTCGTGCTCGGCGTCGTCCCAGAGGATGCGGTGGAAGGTCGAGCCCTCCGCCAGCATGTCGAGCGACGAGACCGCCCGCTTGTGGCGCAGGAGCGACTTCGGCGTCATCAGCACGAGCGGCTTGCGGAAGTCGCGCTTCAGCTGCCGGCGCAGGATGTGGAAGTAGTTCGCCGGCGTGGTGCAGTTGGCGACCTGCATGTTGTCCTCGGCGCAGCCCTGCAGGTAGCGCTCCAGGCGGGCCGAGGAGTGCTCCGGCCCCTGACCCTCGTAGCCGTGCGGCAGCAGCATCACGAGGCCGGACATGCGCAGCCACTTGCGCTCGCCGCTCGCGATGAACTGGTCGATCACGACCTGCGCGCCGTTGGCGAAGTCGCCGAACTGCGCCTCCCAGAGCACCAGGGCGTTCGGCTCGGCCAGCGAGTAGCCGTACTCGAAGCCGAGCACCGCCTCCTCCGAGAGCATCGAGTTGATGATCTCGATGTTGGCCTGCCCCTCGCGGATCGAGTTCAGGGCGGTGAAGCGCTGCTCGTTCTCCTGGTCGATCACCACGGCGTGGCGCTGCGAGAAGGTGCCGCGCTCGACATCCTGGCCCGAGAGGCGGACCCGGTTGCCGTCGAGGAGGATCGAGCCGAAGGCCAGCGCCTCGGCGGTTGCCCAGTCGATGCCCTGGCCGGTCTCGACCGCCTTGGCGCGGTTGTCGAGGAAGCGCTGGATCGTGCGGTGCAGCTGGAAGCCGGGGGGCGCCTGAGTGATCCGCTGCCCGATCTCCCGCAGGGTCTCGGCCGGCACGGCGGTGCGGCCGCGGCGCGGATCGTCCACGTCCTCGTGCACGGCCTTGAAGCCGGACCAGCGGCCGTCGAGCCAGTCGGCCTTGTTGGCCTTGTAGTTCGTGGCGGTGTCGAGCTCCTGATCGAGCATGCCGCGGAACTCGGCCTTGCGGGCGTCGAGCGCTTCCTGGGTCAGCACGCCGCTCTCGACGAGCTTGCGGCCGTAGGTCTCCAGCGCGGTCGGGTGCTTGCGGATGCGCTGGTACATCTTCGGCTGGGTGAAGGCCGGCTCGTCGCCCTCGTTGTGACCGAAGCGGCGGTAGCAGAGCATGTCGATCACGACCGGCTTGCCGAACTTCTGCCGGTACTCGACCGCGACCTTGGCGGCGAAGGTCACCGCCTCCGGATCGTCGCCGTTGCAGTGGAAGATCGGGGCCTCCACCATCTTCGCCACGTCCGACGGGTAGGGCGAGGAGCGCGAGAAGCGCGGATCGGTGGTGAAGCCGATCTGGTTGTTGATGATGAAGTGCACCGAGCCGCCGGTGCGGTGGCCCTTGAGGCCCGAGAGGCCCAGGCACTCGGCCACAACGCCCTGGCCGGCGAAGGCCGCGTCGCCGTGGATCAGGAGCGGCAGCACCGTGCGGCGCTCGACATTGGGTTTGGCCCACTGATCCTGCTTGGCGCGCACCTTACCGAGCACGACGGGATCGACGATCTCGAGGTGGGACGGGTTGGCGGTGAGCGAGAGGTGGACGTTGTTGCCGTCGAAGGAGCGGTCCGAGGATGCGCCCAGATGGTACTTAACGTCGCCCGAGCCCTCGACCTCCGCCGGCGAGGCAGAGCCGCCCTTGAACTCGTGGAAGACCGCCCGGAAGGGCTTGGCCATCACGTTGGTGAGCACGTTGAGGCGGCCGCGGTGGGCCATGCCGAGCACGATCTCGCGCACGCCGAGCGCGCCGCCGCGCTTGATGATCTGCTCCAGCGCCGGGATCATCGCCTCGCCGCCGTCGAGGCCGAAGCGCTTGGTGCCGGTGTACTTGAGGTCGAGGAACTTCTCGAAGCCCTCGGCCTCGATGAGCTTGTTCAGGATGGCGCGGCGGCCCTCGGGGGTGAAGGAGATCTCCTTGTCCTTGCCCTCGATGCGCTCCTGCAGCCACGCCTTCTCGGCCGGGTCCGAGATGTGCATGAACTCGACGCCGAGCGTCTGGCAGTAGGTGCGCTCCAGGATGTCGACGATCTCGCGGATCGTGCCGAATTCCAGGCCCAGCACGTTGTCGAGGAAGATCTGGCGGTCCCAGTCGGCTTCCGTGAAGCCGTAATGCTGCGGGTGCAGCTCCTCGTGGTCGCCGCGCGGGGCGAGCCCCAGCGGGTCGAGCTTGGCGTGCAGGTGGCCGCGCATGCGGTAGGCGCGGATCAGCATGATCGCGCGCACCGAATCCTTCGTGGCCTGCTCGACCGAAACGCCGGTCCGGGCCACCACCGCGGCGCCGTCCGCCGGCTTGCCGGGCTTGGCGTCCTTGGCCAGGATCTTCTCGCCCAGGCCCTTCTCCAGGGCCGACCAGTTGCCGTCGAGCGCCGAGACGATCTCGCCGTTGAGCGGCACCGGCCAGTTGGGCTTCGTCCAGGAGGCGCCCTTGGCGTTCTTCTCGACGAGCGTCTCGTCCTCGCCGAGCGCCTTGAAGAAGTTCTGCCACTCGGGATCGACCGAGGCGGGGTTGCGCGCGTAGGCCGCCTGCAGCTCCTCGATATAGGCGGCGTTGCCGCCGTAGAGGAACGAGGTTTCGAGGAGCGCTTCGTTCAGGTCCTGGCGTGCCATGGTCCGTCCATCCTGCTCGGGGGTGCGGACCGCGCCGGGCGGACCGCCCTCAACCGTTCGGATGCGCCCGCGCGAGGGCGGCGGGCGCATCCGTCAATGAATTCCGGTCGGGCCGCGCGTCAGCCAAGCGGTCCGGTCCGTCCGATATGGGCCTCGCCCCCTTGCGTGTGGCGCAAGGCAGCGTCCTAGCCCTTCAGCACCTCGACCAGCGTCGAGCCGAGGCGGGCCGGGGACGGAGAGACGCGGATGCCCGCCTCCTCCATCGCGGCGATCTTGTCCTCGGCGCCGCCCTTGCCGCCCGAGATGATCGCGCCGGCATGGCCCATCCGGCGGCCCGGAGGCGCCGTGCGGCCGGCGATGAAGCCGACCATGGGCTTCTTGCGCCCGCGCTTGGCCTCGTCCTTGAGGAACTGCGCGGCCTCCTCCTCGGCCGAGCCGCCGATCTCGCCGATCATCACGATCGACTCGGTCTTCGGGTCGGAGAGGAACAGCTCCAGCACGTCGATGAACTCGGTGCCCTTCACGGGGTCGCCGCCGATGCCGACCGCGGTCGTCTGGCCGAGGCCCGCGTTCGTGGTCTGGAACACCGCCTCGTAGGTCAGCGTACCGGAGCGCGACACGATGCCGACCGAGCCGGGACGGAAGATGTTGGCCGGCATGATGCCGATCTTCGACGCGCCCGCGGTGACGATGCCGGGGCAGTTCGGGCCGACGAGGCGCGACTTCGAGCCCACGAGCGCGCGCTTCACCCGCACCATGTCGAGCACCGGGATGCCCTCCGTGATGCAGACGATGAGCGGGATCTCGGCCGCGATCGCCTCGCAGATGGCGTCGGCCGCGCCCGGCGGCGGCACGTAGACGACGGAGGCGTCGGCTCCGGTCTTCTCACGCGCTTCGGCGACCGTATCGAACACCGGGAGACCCAGATGCTGCGAGCCGCCTTTGCCCGGCGAGGTGCCGCCGACCATCTTGGTGCCGTAGGCGATGGCCTGCTCGGAGTGGAAGGTGCCGTTCTTGCCGGTGAAGCCCTGGCAGATGACCTTGGTGTTGGCGTCGATCATGACGGACATCGGATCAGGCTCCCTTCACCGCGGCGACGATCTTCTGGGCGGCGTCGTCGAGGTCGTCCGCCGGGATGACGTTGAGGCCGGACGAGCGGATGATCTCCTTGCCCTCCTCGACGTTGGTGCCCTCCAGGCGCACCACCAGCGGCACTTCCAGGCCCACCGCCTTCACCGCCGCGATCACGCCGCGGGCGATGACGTCGCACTTCATGATCCCGCCGAAGATGTTGACGAGGATGCCCTTCACCTGCGGGTCGGCGGTGATGATCTTGAAGGCCGCCGTGACCTTCTCCTCCGAGGCGCCGCCGCCGACATCGAGGAAGTTCGCCGGCTCCTCGCCGTAGAGCTTGATGATGTCGAGCGTCGCCATCGCGAGGCCGGCGCCGTTGACCATGCAGCCGATCGTGCCGTCGAGCGCGATGTAGGCGAGGTCGTACTTCGAGGCCTCGATCTCCTTGGCGTCCTCCTCGGTCTCGTCGCGGAGCGCGACGATGTCCGGGTGGCGGTAGAGGGCGTTCGAGTCGAAGGAGATCTTGGCGTCGAGGCACTTGAGATGGCCGTCGCCGGTGAGCACCAGCGGGTTGATCTCCAGCATGCTCATGTCCTTGGCCGTGAAGGCCCGGTAGAGCTTTTCCGTCAGCTCGCCGGCTTCCTTGGCCTGCGCGCCCGAGAGGCCGAGCGCCTTGGCGACCGCGCGGCCGTGATGGGGCATGATGCCGGTGGCCGGATCGACCGAGAAGGTGACGATCTTCTCAGGGGTGTCGTGGGCGACCTGCTCGATGTCCATGCCACCCTCGGTCGAGACCACGAAGGCGACCTGCCCGGTCTCGCGGTCGACGAGCATCGACAGGTAGAACTCGGCCGCAATCTGCGCGCCTTCCTCGATGTAGAGGCGGTTGACCTGCTTGCCGGCCTCGCCGGTCTGCACGGTCACCAGCGTCTGGCCCAGCATCTCGCGGGCGAACTGCACCACCTCGTCCTTCGACTTGGTGACGCGCACGCCGCCCTTGGCGCCGGCCGGCGCGCCCTTGAAGGTGCCCTTGCCGCGGCCACCCGCGTGGATCTGGCTCTTCACCACCCAGACCGGGCCGCCGAGTTCGTCGGCGGCAGCGGCCGCCTCCTCGGGCTTGAAGATCGCGACACCGCGCGAGACCGGCAGGCCGAACTCGCGCAGCACTCCCTTGGCTTGATATTCGTGGATGTTCATAGGCGTCCTCCTCGCGTCCACCGCTGGGCTTGAGAGTCCCGGTCAGGGCACGCGCGGCGCTGGCATACCAGAGGCCGGCGCCGCACGCGAACGGCTCAGGCGAGCGCGCCGTTGATGGACTTGCAGGCCTCGATCAGGCCCTTCACGGAGGCGACCGACTTGTCGAACATCGCCTTCTCGTCGGCGTTGAACTCGACCTCGAGCACGCGCTCGACGCCGTTCTCGCCGATCACGATCGGCACGCCGATGAACAGGCCGTCGATGCCGTACTGGCCCGACAGGTGGGCGGCGCAGGGCAGGACCCGCTTCTTGTCCTTGAGGTAGCTCTCGGCCATCGCGATGGCCGAGGCCGCCGGGGCGTAGAAGGCCGAGCCGGTCTTCAGGAGGTTGACGATCTCGCCGCCGCCCTTGCGGGTGCGCTCGACCATGGCGTCGAGCTTCTCCTGGGTGGTCCAGCCGAGCTTGACCAGATCGGTCAGCGGCACGCCGGCCACCGTCGAGTAGCGCACCAGCGGGACCATGTCGTCGCCGTGGCCGCCGAGCACGAAGGCGGTGACGTCCTCGACCGAGACCTTGAACTCGTCGGCCAGGAAGTGACGGAAGCGGGCGGAGTCGAGCACGCCCGCCATGCCGACGATCTTGTTGGCCGGCAGGCCCGAGAACTTCTGGAGCGCCCAAACCATCGCGTCGAGCGGGTTGGTGATGCAGATGACGAAGGCGTTCGGGGCGTACTGCTTGATGCCGTTGCCGACCGCCTCCATCACCTTGAGGTTGATGCCGATGAGGTCGTCGCGGCTCATGCCGGGCTTGCGCGGCACGCCGGCGGTCACGATTACCACGTCCGCGCCCTCAATCGCCGCGTAGTCGCTGGCGCCGGAATACTTGGCGTCGAAGCCGTCGACCGGCGCGGACTCGGCGATGTCGAGACCCTTGCCCTGGGGCACGCCGTCCGCGATGTCGAACAGAACGACGTCGCCGAGCTCCTTCAGGCCCGCGAGGTGGGCGAGCGTGCCGCCGATCTGGCCGGCGCCGATGAGCGCGATCTTGCTGCGTGCCATGATGCGATAAAACCTCTGCTGTGCCTGGTTCGACAGGGTGAAGCATTGGGTCGGCGCGCCGCGCCTCGCGCTGGCTGCACCGGTCTTGTCCGGGCGGCTGTGTGGCGGAAAAGCACCCCTGCTTCAACCCGACCAAGGTCGGGCAAGCAGGCATCGGGCCAGAAGCGGGCGCTGGACGACATGGGAAGCAGCTTGAAAAAATCCTTCCGGCTGAGCAGTTTATTGCTGCATCGCGGCAGAGGCTTCGGCGGCAAAGCTCCGATGACAGGATTTAAAATCTGTCATTTCGTCTTCTGCGGCGGGTCGATCCGACCCAAATGCGAAGGGCCGCGGATCTTTCGATCCGCGGCCCCCGTCACACGTTGCTCGGCTCGAATCGAGGCTCAGAGCACGCCCGCGCGCAGCACCCGCTGGATCGCATGGATCACGGCTCCGAAGCGGGCCTCGACGAGGTCGCGCGGCACGTCGGCGTCGTGCTGGATCGCCAGGGGGTGCGTGAAGCGGTAGCTGGCGTCGAAGATGTAGGCGATCGCCCGCTCCCTGTCGCGCGCCGAGAAGGTGCCGGCAATCAGGCCCTCCTCGACCACCCGCTCGACGAGGCTGCGCAGGCGCACCCGGTGGCGCCGGGCGATCGGCCGAGCCGCGACGGTGGCGTCGAGATGGACGGCGAACAGGTTCGGCTCGCTCGCCAGCGCATCGCGCTGCAAGGTTGCGAGCGCGGTGAGTAGGCGCTCGATCTTGTCGTCGGCCGGGTCCGGCGCATCGGCGATGCCTGCCAGATGCGCCTCGATGTCGCGCAGCCAGCGCCCCGCCACAGCGTCGAGCAGCGCGTCCTTCGACGGGAAATAGCGGTAGACGTTGGCGTGCGTCATGCCGGCTTCCGCCGCCACCGCGACCACCGTCACGCGTTTCGGACCGAGTCTTGCGAGATGCTCGGTAGCGATCCCGAGCAGGCGCACGTCGGCGGAGACGGGGGCCGGGCGGTTGCGGAGACCCGGCGCCGGGCGTCCCGCCCGGCTCTCGGCCCGTACCGCCTGCGGGTCGTCGCCCTCGGTCCGCGAGATCCGGCCAGGCGCCTCGGACGAGGTGCCGGAGGTCAGGTCCGAATCCGGTTGGACGAAGGGAAGAGGCAGGCGTGAAGAGGAAAGGTGGTAGGGCGAGACGGACCCCCATCTGACCGGGAAGCGTTCCGACGCTTCCGTGAACCTTGTAGTCTCCCCCCTGGGAGGCAGTTCGGAGGGTGCAGCGCTCCCCCCTTCCGATGTCCTATGTTCATTTTGGTTTGTGAACGCAACAAATTTTTCTTGTTGTAGCTCGTCTAGAAGCGGTTCTTCCACGCCCGCAGTGCGACGAAGACCGCGGTCGAATCGCCTGAAGGCAGATCGACGGCGCGCGCGAGCGCCGGCTCGCGCGCCCGAAGGAAGGGGTTGGTGTCCCGTTCAACGCCCATGGTCGAGGGCACGAGGAAGCGCCCCTCCGCCTTCGCCCGCTCGGCTTCGGCCGCGCGGGCCTGCAGGGCCGCGTTGTCGGGCTCCGCGGCGAGCGCGAAGCGGGCGTTGGAGATTACGTAGTCGTGACCGCTGAACACCTGCGTGGCGTCGGGCAGCACCTCGAAGCGCTGGAGCGAGCGCCACAGGGTCTCGGGTGGGCTCTCCATCACGCGGCCGCAGCCGAGGGTGAACAGGGTGTCGCCCGCGAACACGATCTCGGCCCCCGAGAACCAGTAGGCGACGTGGTCGAGGCAGTGGCCCGGCGTCTCCCAGACCTCCGCCTCCAGATCGCCCACCCGGACCCGGTCGCCCTCCCGCACGTAGGCGTCGGCGTCGGGCACGGCCTCGCGCGCCTTCTCCGGGGCGGTGAGACGGGCGCCGGTGGCGCGGCGCACCTCCGGGATGCCCTCGATGTGGTCGCCGTGCCGGTGGGTGACGAGGATGTCGGTGAGCCGCCAGCCGGTCTCGTCGAGGGCGCGCAGCACGGGTGCCGCCTCCGGCACGTCGATCGCCGCGCAGGCGCCCGTGCGGGGATCGCGGATCAGCACCCCGATATTGTCGCTGCGGCAGAGGAAGGTGCGGGTCTCGGCGGCGCTCATGGTCTCCTCCGGGTGGCGGCGCTCGGTCGTGGGACAGAACCGTAACCGGAACCGGCCTGTTCCGCGCCCCCGGGACGGCCGCGCCGCTTGTCGTCGCGTCGCCGGGCCCCCATTGAAGGCGTCGCGTCCGCGCGCCTCCCCAAGCGCGCCCTGAGTTCCGCCGCGACCGACCATGCGCCTCGACGTCACCGACCTGCGGGCCTTCTACGCCACGCCGCTGGGCCAGGTGACGCACCGCGTCGTGGGGCGGACAGTGCACGCCTTCCTCGGCTCGGTCTCCGGCCTGCGGGTGCTCGGGATCGGCTACGCGACGCCCTATCTCGGGCCGGTCCACTGCATCGCCGAGCGGACGCTGGCCTTCATGCCGGCGACGCAGGGGGTGGTGAACTGGCCGGGCACCGGGCGCTCCTGCTCGGCGCTGGCCGATCCCACCATGATGCCGCTGCCCGAGGCGTCAGTGGACCGGGTGATCCTCGTCCACGCCCTCGAGTCGGTGGAGAGCCCGACGGAGCTGCTGCAGGAGGTCTGGCGCACGCTGACGCCGGGCGGGCGGATGATCCTGGTGGTGCCGAACCGCCGCGGCGTTTGGGCCCGGCGCGAGGCGACGCCCTTCGGCCACGGCCAGCCCTACAGCCGCTCGCAGCTCGGCCGGCTGATGCGCGACACGCTGTTCTCGCCGGAGGCCTGGGCCGAGACGCTCTACATGCCGCCGGTGCGCTCGCGCCTGATGCTGCAGACCGGCCCTGCCTGGGAGCGGCTGGGCACCGGCCTCGCCTTGCCCTTCGCGGGGCTGCACGTGGTCGATGCCACGAAGCAGCTCTACCGACCGATCGCGGTGCAGCAGGTGCGCCGCGCCCGCCGCCTCGCTCCGGCCCGGGTGCTGGTGCCCGCGCCCTCGCCAGGGTGAGGCCGTGCTGGATCGCCGGGACGGCATCGGAGGCCCGCGAGCGGCCGCGGACGTGGCGGCCGGAGGAGGAGCGGGCAGGGGAGGCGGCGGGGCGCACCACCGTGTCGCGCTGTCGCACTATGATTTTGGAAGGCTGGCGTCTGCTCTCGTGGGGCGCGTCCAGGCATCGAGAGCGCTTCGCACGCCGATGTGCGAGCCGTTTCGAAGCGCGGAACTACGTTCCACTGTAGAACGGCGGGGCGGGTATGCTCGACTTCGCGCGCATATCGGAACGATCGCGCCGCAGATCTGAGGAGCCTTAGCCGGGCGCAAGCGGTCTTTAATAAATCTACGTTATGGTTTCAGGGCGAGCAATGCTGGAAGCCATGCGCCTCTCGACCCGCCTCTACGCGATGCTGACGATGGCTCTGGCCGGCCCTGCGGAGGGTCTGTCGGCGGTGCGCCAGCTCGTGGAGCTGCGCAAGCAGATGCCGACGCTCTACGGGCTGCTCGCCGTCAACGCCTGCGCACTCGCCGCGACGCACTTTTCCTTGGCCCCCCTCGTGCTGACGCCCGTGCTACCGGGCGCGTTGAGCACGCTCTGCGCCGCCCGCGCAGTGCATTGGTGGCGCATGCGCCCCGAGGAGATGAGCGAGGTCGAGGCGGGCCGTCAGCTCCACCGATCCACCGTGCTGACGGCCATCTTCTCCATCGCCTTCGTGGGCTGGGCGATGGTCCTGAACAGCTACGGCGGGCCCTACGAGCAGGGCCACGTGGCGTTCTTCGTGGCCATCACGGTCATCGCCTGCATCTTCTGCCTGACCCACCTGCCGGCCGCGGCCTTCATCGTGACGGGCATCGTCATGGGCGTCTTCCTGGTCTGCTGCGTCACGAGCCAGAACCGCGTCTTCCTGGCCATCGCGGTCAACAGCGTCCTGGTGACGGCGGTGATGGTGCGCGTGCTGGCCAACAACTTCCGCGCCTTCGTCCAACTCGTCGCCTCCCAGGCCGAGGCCTGTCGGCTCTCGGAGGAGAACGCCCGGCTCGCGCACACCGACAGCCTGACCGGTCTGCCCAACCGGCGCTACTTCCTTCAGCGGCTCGGCGACCTGATCGAGGGTTCCGCCGGACGGGACGCGCGCTTCGCGCTGGCGATCTTCGACCTCGACCGCTTCAAGCCGATCAACGACACCTACGGTCACACCGTCGGCGACCAAGTACTGGCGGAGACGGGCCGGCGCCTCGCGGCCTTCGCGAGCGCCGACGTCGTCGTCACGCGGCTCGGCGGGGACGAGTTCGGCGTGCTCGTGCGCGATCCCGGCTCCGACGCAGAGGTCGTCGCCTTCTGCGACGTCATCTGCGCCGACCTGCAGAGGCCGATCCGCATCGGCAGCATCCTCGCCGAGACCGGATGTTCCGGGGGCCTGGCGGTATGCCGGGGAGCCGGACGCGAGGCCGACGCCCTGTTCGACCACGCCGACTACGCGCTCTACCACTCGAAGGAGCACAGGCGCGGCGCGACGACGCTCTTCTCTCAGGTGCACGAGGACGCGATCCGGACCGAGCGGGCGGTGGAGGCGGCCCTGCGCACGGCCGATCTCGCCGCCGAGATGACCTTGCACTATCAGCCGATCCTGGACACCCGGACGGGCGCGATCGCGATGGTCGAGGGGCTGGCGCGCTGGACCAGTCCGGTCCTCGGCCCGGTCTCGCCGGACCGCTTCATCGCCGCGGCGGAGCGCTGCGGCATGATCCACACCGTGACCCTGCTGCTGCTGCGCAAGGCGCTTGCCGATTGCGCGCGGCTGCCGCCGACGGTCGGCCTGTCCTTCAACCTCTCGGCCCACGACCTCGCTTCTCCCGAGACCGTGGTGGCGATCCTCGCCGCGGTCCGCGGCAGCGGCCTCGACCCGCGCCGGCTGACGCTGGAACTCACCGAAACCGCCCTGATGCGCGACTTCGACCAGGCGAAGGAGGCGATCACGGCGCTGCGCTCCCTGGGTGTCAAGATCGCCCTGGACGATTTCGGGACCGGCTACTCGAGCCTCGGCTACGTTCACCGCCTGCCGTTGGACAAGATCAAGATCGACCGCAGCTTCATGGCCGACATCGGCACGGATCTCGGCCGCAGCCTGGTCTCCACCATCCTGAACCTCTGCCAGAACCTCGGCCTCGACGGGATCGCGGAGGGAGTCGAGACCGTCGAGCAGCTGGAGGCGGCCCAGCGCTACGGGTGCCGCTACGTCCAGGGCTACCTCATCGGCAGGCCGATGCCGATCGGCGACGTCCTCGGCCGGCTCCGCCGCGAGGAAGGGGCGCAGCGCCTGAGGGCGTGAGGCGCTAAGGCCTTCAGGACGCCGCTTGGAGCCCGGACTCCGCCGAGCCGGCGCGGCCGCGGGGCTTGCCGGCCGCCGGCTTCGTCCGGCGGGCCGCGTTGCCGCCGCCCCCGGCCTTCCGACCACCCTTGTTCCGCGCCGATCGCCGCTTCGGCTCGACGGGCGGGGCGGTCTCCAGCCGCTGGCGCAGGAGCGTGAGCACCGCCGCCTCCTCGGGCCGGAGCGCGGCCAGATCCTCCGCCAGCTCGGTCTCGACCGCCTCCTTCACCTGGAGCAGCAGGCCGCCCTCGAGGTAGCAGTCGAGCACCTGCGGGTGGATGTAGCACTTGCGGCAGATGGTCGGCGTGTTGCCGAGCCGCGCCGCAACACCCTCGATCGCCGCCCGCACGTTGGTCTTGGCCTTGGCCTGGCTGTCGAAGGCCTCGAACTCCCTGAGCGCCAGGGCGGCCAGCACCGTGCCGGCCCAGGTGCGGAAATCCTTGGCGGTGAAATCCTGGCCGGTGATCTCGCGCAGGTAGGCGTTCACGTCCTGCGAGGTGACGTCGCGCCGCGCGCCGTCGTCGTCGAGATACTGGAACAGCTCCTGGCCCGGCAGGTCCTGGCAGGCCTTGACGATCCGGGCCACGCGCCGGTCCCGCACGGAGAGGTCCCAGGTCTTGCCGCTCTTGCCCTTGAAGCGGAACGTCATCTCGGCGCCCGCGACCTTGACGTGCGGGTCGCGCAGGGTGGTCAGCCCGTAGCTCTTGTTGGTGCGGGCGTAGTCGTCGTTGCCGACGCGGATCAGCGTGGTCTCGAGGAGGTGGACCACGGTGGCCAGCACCTTCTCGCGAGGCAGGCCGGTGCGGCGCATGTCGGCATCCACCCGCTGGCGGATGCCCGGCAGCGCCTCGGCGAAGGCCATGATCCGGCTGAACTTCGTGGATTCCCGCGCGGCCCGGAAGTCGGGGTGGTAGCGGTACTGCTTGCGCCCCTTGGCGTCGCGGCCCGTGGCCTGGATGTGGCCGTTGGCGCGCGGGCAGATCCAGACGTCGGTGTAGGCCGGCGGGATCGCGAGCTTGCGGATGCGCTCCAGGGTCGCCCGGTCGCGCACCGGCTCGCCTCGAGCGTCGCGGTAGCTGAATCCCTTGCCGCTCTTCCGGCGCGTCAGGCCGGGCCGGCCGTCGTCCACGTAGGCGAGGCCGGCCTCCGCGGCGGCGTCGCGCGGATCCACCACGCTGGTGTCGCAGGCCGGCTCAGCCATCGGATGCACTCCCTCGAACTGGTATGCCGACAACCGAGGCGTGCGGGGCCCCGTTCCGGAGCGCACCCATCGGCCGCAGGGGCTTGCCGCACGGCCTCGCGGGCCCTGGTACGGTGCCTCGCGGGGCGTGCTACAGGCCCTGCATGGACGTCCCGAACCTCGCCCCCGCGCCGATGCGCAGCCTCGTCTTCGTGGTCACCGAGGACTGGTTCTTTGCCTCGCACTTCCTGCCGCTCGCCCGCGCGGCCGTGGCGATGGGCCTCTCGGTCGCGGTGGTGACGCGGGTACGCGCGCACCGCGCGGCCATCGAGGCGACGGGCGCGCGGGTGGTGCCGCTGGAGGCCGAGCGCTCCAGCCTCAACCCGATGGCGGCGGGCTACGCCGCGGGCCAGCTCGCCGCGATCCTGAAGGCGCTGAAGGCCGACATCGTGCACTGCATCGCGCTGCGGGCGATCCTCGTCGGCGGCACCGCGGCCGCGATGGCGAACGTGCCGGCCCGCGTCTACGCGCTGACCGGCCTCGGCCTGATCGGCGCGCGCCAGGACCGGGTCGGCGGGCTCGCCCGCACGGCTCTGCGCCACCTGATCCGGGGAGCTCTGGCCTCGCGCCGCACCCGCTTCCTGTTCGAGAACCCGGACGATGCCCGCGCCCTCGGGCTCGACCCGGCCGACACGGCGGTGACGGTCGTCGGCGGGGCGGGCGTCGATCCCGCCGCCTACGCATCCGCGCCGCTGCCGCCGCAGCCGCCGCTCCGGGCGGCGCTCGCCGCCCGCATGCTCTGGTCGAAGGGGGTCGACGTCGCCGTCGAGGCGGTCCGCCTCGCGCGCGGGCGCGGCGTGCCCGTCGAACTCTCCCTCCACGGGGCGCCCGACGCATCCAACCGGCGCGCGATCCCCGAGGAGACGCTGCGCGGCTGGAGCCGGGACGGCGTCACCTGGGAGGGCCAGAGCCGCGACGTCGCGGGCGTCTATGCCGCCTCCCACGTCGCCTGCCTGCCCTCGCGCGGCGGCGAGGGCCTGCCGCGCACGCTCCTAGAGGCCGCCGCCTGCGGGCGTGCGCTCGTCACCACCGACGTGCCGGGCTGCCGCGACCTCGTGCGCGACGGGATCGAGGGGATGGTCGTGCCGCCCGACGATCCCGAGGCGCTGGCGGGCGCGCTCGCCCGTCTCGCGGCCGATCCCGGCCTCGTCGCGGCTCTCGGCGAGGCCGCCCGCGTCCGCATCCGCGACGGCGGCTTCACCGAGGCGGCGGTGACCGCCGCCGTCTGCGCGATCTACCGCGAGCTCCTGGCATGAGCCGCCTCACCCCGGAGAGCGCGGAGGCGTTCATCCGGGCGCACACGGCCCTGCGTCCGGTGCCGCACGCGCCCGAGATCCGGCTCCACGTCGCCGACGAGGCGACCGAACTCTGGCAGAAGACCGAGGAGGAGCTGGAGGCGATCGGCCTGCCGCCACCCTTCTGGGCCTTCGCCTGGGCGGGGGGCCAGGCGCTCGCCCGCTACCTGCTCGACAATCCGGATCTCTGCGCGGGCGCCCGCGTGCTCGACTTCGCCTCGGGTTCCGGGCTCTGCGCGATCGCCGCGGCGCGGGCCGGGGCGGTGCAGGTCCTGGCGAGCGACCTCGACCCCTTCGCCCTGCCGGCGATCGCGTTGAACGCCGCGGCGAACGGCGTGGCGGAGCGGGTTTCGGCGAGCGCGGAGGACCTGATCGGCAGCCGCCCGGAGGCCGACCTCGTTCTGGCCGCCGACATCTTCTACGAGCGCGACCTCGCCGCCCGCGTTGCCGATTGGCTGGCGGGCCTCGCGGCGCGCGGCACCCGCGTGCTCGTGGGTGATCCGGGCCGCTCCTACCTGCCGCGGGAGCGCCTCGACCGGCTCGCGAGCTACCGCGTCCCGGTGACGCGGGCACTGGAGGATGCGGAGATCAAGGAGAGCCATGTCTGGCGCTTTCGCGTCGCGTCTTCGTGATTTCGCCAGCGCTGCTGGACAGATCTCCGGTTTCGGAGCGTGAACCATCTGGCTTAACGCCGCGGCCAGAACCATCTGGCACTGTGCGTGGTGTCGGACGGCCCGGTCCTTGCGCGGTCGAAGCCCGCTCCTCGCGACGGGCGCCCCGCGCCGGCCGCCGCAGCCCTCAAGCCCAGGGATCGTCTCGGGCAGACCGGAGGTTAGCCGAGTGTCCCTGACCCGTGTGTCCCTGCCCCGCGTCGTCGCCTTCTCGGCCAGCGCCAGCCGGCCCTCCCGCACCCGCGGTCTCGTCGAGGCCGTGGCAGCGGATCTCGCGCGCCTGCGCCGCATCGACCTGACGGTCTGCGATCTCGTGGACGCTGGCGCGGGCCTCGTCGTCGCGGGCCGCGAGGAGCTGCCTCTGCCGGCCAGGCGCCTCGTCGAGGCGATCGAGGAAGCCGACGCCCTGATCGTCGGCACACCGGTCTACCAGGGCTCCTACGCGGGCCTGTTCAAGCACGTCTTCGACTTCGTCCGGCCGGAGGCGCTCGCGGGCAAGCCCGTCGCGCTGACAGCGACCGGCGGGGGGCTGCGCCACGCGCTGGTGGTGGAGCACAGCCTGCGCCCGCTCTTCGGCTTCTTCGCCGCCCACATCGCGCCGACCTCGGTCTACGCCTGCACCGCCGAGATGGATCAGTACCGAGTCGCCGACGCCGCCGTGGCCGAGCGCGTGCGCGCCGCGGCGGGCGAGCTCGCCGCCCTGATCGAGGTGGGACAGGCCCAGACCGGGCGCTCCTCGGCCCCGGCGGCGTAGCAGCCCGGATTCCCGCGCCGCGATTCGTCGCCTTGCAAGCGGCGGGATGCCCCGCTACCGCAGGCCGGGAGATCGTCCGACCAGCAGCGGAGCCAGTCACGACATGATCACGCGGCGCGACGCTTTGAAACTCACCGGGCTCGCCGTCGGCGCGGCCGTCATTCTGCCCAAGCTCGGCCTGCCCGCCCTGGCGCAGGGCGTGGACGCCGCCGCGCTGATGCAGCCGGGCCCGCTCGGCGACGTCTGGCTGGGTCCGAAGGACGCGAAGGTCACGATCATCGAGTACGCCTCGATGACCTGCTCGCACTGCGCCGCCTTCCACCGCACCACCTGGCCGGCGCTCAAGGAGCGCTACATCGACACCGGCAAGGTGCGCTTCACCCTGCGCGAGTTTCCGCTCGACCCGCTCGCCACCGCGGCCTTCATGCTGGCGCGCTGCGACGGCGACGCGAAGTACTACCCCATCACCGACCTGCTCTTCGACCAGCAGCCCGCCTGGGCCTTCCAGCAGAAGCCCGTCGACGCCCTGGAGCAGATGCTGCGCCAGGCGGGGATCAACAAGGAGAAGTTCGAAGCCTGCCTCAAGGACCAGAAGCTCTACGACGGCGTGAACGCCACGAAGCAGCGCGGCCTCGACACCTTCAAGGTCGATTCCACCCCGACCTTCTTCATCAACGGCGAGCGCTACAAGGGCGAGATGACGATCGAGGGCATGGAGAAGGTGATCAAGCCGATCCTCGGCTCCTGATCGCCCGGCTCAGCTTATCCGGGAGCTAGCCATGCTCGCGGACCCCGGAAAGCTCCAAAACATCAATCTTCGCAAAGGCTTGGTTGATGCTGGCTGCGCCTTGACACGCCATGGGGGCGAAACTATGGTGCGCCGCGCTTGAAGGGGGCAAGCCTAGTTTCCGGGTCCTCTCGACACTGTGAGGTCGCGCCGTGAGCGGCAACGACAGCGAGGGCGAGGGGCGGGGAGACCGGGCGCCAACGGATAGCGAACTCTCCGCGAGGCTCAGACGTCTCGAGACGCAGATCGACCGGAAGCGGCCCGCCGCCGCTCCCGATCATTCGCCGCGTCCAGGGTCGTCCGCGCACTCCTCCCTCGGGCAGGCGATGACGCTCTCTACGGAGTTCATCGCCGCCATCATCGCGGGCGGGATCCTCGGTTGGCTGTTCGACCATTTCCTCGGGACGAAACCCTGGGGGATGATCGTCTTCGTGCTGCTGGGCTTCGTGACGGGCGTCTACAACATCATGCGCCTGTCCGGCTTCTCGGGGACGAACGGCCCCGGGGGCCCAAAAGATCGCAAAGGCCCTTGAGGGTCGACACGGATTCGGGTTAGCCGCCCGGGGCGGGCCGCTCAAGGCCGCCCGGGTGCGCGAGGGAGCAGAAGCAAGAGCATGGCGGCCAGCATCGACCCGATCCACCAGTTCGAGCTGAAGCCGCTCGTCTCCCTGGGCCATATCGGCAACCAGGAAATCGCCTTCACGCAGTCGGCGCTCTACATGTTCGCCGCCGTGGGCGTCATCGCCTTCATCACCATCGTGGCCACCGCCGGCCGCTCGGTGGTGCCGGGCCGCATGCAGGCGCTGGCCGAAGTCTTCTACGAGTTCATCGCCGACACGCTGCACCAGGCGACCGGCGACAAGGAGCAGCGCTTCCTTCCGCTCGTCTTCTCGCTGTTCATGTTCGTGCTCGTCCTGAACCTGTTCGGGATGATCCCCTACGCCTTCGCGGTCACCAGCCACCTGATCATCACCTTCGGCCTCGCCTTCCTGGTGATCTCGACGGTCGTGATCTACGGCGTGATGAAGCACGGCAGCCACTTCCTCGGCCTGTTCATTCCGGCGGGCGTGCCCAAGCCGCTCCTGCTGATCATGGTGCCGATCGAGATCGTCTCCTTCATCTCGCGCCCGATCAGCCTCTCGGTCCGTCTCTTCGCCAACATCCTGGCGGGCCACATCGCGCTGAAGATCTTCGCCTTCTTCGTGGCGCAGCTCCTGCTCGCCGGCGCCTGGAGCATCCTCTCCCCGCTCCCGCTCTTCCTCACGATCGCGCTGACGGCCCTGGAATTCCTGGTGGCGGCCCTGCAGGCCTACGTCTTCGCGACGCTGACGGCGGTCTATCTCGCCGACGCCCTTCACCCCGGCCACTGAGACTCTCGGCCGGCCTCCCTCCGCGCAACGAAAATCGTTCGAAACCTCAGGAGTTACTCATGGATCCCGTCGCTGCGAAGTACATCGGCGCCGGTCTCGCCTGCCTCGGCATGGCGGGCGCGGGCATCGGCCTCGGCAACCTGTTCGGCCAGTTCTACGCCGGCGCGCTTCGCAACCCCTCGGCCGCCGACAGCCAGCGCACCAACCTGCTCCTCGGCTTCGCGCTGACCGAGGCGCTCGGCATCTTCTCGCTGCTCGTCGCGCTGCTGCTCCTGTTCGCCGTCTGAGGCGGTCCCGTTCCGTCGCCGCGGCCCCGCCGCGGCGACGGCTCCGGTGTTCTTCGCAAAGCTCCCGATCCCGACGGATCCTCCTCCGGCCGCGGCGACGCGGCGGGAGCTTCGCGAGAGACACCGGGCGCTCGGCCGAGACAAGCCGGCGCTCGTTTGCTTTGACATCGCTTTCAGGACGGGACCATGGCGCAGCCGAACCCCCTCACCACCCCGCCGCCCGGGACCGACACCTACGCGGGCAAGGGCGAGATCCTGCACCCGGCCAACCAGCACGCCTTCCCGCCCTTCGAGACGCACACCTTCCTGGCGCAGATCGTCTGGCTCGCGCTGTCCTTCGGCCTGCTCTACTACCTGATGTCGAAGGTCGCCCTGCCGCGCATCCAGGGCATCCTGCACGACCGCGCCACCCGCCTCTCCGCCGACCTCAACGAGGCCCAGCGCATGAAGGCCGAGGCCGACACCGCGGGCGCGGCCTACGAGAAGTCGCTCCGCGACGCGCAGGGCAAGGCCCGCGAGATCGCCCAGGAGACCCGCAACGCGCTCACGGCCGAGGCTGAGACCAAGCGCAAGTCCCTGGAAGGCGAGCTGAACCAGCGGCTGGCCGCCTCCGAGGCCACCATCCGCGGCCGCACCGAGCAGGCGATGGGCAACGTCCGCACCATCGCGGGCGAGACCGCGACCGCCATCGTCGAGCGCCTCACCGGCCAGGCCCCCGATCAGGCCAGCGTCGAGCGCGCCCTCAACGCCACCGCGCACTGAGTAGGATCATCACAACCATGCTGCTCACCGCGGAATTCTGGGTCCTCGTCGCCTTCGTGGTCTTCCTGGCGCTCGCCGCCAAGGCCGGAGCGTTCGGCGCGATGACCAAGGGGCTCGACAGCCGCGCCAAGCGCGTGCGCCACGAGCTCGACGAGGCCAAGCGCCTCCGCGAGGAGGCCGCCGCCGTGCTGGCCGACTACAAGCGCCGCCGCGCCGAGGCCGAGAAGGAGGCCGAGGCGATCGTGGCGAGCGCCCGCGCCGAGGCCGAGCGCGCCGCCGCCGAGGGCCATCAGCGCCTGAACGAGTTCGTGTCCCGCCGCACCAAGGCCGCCGAGTCGAAGATCGCCCAGGCGGAGGCCCAGGCCGAGGCCCAGGTCCGCGCAGCCGCGGCGGATGCCGCCGTGAAGGTCTCCGAGACCATCCTGCGCGAGCGCATGCAGGGCGACGCCGCCCAGAACCTGATCCGCTCCAGCCTCGGCGAGGTGCGGACCCGCCTGCGGGCCTGAAGGTCCAGATAGGAAATCGATGAAGGGCCGCCCGAACAGGCGGCCCTTTTCGTTTTCGGATGCGATGCAGCGTCCGGGTCAGGGCCTCGCCGCGAAATCTCAGCGCGTCGTCGCGCCGTGGGTCTGGCCCGGCACCGAGGCGGTGCCCGTCCGGCGGCCCGGCTCCTCGCGCGCCACGTCGGTCGTCTTCGGAAGGCCGCCGGTCGCGGGCGCGCTCGGATCACCGAGGCCCCCGGACGCCGCGCCCGCGGCGCTGGCCGTGCCCAGGGCGCTGGCGCTGCTGGACGCCGTCCCGTCCGTCGCGCCACCGCCGGTCCAACCCTCGGCGCGCCAGCCCTGGGCGCGCTCGTCGAGGTCGATCGAGCCGTGCTTGTCGAGGATCGTGAGCGCCCGGTCGGCCAGCCCGTCGTCCACGCGCGCAGTCACCAACGTGCCGCCGCGCCGCACGCCCTCCGCGTAGGTCTCGGCCTCGTGCTGGCTGAGCCCGGCGCCGGTGAGGCCGCCGATCAGGCCGCCGGCCGCTGCGCCGACGCCGGCTCCCGTCACGGTGGCGACGAGCCAGCCCGCCGCCACGACCGGGCCGACGCCCGGTATGGCCAGAAGGCCCAGACCTGCGAGCAGGCCGGCGCCGCCGCCCAGCACCGTGCCGAGCGTCGCGCCCGTGCCGGCCCCGTCCGCCGCGTCCGATTCCTCGGCGGCGGGACGGGCGGCGGGCGTCCGCCCGCCGATCCGGTTCTCGGGATCGCTCGCGACGATGCTGATGTCGCCGTGTGGGATGCCCTCGGCCTCCAGCTTGTCGACGGCGCGGGCCGCCGCCTCGTAATCGTCGAATAGGGCCGTGACGGCGCGTGTGGCCATGGGATGTCTCCGGTCTCTCTGGGGCAGGCCGCCGCTACTGGGCGGCGACGTTGCCGCGGTAATCCATGCCGATCCGAACCTGCTTGCCCGCGTGGGTCGCGATGCCCTGCCAGATGCCCTGATCGGTCTTCTTGAGGTCGGTTATCTCGCCGAAGCCCATCTTGGCGAAGCGCTCGCGCACCTGGGCCTCGGTGAAGCTGTTGGCGCCGGGCTGGAGCGGCTCGCCGACCGCGCCCTGTCCGTGCGGCGGCGCCTCGGGCGCTGCCGGGCTCGTCGTCTGCGCGGACGCGCCGGTGACCGCGAGGGCCAGGAGGGCGGCGGGAAGGAGCGGGCTGCGCATCGGGTGACGGTCCTCGTGGGGCCGGCGGACCCCTCGGTCCCGCGGCGGCGGCCTGTCCCGTCTCAAGCCCAGGGCGCGCATCGGGGTTCCGGTTAACGGCCCGCTAACTATGCGCCCGGCAAAACTTGCCGGGTCCGCCCGGTGCGGACGTGGGCGTGCGAGACGACCGGCATGAGCGAGACGGCGGCGGTGCCGGCGAAGGGTGGGATGGGCGGCCTCGGCGGCGCGCTCTCCGGCTTCACGATGCCCAATCGCGGGGACTTCCAGGCGCTGTCGAAGCGCTCGGACCTGTTCTTCGCCACTGCCGTGATGGGCATCCTGGCGGTGCTGATCTTCCCGCTGCCGGCGGTGTTGCTCGACCTCCTGCTCGCCGTCTCGATCATCATGTCGGTGCTGATCATGATGACGGGCCTGTTCATCGACAACCCGCTCGAATTCACCGTCTTCCCGACGCTGCTGCTCATCGCCACCATGCTGCGGCTGGCGCTGAACCTCGCCTCGACGCGCCTCATCCTCGGCCACGGCCACGAGGGCACGGCGGCGGCCGGCCACGTCATCGAGGCCTTCGGCAACTTCGTGATGGGGGGCAACTTCGTCATCGGGATCATCGTCTTCGCGATCCTGATCATCGTGAACTTCGTCGTCATCACAAAGGGCTCGGGCCGCATCGCCGAGGTCGCGGCGCGCTTCACCCTCGACGCGATGCCCGGCAAGCAGATGGCGATCGACGCCGACCTCTCGGCGGGACTGATCGACGAGAAGGCCGCGAAGGCTCGGCGCTCGGCGCTGGAGGAGGAATCCTCGTTCTTCGGCGCCATGGACGGCGCCTCGAAGTTCGTGCGCGGCGACGCGGTGGCGGCGCTGCTCATCACCTTCATCAACGTGATCGGCGGCATCATCATCGGCGTGGCGCAGCAGGGCATGCCCTTCGGTGCGGCCGCCAAGAGCTACACCCTGCTCACCATCGGCGACGGCCTCGCCTCCCAGGTGCCGGCGCTGATCGTCTCGACCGCGGCCGGCATCCTGGTCTCGAAGGCCGGCGTGAAGGGCTCGGCCGACAAGGCGCTCGGCAAGCAGCTCGCGCACTACCCGAAGGCGCTCGGCATGTCGGCGGGCGTGATGATCCTGATCGGCTTCCTGCCCGGCATGCCGATCCTGCCCTTCCTGCTGCTCTCGGGCGGCGCCGGCTACGCGGCGTGGCGCATCGCCAAGACCGCCAAGGAGGCCCCACCCCTCGACGCCGAGGGCAAGCCCGCCGACCCCGCCGCCGCGGCCGCCGCCAAGGAGGAGACGGTCACCGACCTCCTCAAACTCGACGACCTGAAACTGGAGATGGGCTACGCGCTGCTGGCGCTCGTCAATGGCGAGGCCGGCGACAGGCTCACCGACCAGATCAAGGCGCTGCGCCGCCAGCTCGCGGCCGAGCTCGGCTTCGTGATGCCCTCGGTGCGCATCCTCGACAACGTCCAGCTTGAGGCCAACGCCTACGTGGTGCGGGTCAAGGAGATCGAGGCCGGCACCGGCAAGATCTTCCCCGGCCAGTTCATGGCGATGGACCCGATGGGCGGGCAGGTGCAGCTGCCCGGCCAGCACATGCTGGAGCCGACCTTCGGCCTGCCCGCGACCTGGATCGACGCGGGCCTTCGCGACCAGGCCCAGCTCAAGGGCTACACGGTGGTGGATGCGGCGACCGTGGTCTCGACGCACCTCACCGAGATCATCAAGGCGCACGTCTCCGAGCTTCTCAACCACGTCGAGGTGCAGAAGCTGCTGCGCGAGCTGCCCAAGGAGCACGGCGAGCTCCTGAAGGAGGTGGTGCCGGCCCAGATCTCGACCACCGGCATCCAGCGCGTGCTGCAGTTCCTGCTCTCCGAGCGGGTCTCGATCCGCGATCTCGGCGCGATCGTGGAGGGCGTCGCCGAGGTGGCGGGCGCGGTGAAGAACCCGCGCGACATCGTGGAGCACGTGCGCGCCCGCCTCGGCCGCCAGATCTGCGCGCAGTACCAGGGCCCGGACGGCATGCTGCCGATCATCACCTTGTCGCCGGCCTGGGAGCAGGCCTTCCTCGATTCCATCGTGGGCGAGCGCGAGGAGCGCTACCTCGCGATGCAGCCGTCCAAGCTCTCGGAGTTCGTCAACACGGTGCGCGACCGCTTCGAGCAGGCGGCGCGCCAGGGCGAGATGCCGGTCCTCGTCACCTCGGCGCAGTCGCGGCCCTTCGTGCGCTCGATCATCGAGCGCTTCCGCCGCGAGACCCCGGTGATGAGCCAGGCCGAGATCCACCCGCGGGCGCGCCTGCGGACGGTGGGATCGATCTGAGGACGGACAACCCCTCTCCCCGCGCGGGGGGAGAGGGCCACGTCTCCCCCTTGTCGGGGAGCGTGGCGAGCCGGCAGGCGACGGTGAGGGGGCTTCGACCGTGGAGGCCCTTCCGGATCCGCCCCCTCACCGTCGCTGCGGCTTCGCCTCCGCTTCCTGTCCGCACGACAAGGTGCGGACAGGCCTCTCCCCGCGTGCGGGGAGGAGGGGGGAGCCGCTTCCTGGGGGCGTTCAGCCGGAAGCCACTCACTCCGCCAGATCCAGAAAATGCCGCCCGGCGCGGTCGTCGATCTCGATGATCCAGAGATCGGAGTCGAAGCGCAGCTCCTTCGCCAGGCGCTCCTCGACGTCGAGCGGCGTCGCGCCCTGCAGGAGCGGGCTGAAGCGGCGATCGCCCGAACTCTCGTCGTCGAACAGGGCCTGGGGGGCGGGGCCGTAGAGGTCGGCGCTGCCGTCGAGGCGGTCCACCTTCACGAAGATCGCGCCGGCCTCAGCGGCGCCGCGGCGGCGCAGCACGGCCGGGATGTTGGCCACGTCGAGGCGGCGCAGATGGGCGGAGACGAAGAAGTCGGAGCGCAGGCGCGGCATCGGGAACTCCTCGGGACGCGCCGGGATGCGCGCCGCCGCGCGGCGATGCAACCCTGCGAACCGGGCCTGCGACCCGGCTCCAACCTCAACCCTGTCCGGCCTTCTGCGACAGCTCGCGCAATGTCCGGCCCGCCGGCTCGCCCTTCACGGGCAGCTTGGC
The DNA here is from genome assembly GCF_003173735.1 of Methylobacterium radiodurans. NCBI lineage: Bacteria > Pseudomonadati > Pseudomonadota > Alphaproteobacteria > Hyphomicrobiales > Methylobacteriaceae > Methylobacterium > Methylobacterium radiodurans. The sequence continues at coordinate 423,673 of NZ_CP029551.1, read as the reverse complement.
GGCCCGCTCGAACTTCTCGATCGCCGCCCGGGTCCCCGGACCCATCAGGCCGTCCGCCTTCAGCGGGCCGTAGCCGAGCTTGTTCAGGGCCCGCTGGGCCTGGAGCACGGAGGTGTCCTTCGGGGTCACCGAGGCCGTGGTCTCGTCGGAGCGGATCAGCGCGGCGATCGGGTCGGGCTTCGGTCCCTCCCGGCGCGGCTCCGGCCTCGCCTCGGCGCGGACGGGCTCGGGCGCGCGCGCGATCTCCGCGGGGCGCTCGGGTGCGGCCCTGGCCGCCTCCCGCGCAGGCTGCGCCTTCGCGGCGGCCTCCTGTCGGGCCTCCTGTCGGGCCTCCTGTCGGGCCTCCTGTCGGAGGGCGGGCTTCGGCAGGATCGGGGCCGGGTGGCGTCCTGCCTGGGAGCCCAGCGCGTTCACGCAGACCGCGGTGACGGCGCCCAGCACCGCCAGCGAGCCCAGCACGCTGCCGGGCTGGGCCCGGCACAGGCGTACGGTCCCGCCGAGGCCCGAGAGGGCGAGCGCCCGCCAGTCGGTCGAGGCCGGCCGGCGCCGGGGCGCGGGGCGGCGCGGGCTTGCATCCCGCCGGGGCGACCGCTCGTCGCCCGCCACGCTGATCTCGCGATAGTCGCGCATCCTCACTCCTCATGGCAAGGCCCCGATCCCAAGGCTCTAAACCTTCGGGATCGGGGCCTCTCGCGGTGGTTCACCCTCAGCCGGCACGTCGCAGGGGAAGGGGGGCGTCGGTTCCGGCCGGCGCCGCCTCGAACAGGCCGAGCGGCAGGCGCACCACCGGCCCGGCCGAGACGGCGCGCACGGGCGCGAGCCGGCGGACCGAGGTCGAGACCGGGGCGGGGGCGGCGGGCGCGCCGACTGGGCGGCAGAGCCGGGGCAGCGTCACGGTCACGCTCGTGCCGATCTCCGGCGCGCTCTCGATGGTGATCGAGCCGCCGTGCAGGCCGACGAGGCCCTGCACCACCGAGAGGCCGAGGCCCGTGCCCTCGTGCGTCCGCTTGTAGTCGCTGCCGCCGCCCTGGAAGAAGGGCGTCCCGAGACGGGGCAGGTCGGCCTCGCGGATGCCCGCACCCGTGTCCGAAACGGCGATGTCGAGTCCCGCCGCGCTGCCCCGGAGGGCGACCTCGACCCGTCCACCGCGCGCGGTGAACTTCACGGCGTTCGACAGCAGGTTGATCACGATCTGCCGGCAGGCGCGCGGGTCGGCGGTGATCTCGACCGGGCCGAGCGCCGGCGGCGGCACCAGGGTGATGCCGGCCGCCTCGGCGCGCAGCCGCATCAGGTCGCAGCAGCTGCGCACGAGCTCGGCGGCGTCGACCGGCTCGGGGGCGTAGTCGAAGTTGCCGCTCTGGATCCGGCTCATGTCGAGGAGCGAGTTCACCACGTCGAGCAGGTGGCGGCCGGAGGTGGCGATGATCCCCGCATAGTCCCGCGCCTGCTCGGGACCGAGCGTTCCGGCCCCCGCGCCGCCCAGCACCTCCGAGAAGCCGATGATGGCGTTGAGCGGCGTGCGCAGCTCGTGCGTGACGTTGGCCAGGAACCGGCTCTTGATCTCGTCCGCCCGCTCGGCCTCGGCGCGGGCGCGCTCCAGCTCCTCCGCGTGGCGACGGTGCTCGGTGACGTCGCGGGTGACGGCCACCACGCCCGCATGCGCCTCGCCGGGGCGCGCGATCGGGTGGGCGCGCATCTCGGCGTGGATCAGGCGGGCGCCGTCCGCCCGGCCCGCCGCAGGCTCCACGTGGAGGCGGAACGGCACGGTCGCGGGCCGGCCGGTCGCAGCGACGTCGCTGAGTGCCTGCAGGAAGGCCGGGCGATCGGCAACGTGCACGCGCTCCAGAAGACCGTGGGCCCGCAGCGCGCCGGCCTCGACGCCGAGGAAGCGGGTCGCCGAGGCGCCGGCCTCGATCACGCGGCCGTTGGCGTCGTGCCAGGTGACGAGGTCGTCGATCGCCGAGAGCAGCATGCGATCGCGCGCCTCGTTGTCCTGCAGGCGCTGCCGGACCCGGCGCTCCTGCCGCAGGTGATCGATGAGCAGGGCCGCGACGTGGCCGATCGCCGTGATCACGAAGACCGGCATGGCGATGGCGGAGGACACGTCGAGGACCGGGACGGCCGGCATCCAGCTCCCCGCACAGGCGACCACCAGCGCGCCGAGCGCCGCGATGGCCGCCGCCGAGATCGCCGAGCGCTTCGAGCCCGAGACCGCCGCCTCCAGGGGAACCGCCACCAGCCAGACCGCGGCGGCCGAGCCCGCGCCGCCCGTGAGGCCGGCGAGGCAGACGACGAGGCCGGTGAGCCCCGCGGAGGAGACCGCGTGCGCCACCCAGAGGTGGCCGGTGCGCGCGAGGATCACGGCGGCGAGCACCGGCAGGAGCAGGCTCGCGACCGCGAGCCCCTCGATCACCGAGGGCACGCCGCGCCAGACGAGGTAGGGCGGAAGCGCCGCCATCATCACGGCGCCGGTGGCCAGCCGGGAGATCAGGAAGCGCTCGTGGCGGAAGCGCACCGCCTCGTCCTGCACGGAATCGTGCACGAGGCCCGCGAGGCGCGCGTCGATCAGCGAGGGCAGAACATCTTTGATACGCAAGACTGACACGCAAAACGCTGGACCTCTCGGCCCCGGCGTCCCCGGCTCGACTTCGAACGACGGGCCGACCGTCGCAGGGTGCGCTTAAACGAATGTTGCCCGGCTTCGCCGATCGCCCGGGATGCTTTCCGGCAGGTAACCGGGGCCGTCCCGGACCAGCGGGGACGTATTCACCATGTCGAAGGATTCGGGCGCCGCGTTGAGGCCTGTTTCAGATCCGGGGCGCCAGGGTCGCGCGATCTTGCTCAGGACCTTCACGAGGACGAGCCCATGTCCTTCCTGCTGCGCGCCCTGCTGGTGATCGGCGTGCTCTCCTATCTTGCTCTGAAGCGCGGCGAGCCCGGCACCGCCGCCCCCGCGCTGCCTTCCGCTGACGCGGTGGCGGCGGCTCTCGCCGCGGCGGCGCCGGCCGCGATCCAGGCGGGTGCCGCCGCTCTGCCGCCCGAGACCCGCGAGCGCGTCGCCCGCGAGGCGCTGGCCGGGCTGATCCGGCGCGCCGCCCAGCCGGTCCCGGAGCTGCCCGAACCCGCCTCGCGCGACACCCTCTCGGCGACCGACCGCGCCCCGGCCTGGCGCGGGATCGAGGCGCGCTGAGTGCGGCGGTGCTATAGGGCCGGCGGAGTGTCGGGGGAGCGTTGCGGATGGTCGGGGGATGCGGGGTGCGCGGGGTTGTCGGCGCGCTGCTGATCGCGCTCGCCGGCCCGGCCAGCGCCGGGGGCCTGCTGCCGGCTGCGCCCCGCTACGCCCGCAGCCCCGGCTGCCCGGCTGTGCGGATCGCGATGCCGCCGGCCACGCACGCCCTGCCGGGCGGCGTGCAGATCTCGCCGCGGCCGGCCGACATCCCGGTGGGGCAGGGGGAGAGCGCGATCTGCTTCGCCTACGCCACCGCCGACATGATCTCGCAGCGGGTCGGGCAGGCAGTCTCGCCGCTCGATGTTGCCACCAAGTTCTACTTCGCGGATCCCGAGCGGCTGGCAGCGCTCGCCGATCCGCGCATCGCCGCGCATCTGCGCTCGCATCCGCGCTACCGCGAGGACATCGCCTGGAGCCGCAACGCGGTCGATATCGACCCCACCCGCAACCCGGGCCGCGAGCCCTATTTCGACAAGCTGGAGGGCGGCGAGGAGGACGCGGCGGCGCTGCTCTACAACCTCGACGGGCTCTGCGACGAGCGCGACCTGCCCTCGCACGAGGGCTACGCGCACCACACCCGCTTCCTGCATGCGCAGCGCTACGGTGCCTATGTGCGGGCGCCGAACCAGTGCTTCCGGGCGACCGGCGCGACGGTGGATCGGCTGCGCAGCCGCCGGGCCGATGCCTTCAACGCCGCCTGGATGCGGCGCGTCGCGGCGCTGTGCCGGCGCCGGCCCTCGCCCGTGCCGCTGCTGCCCGTCTCCTACCGCGTGGCCTCGAACCAGCTCGAGTTCATGGAGATGCTCGAGACCGGCACGGTGCCGTCGCGGGGCCGGATCGAGCGGATGCTCGCGATGGTTGACTACGCCCTCGACCGGGGCCGGGCGCCCACCATCGGCTACAGCTGGTACATCCTGGAGGCGCGCGACCCGAAGGACCCGGACGTCGCCGCCGACCATTCGAGCACCGTGGTGGCCCGCCGCCGGGTCGGCGGGCGCTGCCAGTACCGGGTGCAGGACAACACGGGCGCCTACTGCGCCCACATGCGGCCCGGCATCCGCGAGCGCTGCGAGGACGGCCGGATCTGGCTCTGGGAGGAGGAGCTGCGGCGCACGCTCTACAGCGTGATCTACCTGCGCTGAGACCGCCGGCCTATCTGTGATCGGGTGCCCTCCCTGCGCGGCAGAGGGGACCCGCGCCGTTTCAGATCGCCGCGCGGGCCATCTCGCGGCGGCGCGTGGCGCCCGCGGCCTCGCGCAGGGCGGCGACCGTCTCCTGCGCGCCCGTGTCGGGCGCCTCCGCGGCGGCGATCTGGGCCAGGCGCTCCGCGGTGGGTGCGGGCATGCGCACCAGCACGATCGTGCCCTGGTTGACCTCGGAGCGGATCCTCAGGGAACCGCCGTGCAACTCGGCCATCGAGCGCGCGATGGCGAGGCCGAGGCCCGAGCCCTTGTGGCTGCGGGTCATGTTGGCCTCGACCTGCACGAAGGGCTGGCCGAGCCGCGGCAGGATGGTGCGCGGGATGCCGATGCCCGTGTCCTCCACGAAGATGTGCGTGCAGTCGCCCGCCCGGCGGGCGCGCACCATCACGCTGCCCTCCGCGGCGGTGAACTTCACGGCGTTCTGCAGGAGGTTGGTCAGGATCTGGTGCAGGGCGCGCTCGTCGGCGAGCACCGTCAGGTCCGGCGCGATATCGAGGCCGACATGCAGCGACTTCGCCCGGGCCGCCTCGGCGACGAGCTTCAGGGCGGCTCCGACCGCCTGATCGGCCGGGATCTCGCGCGGGGCGAGGCGGACGCGGTGTCCCTCGATGCGGGACATGTTGAGGATGTCGTCGATGACCGAGAGCAGGTAGTGCCCGCTCTCGCCGATGTCGCGGCAGTAATCTGTGTAGCGCGGGGAGCCGAGGGGGCCGAACACCTCGCTGGCCATCACGTCCGCGAAGCCGATGATGGCGTTGAGCGGTGTGCGCAGCTCGTGGCTCATGTTGGCGAGGAAATCGGACTTGGCCTGGCTCGCGGTTTCGGCGGTGGCCTTCTGGTCGAGATAGCGCTCGGCGAGGTCGGCGAGCTGCTGGGTCTGGACCTCGAGGGTGCGGCGGGAGCGCTTGAGGTCCTTGACCGTCTCGATCAGCTCCCGCTCGGAAGCGACGAGCTGCTCCTGGTGGCGCTTCAGGCTGGTGATGTCGGTGCCGACCGAGACGTAGCCGCCATCCTTGGTGCGGCGCTCGCTGATCTGCAGCCAGCGTCCATCCGTCAGCTCGGCCTCGAAGGTGCGGGCGGTGGCCGCGCCGGATTCGGGCATCTCGCGCCGGATCTGCGGCAGCATGCCCCGGCTCATCACATCGGCGTAGCGGCGGCCCGGCTGCGCATCCTCCGGATTGAGGGCGTGCAGGTGGCGGAATTTCGAGTTGCACAGGACCAGCTTGTTGCCGGTGTCCCAGAGCACGAAGGCCTCGGAGATCGCCTCGATCGCGTCGCGCAGGCGCATGTCGGCGGTGGCGCTGGTCTCGGCGAGCTGGTGCTGCTCGCTCACGTCGATGGCGATGCCGACGAGGTGGCTGCCGCCGTCGGCCGAGTCCGGCACCACCTCGGCCCGGGTGCGCAGCCAGACATAGGCGCCGTCCGCGCCGCGCATCCGGAAGGCGTGGTCCACCGTGGTCTGGTTGGCCGCCAACCCCCGGGCGAGGCTGTAGAGGTCGCCGTCGTCGGGGTGGACCAGGGCGTTCACGGTGCCGAAGGAGAGGAACTCGTGCTCGCGCCGGTAGCCGAGGAGCGCGTACATCGAGTTCGACCAGTAGATCCGCCCGCGCGGGATGTCCCAGTCCCAGAGGCCGCAGCCACCACGGCCGAGGGCGATGTCGAGGCGCTGGCGGATCTGCTCGCAGACCCGGTCGGCCGACTGAGCCCGGCGGCTCTGCAGTCCGTAGGCCACTGCCACGCCGAGGATCACGAGGATCGCGGCACCCATCAGGACAGTCTGGTCGCGGCTGCGCTCGCGCCACCCCGCCAGCAACGGCTTGAGCTCCTGCACGATCGCGAGACGCCTCCCGTCGGGCAGCTGTTGGATCGCGGCGAGCGCCGCCTCGCCGTTCGGGAGCGTCAGATCGAAGACACCGGTGCCTTGACCGGGGGTCATCGGTGCCGTGGCCCTGCCGATCGCCTGCTCAAGGCGGTCCGTGCCGGCGGGCAGCGGCGGGTGGGCCGCGAGGATCCGCTCGTCGGCGGCGACCAGAAGCAGGCTCCGTCCAGCACGGGCCTGGGCCGCAGCGAGCGTCCCGAGGTCGGGCGCGCGGCCCGGGAGCACCGCGAGGCGGAGCGCGGCCTCGATCTCAGTCGTCGCGGCGGCCACGATCTCCGTGCGCTCGCCGCGGACGTGGACCACGCTGAGGCCGACGAGGCAGGCCAGGAAGCACGAGAGCAGGACCGGGATGGCGTAGCGCAGGCCGGCCTCGACCCGGGCGAGACGCCCGCTCCTGGCGCGGGCCGGCCAGCGAACGCCCAGGATCGTATCCGCGCGCGCGGAGAGGGAAGCGGAAGCCGCCTCCGGCATGACCGGACCTCGTCCAGGGGGAATCGGGGCTTCGGGAGGCGCGCGGCGCCGTCCCGAATCTGGATTCAATATGCCTCGCAGGCTCCGCGATTGTCCACGGATTTTTCAGACTCCGCCTTGACACGGAGAGCCTGTGGCCGATTCGCCCCGCCGCCAGTTTCGATATGGTTTACAATTGGTTAACCGGCATAAGGCTGCGCGCCGCGATGTCCCCTACGTCCCGCGACAGGCCCGGGATCGCCTTGATCCGGTTAAGGATTTCCTCGGCCTGACAGGCGCGCGATTTTCTCAGTTTGCGCCAGGATCCGAAGGCGGTGAGCAGCTTGGCGGCGACCTGCGGATTGGTCCGGTCGAGGGCCGCCACGGTGTCGGCTACGAGGGCGAAGCCGGCCCCGTCCGCCCGGGCGAACTGGGTCGGGTTGCCGAAGGCGAAGGAGCCGACGAGGGCCCGGACGCGGTTCGGGTTCGTCATCGCGAAGGCCGGGTGCTCCTTCAGGCGCGCGATGCGCGCGAGCGTGCCGTCCTCCGGGATCATCGCCTGGATGGCGAACCACTTGTCGAGGACGAGCGGCTCGTCCGCGTAGCGCTCCGCGAAGGCGGCGAGCGCGCCCTCGCGCGCCTCGCCGGGGATCAGGGCCAGTGTGCCCAAAGCGGCCAGCCGGTCGGTCATGTTGGTGGCCGCCTCGATCTGCGCCCCGGCGCGGGCGGCGCCCGTCTCAGGGTCGCCCGCCGCCACGAGGTCAAGGGCGGCGTTGCGCAGCGCGCGCCGCCCCGCCGCCGCCGCGTCCGGGCTGTAGAGCGCGCTGGGCGCTTCCGTGAGCGCCTCCCAGAGCGCATCGAGGCGCGGGCGCAGCGCCCGTCCGAGATCGCGCCGGAGCGCCGTCCGCGCGGCGTGGATCGCGTCGGGATCGACCTCCGCGCGCATCTCGTTGGCGACCTCGCCCTCGCCGGGGATCGCGAGCGCCAGTGCGGCGAAGGCCGAGTCGCGCGCGCCCTCGCGGTCGAGCAGGAGGCCCAAGGCCTCCGCGAAGGCGGCCGGGGAGCCGCCGTCGCGCATCAGCCCGTGCGCGACGCTCTGCGCGGCCTGCCAGCGGTTGAATGGGTCGGTGTCGTGGGCCAGCAGCCGCAGGTGGTCAGCCTGGGCCAGCTCGGCCCGGAGCCGCACCGGCGCCGAGAAGCCGCGCAGGAGCGAGGGCACCGGAGGCTCGGGCACATCCGCGAAGCGGAGCGTGGCCTCCCGGGCCGTCAGCACGTAGACCCCGTCCCGCACCTCCGGACAGACCGCGCCGTCGAGGGCGCCCCCCGCGCCGACGAGGCCGAGCGCCACCGGGATCACCAGGGGCTCGCCGTCGTCGAGGCTCTGCGCCAGGGTCAGGTCGTAGCTCTGCGCCGCCGCGTCGTAGCGCCCCGTCGCCGAGAGCGTCGGCGTGCCGGGCCGGCCATACCACTGTGCGAAGCCGGCGAGATCCCGCCCGCTCTCGGCCTCGAAGGCCTTGAGAAAATCCTCGACGGTGGCGGCGCGCCCGTCGTTGTCGGCGTAGTAGCGGTCCATGCCGGCCCGGAAGGCCTCCGGCCCCAGCAGGGTCTTGAGCATGCGGACGATCTCGGCGCCCTTCTCGTAGACGGTCGCCGTGTAGAAGTTGTTGATCTCCGCATACGCCGTCGGGCGCACGGGGTGGCGCAGCGGCCCGGCATCCTCGGGGAACTGTCGGGCGCGCAGGGCCCGCACCTCCGCGATGCGGTGCACCGCCCGCGAGCGCATGTCGGAGGAGAATTCCTGGTCGCGGAAGACCGTCAGGCCCTCCTTGAGGCAGAGCTGGAACCAGTCCCGGCAGGTGACGCGGTTGCCCGACCAGTTGTGGAAATACTCGTGCGCGATGATCGCCTCGATCGCCGCGTAGTCCGCGTCGGTCGCGGTCTCGGGCGAGGCGAGAACGTACTTGTCGTTGAAGATGTTGAGGCCCTTGTTCTCCATCGCCCCCATGTTGAAGTCCGAGACGGCAACCACGTTGAACACGTCGAGGTCGTAGGCGCGGCCGAACGCCTCCTCGTCCCACCGCATCGAGCGCACCACGGCGTCGAGTGCGTAGGCTGCGCGCTCCGCCTTGCCGGGCTCGACATGGACGGCGACCCGGACGTCGCGGCCCTCCATCGTGCGGAAGGTCGTCGCGACGTTGTCCAGCCGCCCGCCGACGAGCGCGAACAGGTAGGCGGGCTTCGGGTGCGGGTCATGCCAGACGGCGTAGTGCCGGCCGGTGCCCGCGACCGTGCCGCTCTCGACCGGGTTGCCGTTGCCGAGCAGCACCGGCGCCTCGGCGGCGTCGGCCTCGATCCGGGTGGTGTAGACCGAGAGCACGTCGGGCCGGTCGAGGAAGTAGGTGATGCGCCGGAATCCGTCCGCCTCGCACTGGGTGCAGTAGACGCCGCCCGAGCGGTAGAGCCCCATCAGCTTCGTGTTGGCGGTGGGATCGATTTCGGTGACCACCGTCAGGGTGAAGGGACGCTGCGGCGGCCCGGCGATCTCCAGCCCCTGCGGGCCCGCCGTGACGGTGCCCGGCGTGGGCGCCGCGCCGTCGAGGTCGAGCGCGATGAGGCTGAGGTCGTCGCCGTCGAGGCGCAGCGGCGCGCCCGGCTCACCGCCCGGGTTCGGGCGGACCGCGAGAACCGCCGTGACCCGGGTGCGGTGCGGATCGAGCCGCACGTCGAGATCGACCCGATCGATCAGGTGATCGCTCGGCCGGTAATCCGCGAGGTGGATCAGCGGGGGCGTCTCGGTGCGCATCGTCTCGGGTCTCCGCTCGGGCCGGGTTCCTCCGATCTTCTAGGCGGCCCCGGCGCGTCTGTCGCGCGGGCCGTCCGTTCCCCTATCCCGTCCCGTCCCGGCCCCCATGCACCGCTGCCTGGCGGGCGCTTGCTTGATTTCCCGGGCCGGATCGCGGAAAGGGTCTCACGGCAACGGGTTACCCGCGCACAAGCCGGCTTATCGTCCGCTGGCACAACTCACGGATCGAAGGCACGCATGGCGAACGTCGTCGTCGTAGGCGCCCAGTGGGGCGACGAGGGGAAGGGCAAGATCGTCGACTGGCTCTCGGAGCAGGCCGACATCGTGGTGCGCTTCCAGGGCGGGCACAATGCCGGCCACACCCTCGTCATCGACGGCGTCACCTACAAGCTGGCGCTGCTGCCCTCGGGCGTGGTGCGCGGCGGCAAGCTCTCGGTCATCGGCAACGGCGTCGTGGTCGATCCCTGGCATCTCGTGGACGAGATCGCGCGGATCCAGCAGCAGGGCGTGGCGATCTCGCCCGAGACCCTGCGCATCGCCGACAACGCCACCCTGATCCTGCCGCTGCACCGCGAGCTCGACCATTTCCGCGAGACCGCGAATGCCGGCCTCAAGATCGGCACGACCAAGCGCGGCATCGGCCCGGCCTACGAGGACAAGGTCGGCCGTCGCGCCATCCGGGTCGTCGACCTCGCCGACCCCGACACGCTGCCCGCCAAGATCGAGCGCCTGCTCGCCCACCACAACGCGCTCCGGCGCGGCCTGGGCATCGACGAGGTCGATGCCGGGGCGCTGCTCGGCGAGCTGAAGGCGATCGCGCCGACCATCCTCCCCTACGTGGCGCCGGTCTGGGCGCTGCTCGACGAGGAGCGCCGCCACGGCAAGCGCATCCTGTTCGAGGGCGCGCAGGGCGCGCTCCTCGACGTCGATCACGGCACCTACCCGTTCGTGACCTCCTCCAACATCGTGGCCGCCCAGGCCGCGACCGGCTCGGGGCTGGGTCCGAGCGCGATCGGCTACGTGCTGGGCATCGCCAAGGCCTACACCACCCGCGTCGGCGAGGGCCCGTTCCCGACCGAGCTGTTCGACGAGATCGGCGAGACGATCGGCGCGAAGGGCCGCGAGTTCGGCGTCAACACGGGGCGCAAGCGCCGCTGCGGCTGGTTCGACGCGGTGCTGGTGCGCCAGACCGTGCGGACCTCAGGGATCCACGGCATCGCGCTGACCAAGCTCGACATCCTCGACGGCTTCGAGACCATCCGGATCTGCACCGGCTACCGCCTCGACGGCCAGACCATCGACCACCTGCCGGCGAGCCAGGCCGCTCAAGGACGGGTCGAGCCGATCTACGAGGAGATCCCGGGCTGGAGCGAGACGACGGCGGGCGCCCGCTCCTGGGCCGAGCTGCCGGCCCAGGCGATCAAGTACGTGCGCCGGATCGAGGAACTGATCGGGGCGCCCGTCGCCCTGCTGTCGACCTCGCCGGAGCGCGACGACACCATCCTGATGCACAACCCCTTCGAGGATTAGGCAGCGCGGGCTCCGGGCGCGCCGCGCCCTGAGCTCAGCCCGTAGGGGACCGGACCGGGGACGATGGCCGATTACTACCCGCTGCTGGCGCGCGCCCTCGACGCGCTGCCCGACCGGACGCCCGCGATGCGCCGGGCCGTCTACGACCGGGCGCGCAACGCGCTGGTCGCCCAGCTCCGCTCGATCGACCCGCCCCTGAGCGAGGACGACATCGACACCGAGCGGCGGGCGCTCGACTCGGCGATCACACGCCTGGAGGCGACCTACGACGTACCGGCCGCGGCCAACGATCCGGCGCCGAAGGCGGCGGCCGAGCCGGGACCGTCCGTCAGCGCGCCGCGGCCGCCCGAGGCGTCCCCGGTTCCGCCGCCGCAGACCGTCGCCCCCGTGCCGACTCAGCCGGTGCCGGCCCCGCCGCCTCCGCCCCCCGTACCGGAGCCCGCCGCGCCCGCCTTCGCCGAGGCCGCGCCGCCCGAGCACCCGGCCGAGCCGTTCCTGCCGCCGGCCCCGCCGCCGCACTTCGTCCCGGCGCCGCCCGAGCCGCCGCGGGAGCCCGCGATCCCGATCGCCCCGCCGCGGCCGGCCAGCGAGGCGCCGCCCCCGCCGGATGCCGAGCCGGCGCCTGAGCCGGCCGCCGCCCCCGAGCCGGCGGTGCCGCCCGACGCCCAGAACGGGCGCCAGCGCCCGCGCATCGACGTGGTGGCGCCGCGCAACCGCTCGCGCCTCCTGCGCAACGCCTTCGTGGGGGTGGTGCTCGCCTGCGTGATCGGCGCCATCGCGGTCGCGGCCTATCTGCTGCGCGACCGGCCGACAGAGTTGCAGGCGACCGCGCCAGGCCCCGCGGAGACCCAGGCCGAGGGCGGCGACGCGAAATTCGCGGACCGGCTTGGCGGCGAGCCGGCGCCGGCCGAGCGGCCGGGCGCCTCTGAGACGCGCGCGCCCGCCCAAGGGGCGACCCAAGGGACGGCCCCGGCGCCGGCCCAGCCCGATCTCGCCGTCGCTCAGCGCGCGACGCTGCTGGAGGAGGGCAGCGGCGGGCCCGACGCGCAGCCGGTGACGAACCAGGGCCGCGTCCTGTGGCGGCTGGAATCCGTGAGCGGTGAGCAGGGCCAGCCCCTGCAGACCGCGGTGGTCGCCACGATCACGGTCCCGGACGCCCTGACCCTGACGCTGACGATCCAGCGCAACCTCGACGCGACCCTGCCGGCCTCGCACACCGTGAGCCTCGCCTTCAGCCCCTCGGGGCCGGATGCGGCCAAGCGCACGGTTCAGGACATCGGCCTGCTCCAGGCCAAGGACGAGGAGAGCGCGCGCGGCTCGCCGCTCTCCGGCCTGCCGGTGCGGGTGCGCGAGAACCTGTTCCTGATCGGTCTGTCGTCCCTGCGCAACGACGTCGACCGGAACACAGACCTCCTGCTCCACCGCAACTGGTTCGATCTTGGACTACGCTACGCCAACGGGCAGCGCGCGGTGGTGACCTTCGAGAAGGGCAATACCGGCGCGCAGGTGTTGCAGCGCGCCTTCGAGCAGTGGCGCTGAGCGCCTTCGCTCGCCCGAGCCGGGTTAGCGCCGTGCCGCCCCTCGAGCCGAGGGGCGGTGCCAACGCCTTCTCCGAACAGGCGCTCGCGACGCGGCGCTAGGCTCCGACCCGCGCCTCGCGCGCGGGCGAGGCCTCGCGGGTGGCGACGTTGCGCTTGACCGCCTCCTGAACCTTCTCGAAGGCGCGCACCTCGATCTGGCGCACGCGCTCGCGGGAGACGCCGAACTCGCCGGAGAGATCCTCCAGCGTGATCGGGTCGTCGGCCAGCCGACGCGCCTCGAAGATGCGCCGCTCGCGCGGATTGAGCACGCCGAGCGCGTCGCGCAGCGCCGAGAGGCGGTTCTGCCCCTCTTCCTCGCGCACCAGCACGGTCTCCTGGCTGGGGCTGTTGTCCACGAGCCAGTCCTGCCACTCGCCCTCGCCCTCCTCGCGCAGGGGCGCGTTGAGCGAGGTGTCGCCGGACAGGCGCCGGTTCATGTCGATCACGTCCTGCTCCGGCACGCCGAGGCGGGTCGCGATCTGCTTGACCTGATCGGGCTTGAGGTCGCCCTCGTCCAGCGCCGAGATCCGGCCCTTGGCCTTGCGCAGGTTGAAGAACAGCTTCTTCTGGTTGGCGGTGGTGCCCATCTTCACGAGCGACCACGAGCGCAGGATGTATTCCTGGATCGCGGCCTTAATCCACCACATGGCGTAGGTGGCCAGACGGAAGCCCTTGTCGGGATCGAAGCGCTTGACCGCCTGCATCAGGCCGACATTGCCCTCCGAGACCACCTCGCCGATCGGCAAGCCGTAGCCGCGGTAGCCCATCGCGATCTTGGCCACGAGGCGCAGGTGCGACGTCACGAGGCGGTGCGCCGCCTCGCGGTCCCCCTGGTCGCGCCAGTTCTTGGCGAGAGTGAACTCCTCCGACGGTTCCAGCATCGGGAACTTGCGGATCTCATCGAGGTAGCGCGACAGGCCACCTTCGTTGGCGAGCACGGGCAATGCGCCGGCCATGGGCATTCTCCTTGAGGGTCCCCCTCCCGGGCGGACAACGTTGCGGACGGTCGCTCTTGAGCCGGCCGTCCGACTCACCATCTGTACTGGGTCGGTCGCCGGGCCGGTAGCGGGTCCGCGACCCGAATGTCGTGATCAACGCGCCAGAGCCCGGACGGTTGACGATCTGTGGACAGTGGCACGATTGGTCGCGGATCTCCGTGCCCTTTCGCACCTGAGCCTCGATCGCGCTTGACCGTGGCCGGAGCGCAACCGGCCCCACCACTCTTTACGTTCGCCTGAGCCGCGCGGCGGTTACAGCCCGAGCGCCGCGATCAGCCGCGCGAGGTCGGGCGGCGCCGCGCTCTCGAAGCGCAGGTGCGCGCCCGTGCGCGGATGCGCGAAGCCGAGGAGCGCGGCGTGCAGCGCCTGCCGCCGCAGCGCCGCGAGCGCGGCCTGGGCCGCCTCCGGCAGCCGCGCCGCCTTGGTCTTGAAGGCCGCTCCGTAGACCGCATCGCCGAGCAGCGGGTGCCCGATATGGGCGAGGTGCACGCGGATCTGGTGCGTGCGCCCGGTCTCGAGGCGGCAGCGAACCCGTGCCGCCTCCGCGCCGTGGCGCGCCTCGACCGTGTAGTGCGTCACCGCGTGCCGGCCCTCGCCGGGGCGCACCACCGCGATCTTCTCGCGGTTGTGCCGGGAGCGGGCGAGGTCGGCCGTGACGGTGGCGCGGGCGGGCTCGGGCACGCCCCAGGCCAGGGCGAGATAGGCCCGCTCCAGCGGCCCGCTGCGGCCGTGGTCGGCGAACTGCGCGGCGAGGCCCCGATGGGCGGCGTCGTTCTTGGCCACCACCATCAGGCCGCTCGTGTCCTTGTCGAGCCGGTGCACGATGCCGGGCCGGCGCACGCCGCCGATTCCCGAGAGGCTGTCGCCGCAATGGTCGAGCAGGGCGTTGACCAGGGTGCCGGTCTCGTTGCCGGGGGCGGGGTGCACCACGAGGCCCGCCGGCTTGTCGATCACGATCAGGTCGTCGTCCTCGTAGGGAACGACGAGAGCGAGCGCCTCGGGGCGCGGCGCGGCGGGGGCGGCCTCCGGGACCGTGACGGCGAGGCTCGCGCCGGCCGCGACCTTCAGGGCCGGGTCGCGCACCGCGGCCCCGTCCCGCCGCACGTGACCGGCCTTCACCAGATCCTGGAGGCGCGAGCGCGAGAGGTCGGGGAACAGGAAGGCCAGCGCCCGGTCCAGCCGCACCGGCGCCTCCGCGGCGACCACCCCTTGCCGCTCCGTCCCGCCCGCGATCCCCACCGGTTCACCCGTCACGCCGTTTCTCCCGTCCGCCCCGAAAAAGGTATCCCGCAGGGGTTGCTCCCGCATTCAGGCGTCGCTATAGGATCGCCACGCCGCCGCGGAAAGCTCCCATCGTCTAGCGGTCTAGGACGTCGCCCTCTCACGGCGAAAACAGGGGTTCGAGTCCCCTTGGGAGCGCCACCACTCTCTAAGAGTTTGGAGCGGCGCAAGTTTCCGAAATCATCGACACTTTTGCCGGCTGCTCGCATGACTAATGCGTGCAAATGATTTCGCGTATACGGTGATGACCCGCCGCTGCTCGCTGCGGTCTCTTCTCGCGGATGAGCGGATGGTCGGAGCCTTCCTGTACACTGCGCTTCGATGACGTGGCGCTCTGACGGCGCTGCGGGCCAGAAGATCGGACCATGTGTGCGAGGCGTGTGATCGGGTCGGAGAAGGCCGGCTGCCGACGCTCGCTGTCCAAGGGGCATTTGCGATCTCGCGGGCTTCGCGGCCAGGCAGCCAACGAGAGCTGGCAGGCGGAACCGTGTCCGACGGGCCTTGCCCGGTCCGCTGTCGGGCTGGCGGCCTTCGCGCGACGCCTCGCGCCGTCATCCTGAGGCAGCGGGGACCGAGCACAGATGCCACGCTACTTCTTCCACACGCATATCGGCGATGACGTCGTGGTGGACCCCGAAGGCAGCGAGTTGGCCGACTTGGATGCCGTCCGGGGAACGGCCGAGGTGCTGGCTCTGCAACTCCTCCAGGGCGCCGACGGCGATCCTGATTTGCTCAAGGCGGTGCTTTTCGTGGCCGATGAGACCGAGGCGGTGGTGCTGGAATTTCCGCTGACCGACGCCCTGTCAGCCCGATCCTTGCCGGAGACCGAGGGTGGGAACGGGACGCTGCACTGACGTGGCCGCGGGTGCGTCACTGTCCACGGCTCGGAGCGCTCACCCATCGCCTGAGTGCCGGCGGCTCGGAGGGCCGCCGACCCAGGATTGAGAAGAGGACCGCGCCGCTCGCGTCCCGGTATGACCCGTCGCGTGTGCGGCCCCGCGGGTCGGCCAGGAGCTTTCGCCCCAAGCCCAGCCATGCCCAGGCATCCCGAACGGACAGGCTTCGCGCAGATGTGAATCCCCGACCCGACACCGGGCTCGACGATTGCGGAACGGAGCCGAGGGCAACTGGTTGGCCTGGTTCAGAGACAGGCCCAGAGAGCTCCGATGAAGTTCGCGCCATGTGTGACCGCCGCCGCACTGATGCTCGGTGCATCGTTCGGTGCTATGGCGGCGGAGCCGGCCGACGCTGAGCAGGTGTGCCAAGCCCGAGCGACCGCGTTGAGCATCACTGACGAGATGCGCGAGACATACATGCGCGAGTGCTTGGCCGGCGAGCGGTTGGACCGCAAGGGCACGTCCTCCAGGTAGCCTCCCACGAGCAGCTTCCCGGCGATCCGGCAATACTGCGGCGGCCATCATACCAGCCTCGTATCTGCGCGAAGGATACGGGCCGGGGCATAGGAGGGATCCGATCCTTCGCGCGCGTGGGCCTTGCGGGCGCTCGGGGCTCCCTCTCGGAACGGCCAGACCGATGGCCGGTTGGCTCAGACCAGCAGACCTCGGGAGCCGTCATGCGAACCACGATCCTCGCTATCGCCGCCACACTGACGCTCGGGACGGCAGCGTTTGCCGGCGAAGGGAACTCCGCGGCCGGCTCCGGGCAGACGCGCTCGGGCACGATGAACAGCACTGGGGCCAACGATGCGGGCTCTGGATCGTCCCCGGGCGCGAGCGGCAGCGGATCGAGCACGGGTGGTGCAAGCCGGTCCGGCACGTCCAACAGCACGGGTGCCAACGATGCGGGGTCGGGCTCCACGCCCGGCGCCAAGAGCATGGGCGGCGGAGGACGCTAAGCGGGCATCAAGTCGGGCTCGGTGGTGGCAGAGCCCGACCGCGCAGTCGACCGCGCGCTTGGATCGCGTCAAATCGGTCCGTGCACCTGCGTTGGCCGTCGGATGAGCGAGCTCGACGCCGTTCTTTCCTCGGGCACGCCGTCCCCCGTCCTAAGATTGCGCTGGCGCAGGCTGCCGACAGCGCTCCGATTCCCGCGAGTCGCCTCGATCGGCCTTGGACCTGAACGGCCTCAGGTCTTCCGGAGGGGGATCGACTGCCGCTGAACCGAATCCTGCCACCGAACCCGTCACCCACATTCGAGCAACGGCTCCGCAACGCGATTCGGAGGCCCGGCCGTCGCATCCCGCACGGAGGACACCGGTCTCGTCCTGGTTTTCCGCTGCAGATCTGAGACGACGTCCCGCCCTTGTGGTGATCTGGAGCGTAGCGGCGCTGTCGAGCCTGAACTGCCGTTCGCGGTCCTCTTTAACGAAAAGTAAGTCACTGTGGCTATTTCATACTGAGGATGGAAGATTTAGTTCCTGATTTCTAGGTAAAATGCCCGTGCGCTCCCTCTCGATTCGGTCCAAGCTGACGGCAGCGTTCTCGCTATTGGTGCTGTTCGTCGTCGCGTTGTCATTCGCCGGCTATCGGAGTGCCGCGGGGATGAACGACTTGCTGCTCGACGTGCAGACGAACTGGATGCCTAGCGTGCGCACCGCGAGCCAAGTCGATGCGCTCACGGGCCGCTACACGACGAGCCTGCTTCGGCACGTCCTGACAAGCGAGCCGACAATGCTTGCGAGCATCGACAAGGACCTGGTCGAGCGCGCCGCCAAGCTGGCGGCGGCGCGGAAGGCCTACGAGCCGCTGATCAGCTCGCCCGAGGAGCGTGCGCTCTACGAGAGCTTCTCCAAGAGCTGGGACGCGTTCATGGCCGCGGTCGAGCCCGTTCTCGCCCTCTCGCGCACGGGCCGGAAGGCCGAGGCGCTCGCGGTCTACGAGAGCCGCGGCGTGGCGCCCCGGCGCGCGGCCTCCCTCACGCTCGACAAGATCGTAGCGCTGAACCAGTCCGGCAGCGCCCGGGCGGAGGCGCTCAGCGCGGAGATCTATGCCCAGACCAGCACGATCCTGATCGCGGGCGGCCTTCTCGCCTCCGGTCTCGCGGTGGCGCTCGGGATGCTGATCGTCCGCTCGATCGGTCGCGACATCGCCTCGGTGGTGGAGCCCATGAAGGTGCTCGCCGCGGGCGACGCCTCCGTCACTGTCCCGCACCAGGGCGCGCGCACGGAGATCGGCGCCATCGCGGCGGCCGTGCAGGTGTTCAAGGAGAACCTGATCCGGACGCGCCAGCTCGAGGCGGAGACCGCGCAAGCCCGGGCAGGTGCCGAAGCGCAGCGCAGGGCCGCGATGCGCGAGATGGCCGACGGGTTCGAGGCTGCCGTCGGTGGCATCGTCGGCTCGGTCTCGGCGTCCGCAACCGAGCTGCAGGCCACCGCGCAGCAGATGAGCGGAACGGCGGGCCAGACTGCCGCCCAGTCGAGCAGCGTCGCGGCCGCGGCGAAGGCAGCTGCCGACAATGTCGGCACTGTTGCCGCGGCGGCGGAGGAGCTGAGCTCGTCCGTGCAGGAGATCGGCCGCCAGGTGGACGGTTCGGCCAGCCTGGCGCAGGCGGCTGTCTCCGAGGCTGCCCAGACGGCGACGCTCGTGCAGGAACTCAGCGGTGCCGTCGCGAAGATCGGCGACGTGGTCACGATGATCTCGACGATCGCCGGGCAGACGAACCTCCTGGCGCTCAACGCGACCATTGAGGCAGCTCGTGCGGGCGAGGCGGGGCGCGGCTTCGCGGTGGTGGCCGCCGAGGTGAAGGAACTCGCCAGCCAGACCGCCCGGGCGACCGAGGAGATCTCCGGCCAGATCACGCGGATCCAGGGCGCGACGGGTCAGGCCGTGCAGGCGATTGGTGGGATCGGCGCGCGCATCCAGGAGATCAGCGGCGTGGCCACGATGATCGCGGCCGCCGTCGAGGAACAGGGCGCGGCGACCCAGGAGATCGTGCGCAACGTGGCTCGGGCCGCGAGCGGAACGACTGCTGTAACGGGCAATATCGCGGGCGTGGCGGGTGCCGCCGAGGAAACCGGTGCGGCCGCGACGCAGGTCCTGGGCGCAGCCTCCGAACTGTCGCGCCAGTCCGAACACCTCGCCGCCGAGGTGAACCGCTTCCTCGGCACCGTCCGCGCCGCGTAGAGAGACCGAAGCCGTCGCGGCGCCGGATACGTGCGGGGCGGCCGGGTTCTGTCACCGATCTGGCATACTGGATGCTTAAGGCATCCAGGCCAACCACGGCATTTCCTTCCGAGAGATCGACTTCAGCCCGCCCGGCTCGCCGCGGCGGGCTTCTTTCTGTCCCCGGCCATCCAGGCGGGGAGCGCGCGCCGGGCCGCGTTGCGCGCTTGAACGGCCGTCCGGAGGAGGACGCGGCCCGACAGCGCCACGAGCGCCGCGCCTAGGGCTGCCGCACAGAGGATCAGAATCAGCGCAAGACCCAGGATGGTGACCGGCGCCAGCAAAGCAACTTTCAAAGGCGGATGCAGCATCGTGGGGCGACCGTGGATAGTAGACTTCGCGTCCTTTGCGGGCGTCGAAGATCTGCCGAGTCGTCCAGGCGCTGCAATCGGAATCCGCCTTGCTGCGTATTCCGCGTGGTGAGAATGGTTTACGATCCCCGATGACCTGCCCCTTCGCGATCGGGGTGCGCCCGGCCCGGCCGGACGAAAAAAAGACCCGCCGGGGAGGCGGGCCTGTCAGGTGCTCTTGGGGATCGCATGGAGTGCTGGGTGAATGCGCGGGCTGCCCGCGGGGTTCCGGGCCGGCCCCCCGATTCGAGCATAAGCTTGACCGCGTGTGCTCTAGCGCACCCCGACCCTGCGGGCCTGCATCCGCGCCTGGAGGCGGGCGCGCCGTGCCGCGATGACGGTGCCGTTGATCTCGCCGCCGAACAGGAACATCGCGGCGCACCAGTACAGGAACACGAGGAACACCATCGCGGTGGCGAGACCCCCGTAGGTCGAGGCGTAGGCGGTCGAGAAGCGGTCGAGATAGAAGCCGAAGCCGAGGCCCGCGAGGAACCAGAGCAGCAGCGTCACCACGACGCCCGGCAGCACCATCAGGATCGGCCGCCGCCCGGCCGCGACGAAGCGGTGGGCGATGACCAGCACCAGCCCCAGCAGGAAGGCCGTGATCCCGATCCGGCCGATCGCCACGGTGAGGCCGAGCGGTTCAAGCCCCGGCGCGACGGTGACGATGTTGCGCCAGATCAGCGGGCCCAGCACCACGAGGAGCGCGAAGGCCAGCATCGCGAAGGCGCCGCAGACCACGTAGCCGATCGATTCGAGCCGGGTCAGCCACCAGGGCCGCATCTCGCGGATGCCGTAGGCGCGGTTGAGCCCTACCCGCAGGGACTCGACCCCGGAGGACGAGAAGTAGAGTGCCAGCAGGGCGCCGATGGTGAGCACCCCGCCGCGCTGCTCGGTGAGCACCCGGTGCACCTCGCCGACGATGGGCTTGGCCACCTCCTTCGGCCAGGCGTCCAGGATCAGCACGCCGGCCTCGTCGGCGAGCGACTTCGATCCGAACAGGCCGGCCAGCGCCGCCAGCAGGATCAGGAACGGGAACATCGAGGTCAGCGTCGAGAGCGCGATGTGGCTCGCGATCGCCCAGCCGTCATGCGCGACGAAGCGCGCCGCGGCGAGGGCGGCGATCTCGGTGAGGCGGCGCAGGCGCGGGGCGGGACGCATGTCGGGACCGGTCTCTACACCGGATCCGGCCCGAGGCGAGAGCGCGGCCGCCCGTTCCGACAGGAAAGCCCGGCCGAAGGAGCCTGGCCGGGAAAGCCTGCTGGGGAAGCTTGGCGCGACCCCCGGGTTCGTGACACACGGTCCGGCCCCGCCGCGCGCCGTACCCGATGACCCGACCCATCTCCGCTCCGGTGAACCCCGCCCTCCGGCTCGTGCCGGGCCTCTTCGTCCTGATCTGGTCGACCGGCTTCGTCGTCGCTCGGCTCGTCGCGCCCCATGCCGAGCCCCTGACCTTCCTGATGCTGCGTTACGGGCTGACCGTCTGCGTCCTCGGCACGGTGGCGCTCGCCGCCGGCGCGCGCTGGCCGGTGGGCTGGCGGGGCTGGCGGGACGCGCTGCTGGCCGGGATCCTGCTCCAGGGCATCTATCTCGATGGCGTGTTCTGGGCGGTGAGCCGGGGTCTGCCGGCGGGGCTCGCCGCGCTCGTGACGAGCCTGCCGCCGGTGCTGACGGCCCTCGTTGCGGGCCCGCTGCTCGGCGAGCGGGTCTCGGGCCGGCGCTGGCTCGGCGTCGGGATCGGCGCCCTCGGCGCGGGGCTGGTACTCCTGCCGAAGATCGGCGCGTCGAGCGGCGCGATCCCGCTCGACGCCCTCGCGGTCTGCTTCGCGGCCACGCTCGCGCTGACCGGCGGCACCCTTTGGCAGAAGCGCTCTGCGGCCACCGTCGACCTGCGCACCAACGCCGCCGTGCAGTTCCTGGGCGCCGGCCTGATGACCCTGCCGCTCGCCCTGCTGCTGGAGGAGGGACGGTTCGACGCGAGCCTTCCGGCTCTGGCCGGTCTCGCCTGGTCGGTGCTCGGTCTCTCGGTCGGCGGTGTGCTCCTGCTGCTCTGGCTGATCCAGCAGCAGGCGGTCGCTGGCGTCTCCGCCCTGTTCTACCTCGTGCCGGCGGTCTCGGCCGTGATGGCCTACCTCCTCTTCGGCGAGACCCTCGTGCCCCTGCAGGTCGCCGGCATGCTCGTCGCCGTGGTCGGCGTGGCCCTGGCGAGCCGGGGCTGAAGCGCGCCCCAGCGTCGCATCTCTGCGCTGCATCCCACTGTATTGCACCATGGTGCAATGCGGGCGGTGTTCACTTCCCTTTGCGGGCGGTGCAAATAAAAAAATATCTCCGGTTTCGCGGGACGCCCTATAACGTCCCCATCCGTGATCCCTTTCAGATCCAGGTATTGAGCATGTCCGCCTCTCCCGCCTTCCAGACCGAACCGCAGGACGTCGTCGCCCTGTCCGCCGAGGCGGGCGCGGCTGCCAAGAAGCTCGTCGCTGAGGCGACCCGCCGGGTGCGCGCCCGCGTGCTGGGCCAGGACGGCAAGATCGACGCCGCCAAGCTTGAGGCCGAGCAGCACGCCGCCCACGGCCTCGCCTGGCTCGCCGTCTACGGCGAGGCCGTGCGGGAACTGGGCACCTACGCGGCCAACCTCCAGGCGGCGGGCAAGCTCGGCGAGACCGAGACGCTGCTCGTGAAGATCGGCGCGGGCGAGTATCTCGACCAGATGTTCGGCGGCATCCCGATGAGCCAGGGCGAGATGGTGCGCGCCACGGGCTCCCTCGGGCTCTCGGCCAGGGAGCTGGCCCAGTTCCGCACCGACGCGGTCGAGGCGATGATCGCCGACGGCAACACGCCTGAGAACCGCGCCGCGCTGGTGTCCAAGATCCGCGAGGGCGGCGGCTCGGCAACGATCGGCGAGTCCGGCCTCGACGAGGACATGGAGGCGATCCGCTCCGAGATGCGCCGCTTCGGCAAGGCCGAGGTGGTCGATCAGGCCCACGAATGGCATCTGCAGAACGCCTACATCCCGATGGAGATCATCCAGAAGATGGCCGAACTCGGCGTCTTCGGGCTGACGATCCCCGAGGAGTACGGCGGCATGGGCATGCCCAAGACCGCGATGTGCGTGGTCTCGGAGGAGCTGTCGCGCGCCTATATCGGCGTCGGCTCGCTCGGCACCCGCTCGGAGATCGCGGCCGAACTCATCCTCGGCGGCGGCACCGAGGAGCAGAAACAGCGCTTCCTGCCGAAGATCGCGAGCGGGGAGATCCTGCCCACCGCCGTGTTCACCGAGCCGAACACCGGCTCCGACCTCGCCTCGCTCCGCACCAAGGCGGTGAAGGACGGCGACACCTGGAAGATCTCGGGCAACAAGACCTGGATCACGCATCCGGTGCGCGCCGACATCATGACGGTGCTGGTGCGGACCAAGCCCGAGGAGAAGGGCCATCGCGGCCTCTCCATGCTGATCGCAGAGAAGCCGCGGGGCGACGACGCGAATCCGTTCCCGGTCGATGGCCTGTCGGGCGGCGAGATCGAGGTGCTCGGCTACCGCGGCATGAAGGAGTACGAGCTCGCCTTCGAGAACTTCTCGGTTCCCGGCCACAACCTGCTCGGCGGCGTCGAGGGCAAGGGCTTCGCCCAGCTGATGCAGACCTTCGAGTCGGCCCGCATCCAGACGGCGGCCCGCGCCATCGGCGTGGCCCAGTCGGCCCTCGACATCGGCCTGCGCTACGCCGAGGAGCGGGTACAGTTCGGCAAGGCGCTGATCAACTTCCCCCGCGTCGCCGACAAGCTCGCCATGATGGCGGTGGAGATCAACATCGCCCGCCAGCTCACCTACTTCTCGGCCCGCGAGAAGGACGAGGGCAAGCGCTGCGATCTCGAGGCCGGCATGGCCAAGCTCCTCGGCGCCCGCGTCGCCTGGGCGGCCGCCGACAACGCGCTTCAGATCCACGGCGGCAACGGCTTCGCGCTGGAGTACCAGATCAGCCGCGTGCTCTGCGACGCCCGCATCCTCTCGATCTTCGAGGGCGCGGCCGAGATCCAGGCCCAGGTCATCGCCCGCCGCCTGCTGGAAGCCGCCTGAGGTCCGGGGATCCCAAAGGGCCTTAGGCCCTTTGCCGGGGGGCGGGGCGCGCAGCCCCGGAATTGGAACCACCGACCCGGCAAAGCCGGGTCGGTGGTTCCAAATGCAGGGCTCTGCCCTGCACCCGCGAAAGGCCTCGGCCTTTCGAAACCGCTACTTGTTGGCCTTCACCAAGCTACTTGGTGATCTTCACCGAGACGGGGTCGCTCGACGGGAAGGTCTCCTCCAGCGCCTCGTCCAGGCGCTCGTTCAGGGGCTCCTGCCGGTTGTCCGGGTTCGCCTTGTCGCCGGGCTTCGCGCTGCCCTGCTGGAAGCCGGGCTTCTCCGCGTTTGCCTTGTTGTCCTGATCGGCCATGGTGCTCCTCGCTGTGCCTTCACGATGCACCCGCGGGTGCGTTCGGGCGTCAACGCCGGGACCGGACAGGCGTTGCAAGCCGTTTACCGGGCTCGGGTAGAGCTGATCCCGCCCTGAGAACCCCGGCGCGGCGCGCGGGCGGCAGCCTGGAGGCGCCCGATGCACCTCGTCGTCCTGGCCGAGTTCGCCGCCCCGAGCGGCGGCGCCGAGAAAGTCGCCCTCGAATCCGCGCGCGGCTTGGCTGATCTTGGTCTCACGGTCAGCTATCTCCAGGGCGTCTCCGGGCCGGTCGATCCGCTCCTCGACCATCCGCGCATCCGTCGCGTCGATCTCGGCCTGCCCGACATCTGGAGCCGCGGCGCGGTCGCCGGCGCGGTCGCCGGGATCTGGCACCGGGCCGCGGCCGAGCGGGTCGGGGCTGCCCTGGCCTCTCTGCCGCCGCCCGACATCGTCCACCTGCACCAGTGGACCCGCAGCCTCTCGCCGAGCGTGTTCCCGGTCCTGCGCGCATCCGGCGCGCCGGTGCTGGTGACGCTGCACGACTACTTCCTGGCATGCCCGAACGGCGTTTACTACCGCTTCGACCGGGCAGAGCCCTGCGCCCTGCGCCCGATGTCGCCGGCCTGCGTCAGTGCGCCCTGCGATCCCCGCAGCCGCCTCCACAAGCTCGTGCGCGTGGCCCGCTCTGGTGCCCTGCGCCGCGCGCTCGGGCCTCATCCGCTCCACCTCGTCCACGTCTGCGACGCGAGTCGTGCCCGCATGGAGGGCCTGTTCGAGGGGGCAGCAATCCATCACCGCCTCGACAACCCGGTGCGCGTCCAGCCCGAGGCGCCGGCCGCGCCGGAGCGGGGCGACGCGGTGGTCTATCTCGGCCGCCTCACCCGCGAGAAGGGCGCCGACCTCGTGGCCGCCGCGGCGCGCGCGGCGGGCCTGCCGGCCCTGTTTATCGGCACCGGACCTCTGGAGGCGGAGCTGCGCGCGGGTGGGGCCGAACTCGTCGGCTGGCAGGCGCCGGAGGCCGCGCGCGCGCTCCTGCGCCGCCGGGCGCGGGCGCTCGCCGCACCCTCGCGCTGGTTCGAGACCGGGCCGCTCACCGTCTACGAGGCGCTCGCGGCCGGCATCCCGGTCGTGGCCTCCGAGCGCTCCGGGGCCGCCGAGAAGGTCCGCGACGGCGAGACCGGCTTCGTGGTCGTGCCCGAGACGGACAGCTTGGCGCGGACCTTCTCGGTCCTGCGGGACGATGTACGGGTGGCCCGCCTCGGGCGGGCCGCGCATGCCCGCTTCTGGGCCGCGCCGATGACGATCGCGGCCCATGCCCGCGCGGCCGCGGATCTCTACGCGCACATCCTCGCGAGCGACCCGGCTCTGTCGTCCTGTGCGCTGCAACAAAGGACGGGCGTGTGAGCGTAGGATCGGCCCTCGCCCGGCGTACGGACCCGGCGTGGAGGGCAGTGTCTCGATCGGACCAATGTAGGCTTGACCAGTCACCGCTCGATGGTCCAAGATCCCGTGAGTTCAGAGGGAATAGCCATTAGAAGATCACTCAAGTGTACGATCTGCTACGCTTGCGGTGTTCGGCCTCGCGGCTCTCCTGCGTGGAGCCGAACCTTCGCTTTGTATCATCGTGCGTGTGCGTTGTCGGCGAACATTTTGATCCATCGGGTCTGACAAGAGTTCGGCCATGAAAGGTTATGGGCCCCGCAGGCGCTTGACCTTTTTGCTGCAATGCAACATATCTCTCTCGCCAGTCGTGGCCGATCCGGCCGGGCTGCCCCGGCTTCACGAGCGGAGAGAATCATGCAGACCCAGAACTTCGAGATCCCGACCGAGCTGCGCGACTTCGCCGAGAAGAGCGTCGATCAGGCCCGCAACGCTGTCGGCGCCATGATGACGAATGCCCACAAGGCGGCCGATCAGCTCCAGAAGGGCGGCCAGACCTTCCAGGACACGGTTCAGGCGGCGGTCGCCAAGGGCTTCGACCACGCCCAGGCCAACGCCAACGCGGCCTTCGACCACGTGCAGAAGCTCGTCCGCAGCAAGGACCTGCGCGAGGCTTACGAGATTCAGACCGAGTACGTTCGCAACCAGTTCTCCGCCCTGCAGGCGCAGGCCAAGGAGTTCGGCAGCCTCGCGCAGAGCGCCGCCGCGCGCTGAAGCCGGCCGGCCCGCTGGTAGGCCGATGGTCGGGAGCCTGCGCCATCCCTGGCGCAGGCTCCCGCATCCTGGCGTACGGGGCCGCGCCGAGAGTCGGGAAGGGACCGGGCAGCTCGCCGTGCACGAGACCGAGACGGCAACACGCGCGCCGGCCCGATGAAGGATCGAGGGAGTCGACCGATGGGTAAGCAGCGCACGCCCCAGGGGCAGCGACCCGGCCGCAGGACGCCCGCGCGCCGCGGCCCCGCCGGGCTCGGCGGTCTCGCCACGGTGGCGGAGGCGCGGCCGACGACGGTGGCGGAGCCCGTGTCCGCGCCCGAGGTTCCGGAGCAGGACGCCGCGCCGGCCGACGCGTTCGCGAACGGAGGCCCGGAGGCGGTAGCGCCGGAGGTTTCCGAAAGAGCCTCTGATGAGATCGCCCAAGAGGAGGTCGTCGAGGCTGGCCCCGTCTCATCCGATGCGACCGAGACCGCCTACGATGAGCCGGCACAGGAGCCCGCAGCCGGATCCGAGCCCGAGGCCGTCGCTGCCGCCGAGGTGCCCGCCGACGAAGCGTCCGCGGATATCGTCTCGGAGGAGCCCGCTGCGGTAGCCGCGTCGGAGGAGGTGCCGGCCGCGATGCCCGTGCTGCCCGATCCGCTTCTGCCGGCTACCACGCTCGCGGCCGTTGCCGACGAGATCTTCGGTGGGCCACGTACGGAACGTCCCGCCCCGCCGCGCGCCGTATTGCATTTCGCCTTCGCGCCGGTTCGGATCGACGTCGAGGGCATCAGCGCGGTGGTGGCGAACTACCTGCACAACGAGAGCGTAGCGGCCTTCAGCTACATGCGGGCGCTCAGCGCGGCGCGCTCCCCTGCCGACATGATCCGCCTCAACGTCACCGAGATGCAGCGCGCCGCGGACGCCTCGCTGACCTGCTGGAGCAGCATCGCCCGCCACGCGGCGCGGGGTGTCCCGCTCCACTGAACCAGAGTCCGTCGTACGTTTCGAAGACCCGCGCGGAACCCCGCGCGGGTCTCCTGCGCTTCGGGAGTTGGCCTGTCGCTGCGGCGCCACAGGCCCCGCCGCATCGCGCTCCGCGACGCAAGGATCGGTTAACCCTGTCGGCCCTATGCCCTAACGGAGGCGGGGAGACAGCCCTTCAGACCGATGCCGATTCGCGCGCGCCTGATCCGTTCCGTCATCCTCGCCCTGGCTCTCGCCGGCCCGCTTCGCGCCGCCGCGCAGGACGGCGAGCGCACCGTCGCGATCGCCGCGGAACTCGCCGGCGGCCCCGGCGCCACCAAGCTCACTCTCACACTGTCACGGCCGGTCGCGGCGCGCGCCTTCGTGATGGAGCGGCCGGATCGCGCCGTGATCGACCTCCCCGAGGTGAATTTCCAGCTCGGTCCCGAGGCCGGTCGCCGCCGCGAGGGTGTGGTGCAATCCTTCCGCTACGGCCTGTTCGCGCCGGGGCGTTCGCGCATCGTGGTCGATTTGGCGGGCCCCGCCACGGTCGGCCGGATCGAAACCGCGACGCGCTCCCGCGACGGCGCCGTGTTGCTGACGATCCCGTTCCAGCGCACCGACCGCGAAGGCTTCCGCAAGGCGGCGGGCGCGGGCGATCCGAACCCCGCGGCCGCCAAGGCCATTCCGGCGGAGCCCGCCGACCAGCGCCCGCTGGTTATGATCGATGCCGGCCACGGCGGCACCGACCCCGGCGCCATCGCGGCGGGCGGGGTCTACGAGAAGGACATCGTCTTCGGCTTCGCCCAGGCGCTCGTGGCCCGGCTGGAGAGTGGCGGGCGCTACCGCGTGCGCATGACCCGCGACCGCGACGTCTTCGTGCCGCTGGCCGAGCGCGTGCGCCTCGCCCGCGAGTCCCGGGCCGATCTCTTCGTCTCGATCCACGCCGACTCGATCTCGGCCGCGCCCCAGGTGCGCGGCGCCACGATCTACACGGGTTCCGAGAAGGCGACCGACGCCGAATCGGCCAAGCTCGCCGAGCGCGAGAACCGGGCCGACGCCGCGGCCGGCGTCGAGTCGGGGGAGGGGCCCCCAGAGATCGCCGACATTCTGCAGGAGCTGACGCTGCGCGAGACGCGCGGCTTCTCCTCGGGCTTCGCCCGGACCCTGATGGGCCAGCTCAGCCCCGTGATGGAGATGAGCACCAAGCCCCACCGCGAGGCGGGCTTCCGGGTGCTGCGCTCGCCTGACGTGCCGAGCGTGCTCGTCGAACTCGGCTACCTGTCGAGCGAGCGCGACCTGAAGATGCTGCAATCGCCCGAGTGGCGCGAGGGCGTCACCGGCTCGATGGCCAAGGCCGTGGACCTGTTCTTCACCAACCGCGCCACTCTGGGGCGGCCGGTCGCGACGGCGCGGCGTGCGGCGGCAATCGCCCCAGTTTCACCATAGATCCGGTGTCGATACGGGGCACTGAATTGCCCTGCCGCACAGGACCCCGTTAAAGGTTTCGGCCAGGGCGCGAGCGACCGTCCCGGATGCCCGCGATGCGGCGTCGGCGGCCTCGATTCCCATGCCGAGATCGGTCCGTGCGCGGCCGAGCCACCGACGGGCGGAACACCGGATGCGCTTGATCCTACGCTTCTTCGGCTTCCTGTTCAGCGCCTGCGCGGTGCTGTTCGTGGTTGCCGCGGCCGTCGGCGCCTACTTCTACTGGACCTACAGCCAGGACCTGCCGGACCACGCCGCGCTCGCCAACTACGAGCCGCCGGTGATGACCCGCGTCCACGCCGCGGACGGCTCGCTCTTGGCCGAGTATGCCCGCGAGCGCCGGCTCTATCTGCCGATCCAGGCCATGCCGAAGATCGTGGTCGCGGCCTTCCTCTCGGCCGAGGACAAGAACTTCTACAAGCACGGCGGCATCGACCCCGAGGGCATCGTGCGCGCGGTGCTCACCAACGCCAAGAGCGGTAAGAAGCAGGGCGCCTCGACCATCACCCAGCAGGTGGCCAAGAACTTCCTCCTCACCAACGAGCAGACCTTCGACCGCAAGATCAAGGAGGCGCTGATCGCGCTCCGGATCGAGGCGACCTACTCGAAGGACAAGATCCTCGAACTCTACCTCAACGAGATCTTCCTCGGCACGATCGTGCCGGGCCGCAACCTGCACGGTGTGGCGGCCGCCGCGCTCGACTATTTCGGCAAGTCCGTCCACGAGTTGACCATCAACGAGGCGGCCTATCTGGCGGCGCTCCCGAAGGGCCCGAACAACTACCACCCCTACCGCAAGACCCAGGCGGCGCTCGACCGGCGCAACGAGATCATCCGCCTGATGCGGGAGAACAACTACATCACCCGCGAGGAGGAGGAAGCGGCCAAGAAGCAGGGCCTCGGCGTGAACCCGCGCGTCGCCTTCCCGAACGCGGCCAACGCCAACTACTTCACGGAAGAGGTCCGCCGCGAGATCTCCGAGCGCTACGGCGAGAAGAAGCTCTACGAGGGCGGCCTTTCGGTGCGCGCCACCCTCGATCCGAAGATGCAGGCCTGGGCCCGCAAGGCGCTCACCGACGGTCTCGTGCGCTACGACCAGTCCCACGGCTGGCGCGGCCCGGTCGCCCGGGTCGACCTGACCGGGCGCGACTGGGGCATGGCGGCGGCCGAGGTGCCGGCGCTCGGCGACGTGGCGCCCTGGCGGCTCGCCGTGGTGCTGGGCAACGGCGCGGGCGGCCTCCAGATCGGCCTGCAGCCCCGGCGCGAGGCGTCCGGCCAGGTCTCGAAGGACCGGGAGACCGGCGTGCTCGCCTCCGAGGGCATGCGCTGGGCCGGCCGTGCCAATCTCCAGGCCGGCGACATGGTCTATGTCGAGCCGATGGATGCCGGGCGCGGCACCTACCGCCTGCGCCAGAAGCCCGAGGTCTCGGGCGCGATCGTCGCGATGGACCCCTATACGGGCCGCGTGCACGCGATGGTCGGCGGCTTCTCGTACGACGAGTCCGAGTTCAACCGCGCCACCCAGGCGATGCGCCAGCCGGGCTCCTCGTTCAAGCCGATCGTCTACGCGGCGGCGCTCGACAATGGCTACACCCCGTCCTCGATCGTGCAGGATTCGCCGATCACCATCGAGGCCGGGCCCGGCCAGGAGGCCTGGACACCCTCGAACTACGACGGCAAGTCCGGCGGCCCGCACACGCTCCGCTACGGCATCGAGCACTCGAAGAACCTGATGACGGTGCGGCTCGCCAAGGATGTCGGCATGCCGCTGATCGCCGAGTATGCCCGCCGCTTCGGCGTCTACGACGACATGCTGCCCGTGCTGCCGATGTCGCTGGGCGCCGGCGAGACCACGGTGATGCGCATGGTCACCGCCTACTCGATGCTCGCCAACGGTGGGCGCCGCATCCGCCCGACGCTGATCGACCGCATCCAAGACCGCATCGGCGAGACCATCTACCGCCACGACACCCGCAAATGCGTCGGCTGCGACGCCGAGAAGTGGTCCGGCCAGGACGAGCCGAAGCTGGTGGACGATTCCGAGCAGGTGCTCGACCCGCTGACCGCCTACCAGATCACCTCGATCATGGAGGGCGTGGTCCAGCGCGGCACCGCCACCATCCTGAAGCAGGTCGGCAAGCCGCTCGCCGGCAAGACCGGCACCACGAACGACGCCAAGGACGCGTGGTTCGTGGGCTTCTCGCCGGACCTCGCGGTCGGCATCTATGTCGGCTTCGACAAGCCGCGCTCGCTCGGCGACCGGGCGACCGGCGGCGGGCTCGCGGCGCCGATCGCCCTCGATTTCCTCAAGCAGGCGCTGAAGGACAAGCCGCCGACGCCCTTCCGGGTGCCGCCGGGCATCAAGCTGATCCGCGTCGCGGCCTCCTCCGGCATGCGCGCCGGCTCGGGGGAAGGCGCCGGCACGATCCTGGAGGCGTTCAAGCCCGGCACCGCGCCGCCCGATGCCTACGTGGCCCGGCCGGACGCCCCGGCCGCCGTGCCGCCCGATGCCGACCGCGCCGCGCAGGCTGGCGGTTTGTACTGAGCCTATCCCGTCGGAGCCGCGCTTCCGAAGCCCTTCCCGCCTCCAGCGGGAGGGGCTTTTTCGTGGGCGCGTCGCTCTCCCCACCCGCAGAGAGGAGTGGGCAGGCTGCGTGGAGGGAGGCCTCAAGAAAAAAGCCGCCCCGTGAGAGGCGGCTTGGATGAGTCGTCAGGGAGGCATCAAACAGAGTGGACGGAAAATCCACTCGACATCCAGACCGTCTGGATCGCCCCAGTGATGACTCCGAAACCCTAATGCACGGTTAAGGATACGCGCGAAAAGTCAGGCCGCGAGGCTCTGGAACAACCCGCGCCCGTCGGTGCCGCCCACGAGCCCCTCCACGAAGTTCTCCGGGTGGGGCATCAGGCCGAGCACGTTGCGCTGCTCCGAGTAGATGCCGGCGATGGAGTTGATCGAGCCGTTGCGGTTGGCGTCCACGGTCAGCGCGCCGGTCGCGTCGCAGTAGCGGAAGGCGACCCGGCCGTCGCCCTCCAGGCGGGCGAGCGTCTCGGGATCGGCGAAGTAGTTGCCCTCGCCGTGCGCCACGCAGACATCGATGACCTGACCGGCCTCGTAGGCGCTGGTGAAGCGGGTATCCGCCCGCTCGACCCGCAGGGTCTGCCGGTGGCAGATGAAGCGGCGGTCGACGTTGCGCATCAGCACGCCGGGCAGGAGGCCCGATTCGCACAGGATCTGGAAGCCGTTGCAGATGCCGAGCACGAGGCCGCCGCGGGCCGCGAGCGCCCGCACCGCGTCCATGGCCGGCGCGCGGCCCGCAATGGCGCCGCAGCGCAGGTAGTCGCCGTACGAGAAGCCGCCGGGCAGCACCGCGAGGTCGGTGCCCGCGGGCAGCGCCGTGTCGGCGTGCCAGACATGCTCGACCTCGGCCCCCGCGAGGCGCAGCGCCCGCGCGACGTCGCCGTCGCGGTTGGAGCCCGGGAACGTGACGATCGCCGCGCGCATCAGGCGATCTCGATGGCGTAGTTCTCGACGACCGTGTTGGCGAGCAGCTTCTCGCAGGCCGTCTTGAGAGCGGCCTCCGCGCTCGCGCGATCGGAGGCGTTCACCTCGAGGTCGAAAACCTTGCCCTGGCGGACGCCCTCGACCGAATCGATGCCGAAAGATTTCAGAGCGGATTCGATCGCCTTACCCTGAGGATCCAGCACGCCTGTCTTCAGGGTGACGATGATGCGGGCTTTCATGATGGGGTGCTCATCCGCGGGCTGTGTCGAACGGCGGCTCAGCGTCGTCGTGGCTATGGCTGCGACGTTTTAACCGAACCGGTACGGGGCTGTCGATCGCTCGGCCAAGCATGCCCGGAATACCAGACTTCGATACCCGGAAGCGACAGGTTTAGCGATAGGTTTCCCGGCCGGAAACCTCACCGGGCCGGCCCGCGCAGGGGCTCGATGCTCGTGGCCCGGCGCCAGAGCTGCACCATCACCCAGACCGCCACGAGGCTGAACAGGCCCATCAGCACGTGCCCGACGCGGTCGCCGAGGTCGAGCAGGCCAGCCAGCGCCCAGCCCGCCGCAATGGCCACGGCGAAGACCTCCGTCCCGACCAGCACCATCATGCTGACGATCGTGATCAGGTTGCGGGTGTTCACGGGGCAGGCCCTTCTGGCGGTCTCCGGTTCCAGACAACCGGCTTCGTGCCGCGGCAGGTAGCGTGTTTCGAGGAGGCTGCGCAACCGCCTCCCGCTCACGCGGACAGGCCCGGCACCGAGGAACCGGTGCCGGGCCTGTCCGGTAGGCCGTCGCGCGGCCCTGTTCCGCCTGGCGTCAGCGCGGCGCGCGCTTGGCCAGGATCCGCTGGAGCGTGCGGCGGTGCATGTTGAGGCGCCGCGCCGTCTCGCTCACATTGCGCCCGCAGAGCTCGTAGACGCGCTGGATATGCTCCCAGCGCACCCGGTCGGCGGACATCGGGTTCTCCGGCGGGTCGGCGCGCTCGCCGGGCTGGGCCATCAGCGTGCCGTGGATCTCGTCCGCGTCCGCCGGTTTTGCGAGGTAGTCGAAGGCGCCGAGCTTCACGGCGTTCACCGCGGTCGCGATGTTGCCGTAGCCGGTGAGGATCACGCCGCGGGCCTCCGGGCGCTGCTCCTTCAAGCGGGCGATCACGTCGAGCCCGTTGCCGTCGCCGAGGCGCATGTCGATCACCGCGAAGGCCGGCGCGCGGCTCTCCACGGCCGAGACGCCCTCGGCCACGCTCTCGGCCACCTGCACCTCGTAGCCCCGGCTCTCCATCGCGCGGGCGAGGCGCGTCGAGAAGGGCTTGTCGTCGTCCACGATCAGGAGGCTACGGTCGGTGAAGGCGGCCAGTGGATCGGTCTCGGATCCTGGCGTAGCGGTTCCGCTCTGCGTCAGCATGGGACGCGTCCTTTCGAATTCGCTGTTCTGTTAGAGCTTTATATAGGTGCGGCGTCACCGGTCGGGAGGGGTGCGGGGCGCGGAAGTTCGGGCGAGTGCCGGGGCGCGGCGCCGCGCTCGAAGATGTGGCGCGCCCAGGAGATCCGCACCACCGCGCCGTGGTTGCCGGGCCCGGCGGCGTTCGACAGGGTGATCTGCGCGCCCGAGCGCTCGATCAGTGTCTTGGCGATGAACAGGCCGAGGCCGAGCCCGCCGCGGTTCCAGGCGTCGTCGTCGTCGCGCCGCTCCGGGCTGCGGGTGGTGATGTAGGGCTCGCCCGCCCGCAGCAGCACCTCGGAGGGGAAGCCCGGCCCGTCGTCGCGGATCTCCAGCGAGACCCGGTCGAGCGTCCAGCGCGCCTCCAGCGTCACGCGCGCCTCCGAGAAGTCGATCGCGTTGTCGAGGATGTTGGCGAGCCCGTACATCACGCCGGGATTGCGCCGGCAGGCGGGCTCGGGCCCCTCGCCACGGCCGCTGACGTCGAGCACGACGCCGAGCGCGCGCTGCGGGGCGGCGAGTTCCTCGACGATCTGGCCCAGCGTCACAGTCTCCAGGAAGCCGCCGCCGTCGCCGTCCGATCCCAGCGAGGTGAGCTTGCCCAGGATGCCGCGGCAGCGGTCGACCTGTTCGCGCAGGAGATCGAGATCCTCGCGCACAGCCGGCGTCGCCGCCGGTCCGAGCTGGCGCACCAGTTCCTTCGTCACCACCAGGATGGTGCCGAGCGGCGTGCCCAGCTCGTGCGCGGCGGCTGCCGCCAGACCGTCGAGCTGCGAGAGATGCTGCTCGCGGGCGAGCACCAGCTCGGTGGCCGCCAGCGCCTGGGCGAGCTGACGCGTCTCCTCCGAGACCCGCCAGGCGTAGACGCCCGTGAAGGCGGTGCCGAGCAGGATCGCGGTCCAGACCCCCGAGACGTAGAGGAACGGCAGCTCGATCCGCCCGTCAGCGAACCAGGGCAGCGGCCGGTGCACTAGGGCCAGCAGCGTGGCGAGCCCGACCGCGAGGAGCCCCAGCGCCAGCGTCCGCTCCGGCGGCAGCGCGGTCGCCGAGATCAGCACGGGGGCCAGGAACAGGAGCGAGAACGGGTTCTGCAGCCCGCCGGTGAGGAAGAGCAGCGCCGCGAGCTGGACGATGTCGAAGGCCAGCAGCAGCGCGGCGGCGTCGTCGTTGAGTCGGTAGCTCGCCGGGAAGCGGATGCGTAGGCCGAGATTCAGCCAGGACGAGGCGGCGATCGCCAGGAAGCACCAGCCGAAGGGCAGGGACAGGCCCAGCCCGAACTGCGCGCCCACCACCGCCGCGCTCTGGCCCGCGATGGCGAGCCAGCGCAGCCGCACGAAGGTGTCCAGGCGCAGGTGGCGCGCATCGCGCAGGAGGCGGGACGGATCGCTGTCGGGCATCTCAAGTCGTCGCGGCGCGAAGGGATGAGGCTGAAGGTAACGTCGGACGGCCCGTCTACCACCTCTTGGCGGGCAACCCCCGGCAGGGGAACGGGCCCGGACCGCCCGGGGTTTCGGGAGGCCGGCACAAGTCCTAAAGTCTCCGCCTGGGACCATCGTCGCGATCGGGGGGAACCGATGGATCTGGCCTATTTCTGGTACGAGGGGGCGCGAGCGCTGATGGCGCCGGCCCGGGTCGCCGCCGACCTCACCCGCTACGCCGTGCAGAACCCGGCGAACCCGGCGTCCTACTCGCCCTATGCCCGCTCGATCGCGGCCGGGTGCGAGATGTTCGAGCGCGTCACCCGCCGCTACGGCAAGCCGCGCTTCGGCCTCGACAGCACGCAGGTCGACGGCGTCGCCGTTCCGGTGACGGAGCGCGTCGTCTGGGAGCGTCCGTTCTGCCGGGTGCTCAGCTTCGACCGGGGCTTCCTGAGCCCGCCGGCCCGGCCCCAGCCGAAGCTCCTCGTGGTCGCGCCGATGTCGGGCCACTACGCGACGCTCCTGCGCGGCACCGTCGAGGCGATGCTGCCCGACCATCAGGTCTTCATCACCGACTGGGCGGATGCCCGCATGGTGCCGCTCACGGAAGGCCGCTTCGACCTCGGCACCTACATCGACTATCTGCAGGCGATCTTCCGCGACCTCGGGCCGGACCTGCACGTGATGGCGGTCTGCCAGCCCGCCGTTCCGGTGATCGCGGCGGTCGCCGTGATGGAGGGGCGCGGCGACCCGGCGGTGCCGGTCTCGATGACGCTGATGGGCGGCCCGATCGACACCCGCCGCTCGCCGACGGCCGTGAACTGCCTCGCGCAGGAGCGGGGCCAGTCCTGGTTCGAGCGCAACACCATCGCGTACGTGCCGCCGATCTTCCCCGGCGCCTGGCGGCGGGTCTATCCGGGCTTCCTGCAGCTCTCCGGCTTCATGGCGATGAACCTCGACCGGCACGTCACCGCCCACGCCGATATGTTCGACCATTTGGTGAAGGGCGACGGCGATTCCGCCGAGAAGCACCGGGAGTTCTACGACGAGTACTTGGCGGTGATGGACCTCACGGCCGAGTTCTACCTCCAGACCGTCGAGACCGTGTTCGTGGAGCACGCCCTGCCGCGGGGCACGATGCGGCACCGGGGCGCGGTCGTCGATCTCGCGGCGATCCGGACCTGCGCCATCCTCGCGGTCGAGGGGGAGAAGGACGACATCTCCGGCGTCGGCCAGACGCTCGCCGCCCTCGACCTCACGCCGAACCTCGCCCCCGAGCGCAAGGCCTATCACCTGCAGGCGGGCGTCGGCCATTACGGGGTGTTCAACGGCTCGCGCTACCGCTCCGTGATCGCGCCCCGCATCGCCGCCTTCATCCGCGAGATGGCGGCGCTGCGAGGCACGCAGACACCGCACCTGCGCCGCGTAGTGTGAGGGTCTGGCGGCGCTACTGGGTCAGACGTGCCGCCTTGATCGCGTCCTCGAACATTGCGTTGAGCGCCGTGGTGATCTGGGTGGCGTCATTCGCGGTGCGAAAGAAGCCCGTCGACGCGCAGGACTGAAGGGCCGTCGGCACGTTCGGGATGAGGCTGTTCACCCGGACGTTCTCGTAGCCGACATTGTCGTTGAACGGCTGCGCCATCGGCAGATAGGGGATGTAGAGGATCGAGATCGTGATGCCGCGATTCTTCATCTGCGTGCAGAGGCTGGGGTCGATCAGGTTGGAGTACGAGCCGGTCCATTTCGTCCAATCGTAGGCGTTGGCTTTGCCATAGTAGTACTGCGTGTTGGCCATGCCGTCCGTCACCAGGAACACGAACGGCTTGGCCTTGGCGGAGGTGGAGCCGTCGCCGACGCTCGCGATCTTGCTGTTCATGGCCGGCATCACGCGCTCGAAATGCGTGCCGCCGCTGCCGCGCGGCCGGGTCGAGTCGCCGACATCCATGTAGGCTTCGAGATTGTTGGCGTAGGGCTTGAGGTTGTCGAGCGACTGGGTCAGGTCGGCCGCCGTCTCCATGTCGTTGATGAACGGGAAGAGACCGATCCGGTACTGCTTATCGAGCGTCGCCTTGGACTTGGCGGTATCGATCAGCTGCGCGACCGCCTTGCCGACCGTCGCGATGCGCAGCTCGATATTGTAGGTCTTCGACAGGTCGTAGCCCTTGAAGCTCGGGAAGTGGCAGGCGAAGGCGCAGTTGTTCCCCTTCGAGTCCGCCATGTCGGGATTCTGCTTGGCGAAGGAGACCTGCTGCGCCGCGCTCGTCGGCAGACCCATCGAGCCGGACGTGTCGAGCAGCAGGTAGAAATCCACGTAGGTCGGCAGCGACAGGTTCGCGGTGGACGTTCCGACCACGTTGAGGCTCGAGGCGGCGACGTTGCCGAGCAGGCGCCCGAAGGGCGAGGGGAAGGTGGTCGAATACCCGGCCGACGCGGTCAGGTCCTGCCCGTTGCGCGCGAGGGTGATGGTCGGCGTCACGCTGAGGGCGCCCAGCGTCGAGGCGGCGTTGGCCCGGAACACCGCCTCCGCGCGCGCCTTGCCCCGGGCGATCGCGTCGGCCGTCGGGTCGGCCTGGTTGCTCGGGTTCGACGAGATGTAGTCGCGCGCCGTGGTGATTGCCGCCATGGCCGCCGCGTCGGCGGCGTCGTCGAGGCGGGCGCGGTAGTTCACCTTGCGCAGGTACTCGACGCCCGCCCCGACGCTGCCGATCAGCGGCAGCGCGCTGAGCGCGAAGATGACGATCACATTGCCGTGCCGGTCGCCGGCGAGGCGGCGGGCGGGCGCGGCCGCGATTCGCTCCCGAAGGCGGCCGAGGGCCCGCGTGAGGCGGCCCGGGCGGGTGCGCGGAGACAGCATCGGAACCTCAGGCAGGAACGGTGCAGACCCAGGCGTTGCCGGCACCGGCATTCGGGTCGTAGACGATGGAGGAGACGTAGCGGGGGATCGCGTAGAAGGAGCGCCGTATCGTCACGGTGCCGACCACCGAGCGCAGGAACATCGGCCGGTACTCGAACAGCAGGTCGGCCACCACGAGGAAGCCCGGGCCGAAGATGTCCGCGGGCAGCGTCGAGGGGCTGGGCTGCGCGGTCGTCGCGGCTCCGGTGAGCGGCGTGGCGCAGGGGCGGCCCTGGCCCCCGGTCCAGGCCACGTAGGGCGTATAGGTGCAGTTGCTCTGGCAGCCGGCCTGGGTCTTGAAGGTGATTCCGGACAAGGATGACTTCACGGTGTTCCAGACCCACTCGTTGCGGATCTGCGCCTCTTCCATGAGCTCCGGGAAGACGACGAGCTGGGTCCGGAACACCGAGTCGAGGTTGGCCCAGGTGATCCGGCCGGCATTGTTGCTGAGGCTCGGATCGGGATCGACGCGGGCCAGCAGGTCGGCCATCGTGGCGGCGGCCAGATGCGCCTTGCGCACGTAGATCGTGTACCGGGCGAGGTCGAAGCCCACGAGCGCCAGCACGAGCAGGATCGGCAGGATGAAGGCGATCTCCAGCCCGGCCACGCCGCGCCTGTCGCCGATCCAGGCGCGCAGGCCCGGCCGCTTTGGGCGCGTGCGGCGTGTCGAGAGGAGAGGGCGGGAGATCATGGTCAGCAACTCGTGGTGAAGCTGCTGCCGGTGTAGGGTTCGTTGCGGAACGCCGCGGCTGAGCGCACGAACACGACGGTCTGGCCGTTGACGCTCCAGCGCTGGCCGACAGTGCTGCGCCAGAGCGGGCTGAACAGCGGCATCGCGTAGAAGACCTGAAGGTACTGGTAGACCTTCGGCGCGCTCGGGCAGTAGCTCGTCTGGTTGTTGTCCATCGTGACGGCGACGAGCGCGCTCAGGTCCGGCTTGACGAAGGCGCCGTAGCCTGCCCCGGTCATGTTGGCAGTCTGGAGGTTGGTGACGACGTTGCCGCACGTCATGCCCGGCATCAGGGCCGGGCACAGGACCTTCTCGCGGAAGTTCGCGGCCGTGCCGGCCTTAGTCGAGTCGAGGCTCCCGACCTGGATGGCCCGGGCCGCCGCGACGGTCGCCCGCTCGACAGCGGCCGAGCTGTACAGGAACACCCCGCCCTGCAGGATCTCCAGCATCGCGATGAACAGGACCGGGCCGGCGACCGCAAACTCGATCGCCGTGACCCCGGACCGGCAGCGCCCGAAGGTCGCGAGCATGCTCCCGAAATGCGGGCGCCCGCGCCCGTGTGCCCGAAACCTGAGCAATAGGATCTCATGCACTCGATGTTACCCGCCGGCCGGTCGCAGATTTTTCGCCCAAACCTCCCGGGACTGACGGGAGTCTTGGCGCGGTTCAGTCATTACTGAGACCTCTTAAGATCTCCTCTCTTCGATCGTGGATGCCGGGGCGCCGAGGCGTGCCGGAACGTTATCCATACAGGACGGCGGCCGGGCTTCGGCGCACCGCGTGCCAAGCGGGCGAAGGCGGATTACAGTACGGCCATGCTTCTCGCCCTGCTGCGGCGGTCCGGGCCGGTGCCCGACCCCGACCACATCGCGATCGATCACGAAGGTGCGACCTTCCGGATCGTCCTGCGCCGCCGCGACACCGCCCGGCGGCTGACGCTGCGCGTCTCGGCGGCGACCGGCGAGGTGGTGATGACCCTGCCGCCCCGCACGAGCCTCGCCACCGCCCAGCGCTTCGCCGCGGGCCACGGCGGCTGGATCGCGGCGCGCCTCGCCCGGCTGCCCGAGCGGGTGAGCTTCGCGGAGGGGGCCGCCTTCCCGCTGCGCGGCGTCATGCACGCGATCGTCCGGCGCGGCGACCGCAGCGGCGCCACCCGCATCGAGGCCGGGCCGGACGGACCGGTCGTCTCGGTTTCCTGCGGCGAGGCGCACGTGGCCCGGCGCGTGCGCGCCTTCCTCCAGGCGGAGGCGCTGAGCGACCTCAAGGCCGCGATCGCGCACCACACCGCGCAGCTCGGCCAGGGGCCGGCCCGGATCACGCTGCGCGACACCCGCAGCCGCTGGGGCTCGTGCACGGCGCGGGGCGAGCTGAACTTCTCCTGGCGCCTGATCCTCGCGCCGCCGCTCGTGCTCGACTACCTCGTGGCGCACGAGATGGCGCATCTGCGCGAGATGAACCATTCCGACCGGTTCTGGAGGCTCGTCGGCGAGCTCTGCCCGAACGTCGAGGCGGCCGAGGCCTGGCTGAAGCGCCACGGGGCCGGCCTGCACCGCTACGGCTGAGGACCGGGCCGGCGCCCGGCCCAGCCTCAGCCGGAACTCAACCCTTGGCGCGCAGCACCGCGGCGGGGCGCTCGGCCGGCCAGGTCGGCCGCGGATCGACCTGGCCCGGCATCAGGGTGCGGGGCGCGACGCTGTCGCAGACCTCGCGCTGGCGCACGATGGTCGGGTTGCCGAACTGGTCGCGGCGGCGGACGAAGCCGCCGTC
Source organism: Methylobacterium radiodurans (assembly GCF_003173735.1). Taxonomy (NCBI): domain Bacteria; kingdom Pseudomonadati; phylum Pseudomonadota; class Alphaproteobacteria; order Hyphomicrobiales; family Methylobacteriaceae; genus Methylobacterium; species Methylobacterium radiodurans. Next base: position 383,478 of record NZ_CP029551.1, on the reverse strand, counting down.
CCGGCAGAAGCCCGCAAGGGCCGCGTCACCGCCGCGCCGGCCATAGGGATTGCGCTCGACCGGCGGATGCTCGACGGTCAGCGGGCCGTCGCGGTTGAGCGAGCGCTCGATATAGGTGGTCTCCCCGACCGGCAGGCCCTGGGCCCACGCCCCGCCGGCCGGCAGGGCACCGAGCGCCAGGAGGGTGAGGAGGAGACGCGCGCGCAGCGGACGCATGGGATCGATCCCGGACGGTTTCGCGGAAGCGTTGATCTGTAGGCGTGACGGCCGGCCCGCGATAGCGCTTTGCGGCAACAATAGGACGGCGCGCGTCGCTTGACAGGGGCGGTCCCGCATGGTCCCAACGCGCGGCTTTCGCCGTTGTCCGCGTCCCCCGGGGCGCTTCCGGGTAGAGGTTGGCTGGTGCCACGACGCGTGCGGCTCGGTCCTGTCAGGCGCCTTCTCGGCGCGCTCGCTGTCGCCGCGCTGGCGGGTCTCGCCTCATCCGCCCCGGCGCGGGCGCAGGGCATGGTGCGCAAGACCTTCGACGACTGGCAACTGCGCTGCGAGACGCCCGCCGGCGCCAAGGCGGAGCAATGCGCGCTGGTGCAGTACCTCGCCGCCGAGGACCGGCCGAACCTCACCCTCGTGGTCATCGTGCTCAAGACCGCCGACAACCGCGGCTACCTGCTGCGCGTGGTGGCCCCGCTCGGCGTGCTTCTGCCCTCGGGCCTCGGCCTCAAGATTGATCAGACCGATATCGGCCGCGCCGGCTTCGTGCGCTGCCTCACCACGGGCTGCGTCGCCGAGGTGGTGATGGACGAGGGCCTGATCCGCCAGTTCAGGAACGGCGGCCAGGCGACCTTCATCGTGTTCCAGACGCCCGAGGAGGGCGTGGGCATTCCCCTGTCGATGAAGGGGTTCGGCACCGGCTTCGACAGCCTCAAATAGGCCTCAGGTAGGAACGCGGGACGGGCGGGATGAACGGAATGTCGGCGCGGCTCGGCGGGGTGCTCGCGATCCTCGTGCTCGGGATGCCCGGCGCCGGGGTGCGGACGGCCCAGGCCCAGACGGCACCCCAGGCAGCACCCCAGGGCGCGCCGCCGGCCGAGGAGGGCAACATCTTCTCGAACCTCCTGAAATACGGCGGCACCACGGTGCCCCCTTCGCGGGCTCCGGAACCCGAGGCCGCCTATTGCCCGACCGTGGACGTGCCGGAGGGGGGCGCCGCCATGCAGACGCTCGGCGGGCGCGGCGAGGGCGCGGCCGGCAGCATCCGCTCGCAGGCGACGCTCGGGCGTCTCGCCCGGGAGTGCCTGCCGCAGCCAGACGGCACGGTGCGGGTCAAGGTCGGCGCCGAGGTGCGGGTCCTGCTCGGGCCCGGCGGCGCGCCCGGGCGCTTCGACGTGCCGATCACCTTCCAGATCCGCCACGACGACAAGACCGTGATGACCCGCCAGCAGCGCCTGACCGTCACGGTCGCGCCCGGCGAGGCGCAGGGCTTCGGCTCGACGGTGGAGGACGGCCTCGTGGTGCCGGCCGCGATGGTGCGCGACTACGAGATCATGGCCGGGATCGGCAAGGCCGGCGCCCCGAAGGCCGCCACCAAGCCGAAGCCCCGCCGCAAGGCCCCCGCGGCGGCCGCCCAGGAGGGCGGCGAGAGCGGTGGCGCCCAATGAGGCGGCGGACGCCGTCGCCGGTCTGAGCGACGCCGGTCGCGCGGTTCCCTTTCGGCTCGAGACGACGGACGACGCCCTATTCGGCCGGCGCCTCGTCCTGCCCGGCGGCCTCGCCGGCTGGATCGTCCTGAGCTACCGCACCGATCCGGCGGCCGTGCCCCAGCGCCCGCTCCTGCGCGCCCTCGCAAGCGACGGCTCGGCGCAGGATTTCGTGCTGCCCGGCGGGGCGCGGGCGCACTGGCTCGGGCTGATCCCGCCGGCCACCGCCGAGATCCGGCTCGCCGCCCCGCCGGGCTTCCACCTCGACCGGGTCGGCCGGCGCGGGGACGCGAGCCTGCTGCTTCAGGCCCTTGGCCGACGCCCCTTCCGGGCGGTCGCCGCCCTCTACGAGCGCGCGCGGGGCGATGCCCGGCGCTACCGCGACACCCTGCGGGGCGCATGCGCCGTCACGCCGCTCGCCGGCTACGCGGCCTGGGCGCGGGCCCGCGCCGAGATCGCGCCGACCTCCGAGGTCTCGGCCTCCGGGGCGCCGGCCGCCATCCGCGTGCTGATCGCCGCCCGGGCCGGGCAGGAGGCGGCGCTCGCCCGCACGCTGGCGAGCCTCGCGGCCCAGACCAGCGCCGCCTGGACGGCACAGGTCCTCACCGTCGGGGCGGCCGTGATGCCGGCCCGCGCCGATCCCCGCATCGCCGCGGCGCCCTGGCGCGCCGACCGGCCGCTCCCCGACCTCCTCGGGGTGGACGCGGCCCTCTGCCTTCTCGAACCGGGCGACGTCCTCGCGCCGGACGCGCTAGCGAGCCTCGGGGCGCATCTGGGACCCGCGAGCCTCGTCTACGCGGACGAGGTCGGCGCGGACGGGCTACCCCGTCTGAAGCCCGACTGGAGTCCCGACTTCGCGCTCGCCGCCGGCTACCTCGGCCGGCCCTGGCTCGCCGCGCGCGAGCGGCTCGGTCGCGCCCTCGACGCGCCGCTCGGCAATCCCGCCGACCTCGCGCTGCGCCTCGACATCGCGGTCGCGGGCGGTGTGGGGGCCGTCCGGCACCTTCAGCGCGTCCTCGCCCGCACCGAGGCGCGACTGCCCGAGGGGACGCCGCGCCGGACGGCTCTCGTCCGCCACCTCGCGGAGGCCGGCTCGTCCGCGACGGTCGCGGCCCGCGACGGGGTGCCGGACCTGCTCTGGCCGCTGCCGGAGCCGGCGCCGCTCGCCAGCATCGTGATCCCCTCCCGCGACCGGCTCGACCTGATCGCACAGGTCTGCCGCGGCGTGCTCCACGAGACCGCCTATCCGGCGATCGAGCTGATCATCGTGGACAACGGCTCGACCGATCCGGCGGTGCTCGCCCATTACGACACTCTGCGAGCCGACCCGCGCGTGACGATCCTGAGCGATCCGGAGCCGTTCAACTTCTCCCGGCTGGTCAACCGGGGCGTCGCCGCCGCGTCCGGCCCGGTCGTGGTGCTCCTCAACAACGACATCGCGGTGCTGGAACCCGGCTGGCTCGATGCCCTGGTCCGTCAGGCGTGCCGGCCCGATGTCGGCGCGGTCGGCGCCAAGCTCGTCTACGGCGACGGACGGCTCCAGCACGCGGGCGTGGTGGTCGGGCTCGGGGGCCGGGCGGGCCACATCCTGCGCCGCCGCCCGGGCGACACGCCCGGACATCTCGGCCAGATGCGGGTTGCCCACGAGGTCTCGGCGGTGACCGCTGCCTGTCTCGCGGTCCGGCGCGACCTCTACGCGCAGGTCGGCGGCTTCGACGCGGAGACCTTCCCCGTCGATTTCAACGATGTGGATTTCTGCCTGCGCCTGCGCCGCGAGGGCCTGCGCGTCCTCTGGACCCCGGCCGCGCGGCTCGCACACCTGGAATCGGTGAGCCGCGGCCCCTCGGTCGGCGCGGCCCGCACCCGCTTCGAGGCCGAGGCTGCCCGCTTCGCCGAGCGCTGGCACGCGGTGATCCGGCACGATCCGTACTACCATCCCTGCCTGTCGCTCACGACCTTCGGGGAGGATCTGGAGTGAGGGCGCCCCCCTCCGCCGAGCCAGCCGACGTCTTCCTCCGCTTCGCCGAGCCCCGTCCCGCGCGCCGCCTGCCTGCCCTTGCGGCCCTCGCACAGCATCCGGGCCGCACGCTCGCGCTGCTCTGGGCCCGGCTCACCGGGCGGCGGCTACGCGCCCGGCAGGGGCTCGCCGCCCTCGTCGGCATCGATCATCGCCTCACCCTGCCGCCCGCGACCCTGACCGCCTTCCCCGCCGCGCCGGAGCCGTTCGCCGACCCCGACATCCTGCTGCTGAGCGCGCCCGGCCACGTCCTCAAGGCCGGCGCTGCCGGGGCGATCCGCGTAGCCTTCGCGGATCCCGGCCTGCACGCGCTCTACGGCGACACCCTCGCGCAGAGCCGCCCCGGCGGCCCGGTCGTCCCGCTGCTGCGGCCGGCCTTCGATCCCGATTTCCTGGCGGCCATCGACTACATCGGCCCGGTCGTCGCGCTCCGCCGCGCGGCGCTCGGTCCGGCCGGGATCAATCCGCGGGCGGGCGCTGCCGACGCGCTGTTCCGGGTCGCGGAGCATTTCGGTCCCTCCGCGATCGGCCACCTGCCCGGCATCCTCGCGCTCCGGCAGCCGAGGGCGGCCGCGGGGGAGGGGAGGGGGCACGCGGCGGCCGTCCGGGACCACCTCGACCAGACCGGCCGCGCCGGGGCCCGCATCGAGCCGGCCGGGGAGGGCGTGATCCGGATCGTCTATCCGCTGCCCGAGCCGCGCCCCGCCGCCAGCCTGATCGTGCCGACCCGCGACCGGCTCGATCTGCTCCGCCCCTGCATCGAGAGCCTGCTAGCGACCGACTGGCCCGATCTCGACCTCGTCGTCCTCGACAACGACAGCCGCGAGCCCGAGACGCGCGCCTATCTCGACGCTCTCGCAGCCGCCGGCCGCGCCCGCGTGCTGCCCTGGCCTGGTGCGTTCAACTTCGCCGCCATGAACAACGCCGCCGCAGGGATCGCCCGCGGGCGGCTCCTCGTCTTCGTCAACAACGACGTCGTGGCCGGCGACCCGGCCTGGCTCGCCGCCATGGCCCGCCATGCGCTGCGCCCGGAGATCGGCGCGGTCGGCGCCAAGCTCATCGACGGGGCGGGCCGGATCCAGCACGGCGGCATCGTGCTCGGCACCGGGGGCGGCCTCGTCACCCACGCCCACCGGCACTTTCCGGGCGAGGCGCCGGGCTATCTCGGGACGTTGCGGGTGCCGCACCGGGTCTCGGCGGTCACCGCCGCCTGCCTGATGGTGGAGGCGGAGGCGTTCGCCGCCGTCGGCGGCTTCGATGCGGACACCTTCGCGGTCGATTTCAACGACGTCGACCTCTGCCTGCGCCTGAACGCGGCCGGCCGCCACACTCTGATGGTGCCGGAGGCGGTACTCCACCACTACGAGGGCCTGAGCCGCCGCCGCACGCCGGAGGCCGCCGCCCGCCACGCCCGCGAGATCGCCGCGTTCAAAAAGCGATGGGGGCCGCTGCTGGCGCAGGACCCCCATTACCACCCGGGATTCGACCCGGACCTCTCGACCCATGCCCGCCTGCGACCAGGCGCCCTCCAGGGCGAGCCCGGCCCGGCGCGCCGCCCGCTCTACTGAACGAGGCGGGGGCCGCCCATCTGCACCTTCTCGTTCTCGGCCATGATGCCGAGGCGCTTGGCGACCTCGGTATAGGCCTCGATCAGGCCGCCGAGATCCTTGCGGAAGCGGTCCTTGTCGAGCTTGTCCGAGGACTTGATGTCCCAGAGCCGGCAGGAATCCGGGGAGATCTCGTCAGCCACCACGATGCGCATCATGTCGCCTTCCCAGAGGCGACCGGTCTCCATCTTGAAGTCGACGAGGCGGATGCCGACGCCGAGGAAGAGGCCCGACAGGAAGTCGTTGACGCGGATCGCCAGCGCCATGATGTCGTCGATCTCCTGCGGCGTCGCCCAGCCGAAGGCCGTGATGTGCTCCTCCGACACCATTGGGTCGTTGAGCTGGTCGTTCTTGTAGTAGAACTCGATGATCGAGCGCGGCAGCTGGGTGCCTTCCTCCAGGCCGAGGCGCGTCGCCAGCGAGCCCGCCGCGACGTTGCGCACCACCACCTCGAGCGGGATGATCTCGACCTCGCGGATCAGCTGCTCGCGCATGTTGAGCCGGCGGATGAAGTGCGTCGGCACGCCGATGTCGTTGAGGTGCTGGAAGACGAATTCCGAGATCCGGTTGTTCAGCACGCCCTTGCCGTCGATGATCTCGTGCTTCTTCGCGTTGAAGGCGGTCGCGTCGTCCTTGAAGTGCTGGATGAGCGTGCCGGGCTCCGGACCCTCGTAGAGGACCTTCGCCTTGCCCTCGTAGATGCGACGGCGGCGGTTCATAGGCGTGTACCGTGGTTTGAGGAAGTCCATGGGCCGTGACTCCTTGGGGCGATGACGGGCGGAATCCGCGGCGCGGCGACCGGACGAAGGGTCGGGCTGCGGGGGTTAATCGATGCCGATTTCCCCCCGCTACCGGGCGCCAAACTACCCGAACCGGGCTTCCGGCACAACGCGTTAGCCCGCGGGTGAGGATTGCGCGGACGCCCCTGGAGGGATCATCCCGGGCCGATCGCCGCGGCCAAGAACCGGGATCCCCACGGGCCCCTGGCCCTTGGGCGGGGTCCAGGGCGAAGGGAGCCGACAGCAGGGCTCTGCCCTGCACCCGCCAAAGGTCTCGACCTTTGGTATCCGGAACCTTTCCTCTCGCTCTCAGAGCGTCTTCGCCGGGTAGCGGCAGAGGTCGTTGATCGGGCAGACCGGGCAATCGGGCTTGCGCGCCTTGCAGATGTAGCGGCCGAACAGGATCAGCCAGTGATGGGCGTTGAGCCGGTAGGGTTCCGGCACGATCGCCTCCAGGCCGGCCTGCACCCTGTCGGTCGTCGGCGCGACCACCAGCGGGATCCGGTTGGAGACCCGGAAGATATGGGTATCGACCGCGATCCGCGGAACCCCGAAGGCGACGTTGAGCACCACGCTGGCCGTCTTGGCGCCGACGCCCGGCAGCACTTGCAGCTCTTCCTGCGATTGCGGCACCGCGCCGCCATGCACCTCGACCAGGATGCGCGAGAGCGCGATCACGTTCCTGGCCTTGGTGTTGAACAGGCCGATGGTGCGGATGAAGTCGCGCACCCGCTCCTCGCCGAGCGCCAGCATCGCCGCAGGCGTGTCGGCGATGGCGAAGAGCGGCCGGGTCGCAAGATTGACGCTGCGGTCGGTCGCCTGGGCCGAGAGCACGACCGCGACCAGAAGCGTGAAGGGGTTCAGGTATTCGAGCTCGGCCCGAGGCTGTGGCGTGCGCGCGCTGAGGCGCCGGAAGATCTCGGCCAGGGTCACGGCATCGACCGGTTCCGGGGCAGCCTCGACATGCGCGGTCAGCGGCTTCGTCAGCGTTCCCCCGGCGGCCTTCGCCCGCCCGGGACGTGCTAGGACCTTGGGCGGCGGCGTAAGCTTGGCTTTGACCTTCCGCGCGCCCGGCACGCGCGACGTTGTGTTGGCTTCGGGCGTCTTTCTGGGCGGCATCGCCGCGTTATATTGGCCGCATGGCGCGCGGCAACCTCTCAGTCCATCCCGACGGGCTCGACCCGGACAGCGTCGACCGCCCGGTCTTCAGCGCGACGATCCGGCCGCACCAGTCGCTGAGCCGCTTAGGGTTTCGGATCGTGATGACGGGCTGCTGCCTCGTCTCGCTGACCGTATCGATCTGGTGCTGGCGCATGGGCTTCTGGCCGGTCGCCGGGTTCTTCGGCCTCGACATGCTGGCGATCTATGCGGCGCTGAAGGTCAGCTTCCGTCGCGGCCGCTCCTTCGAGGAGGTGATGATCTCGCAGATCGAGGTCTTCCTTGCCCGGGTCAGCCACCGCGGCGAGCGGCGCGAGTGGCGCTTCAACCCGCTCTGGACCAAGCTCACCCAGGTCGAGGACGAGGAGTACGGCCTGCAGCGCCTCACCCTGGTCTCGCGCCGGGAGCACGTCGCGGTCGCCCGCGACGCCTCGCCGGAGGAGCGTGCCCGGGTCGCGCAGGGCCTCAAGGCGGCCTTGGCCCAGGTGAAGAAGGGCTATTGAGGGTCGGTGCCGCCTCCGGCAGGGCACGCAGACCCCGACGTCTGGCGCTTCGGTTCACGACCGTCACGGTCCCGTCGCGGATTTTTTGCGGTCCCGTCATTTGGGGAGTTGACGGGGGCGGGGGCGGGGCGTAGACACCGCTCATCGGCGCCGGCCGCAGCAGCGGCCCGGTCGCTGAGCCGTCTCTTGAGGCGGCTCGCTCTCTGGAACATCGTGAGCTGACCAGACCGTGTGGTTGATCCGGGCGGGCGCTCTCGTCTCTTCCCTAGAGTGTGGGGCGGTTCGGCACGGGCCGAGCTGTCGGGCTCTTTGACAAGTTGATCTGAGAAAGAGAAGCGTGGGCGGCGTCGTCCTTGCGGTCTTGGGGTTCTCGCGGCGCTGGCTTTGGCTGGTGCGTGGGGGTTCTGGGACGTGAGATGAGACGCTGGTTCCAAAGCTTCTTTAGGAGCTCCGGATTGCTGGAAACGGTGATCTGATGTGCTTCTGTCGATGATTTGTGATTGGTGTCATGATCAGCTCTTCAACTTGAGAGTTTGATCCTGGCTCAGAGCGAACGCTGGCGGCAGGCTTAACACATGCAAGTCGAACGCATCCTTCGGGGTGAGTGGCAGACGGGTGAGTAACACGTGGGAACGTGCCCTCCGGTTCGGGATAACTCAGGGAAACGTGAGCTAATACCGGATACGTGCTTAGGCAGAAAGGTTTACTGCCGGAGGA